>NZ_JACBGN010000219.1 GCF_013401435.1 Streptomyces sp. BR123
GCCCCCGCCGCCGTTCCCTTGCCCGCCATGTGATCCACCCCCTGCACTCGACAACGCGCTGTGACCCCGGACGGTTCCCCCGTACCCTGGAAGGCGCTATGACTGAGAACCCGCAGCGCACCGCCCGCCCCCTCCGCGTCCTGGCCGCCATGTCCGGCGGTGTGGACTCCGCCGTCGCAGCAGCCCGAGCGGTCGAAGCCGGGCACGACGTGACCGGGGTCCACCTGGCGCTCTCCGCGAACCCCCAGTCCTTCCGGACCGGCGCGCGCGGCTGCTGCACCATCGAGGACTCCCGCGACGCCCGCCGCGCCGCCGACGTCATCGGAATCCCCTTCTACTGCTGGGACCTCGCCGAGCGCTTCCGCGAGGACGTCGTCGAGGACTTCATCTCCGAGTACGAGGCCGGGCGCACCCCGAACCCCTGCCTGCGCTGCAACGAGAAGATCAAGTTCGCGGCGCTGCTCGACAAGGCCCTCGCCCTCGGCTTCGACGCCGTCTGCACCGGCCACTACGCGACGGTCGTGGTCAACGAGGACGGCGCCCGCGAGCTGCACCGCGCCTCCGACATGGCCAAGGACCAGTCCTACGTCCTCGGCGTCCTCGACGAGAAGCAGCTCGCCCACGCGCTCTTCCCGCTCGGCGACACGGTCACCACCAAGGACGAGATCCGCGCCGAGGCGGAACGCCGCGGCCTCGCCGTCGCCAAGAAGCCCGACAGCCACGACATCTGCTTCATCGCCGACGGCGACACCCAGGGCTTCCTCGCGAAGCGCCTCGGCAAGGCCGAGGGCGACATCGTCGACGAGTCCGGCACCAAGGTCGGCAGCCACGACGGCGCGTACGGCTTCACCATCGGCCAGCGCAAGGGCCTGCGCATCGGCCACCCCGCCCCCGACGGCAAGCCGCGCTACGTCCTCGACATCTCCCCGGTGAACAACACGGTCACCGTCGGCCCCGCCGAGGCCCTCGACGTCAGCGCCCTCACCGCGATCCGCCCCCGCTGGTGCGGCTCCACGCCCGCCGCCCCGGGCACGTACACGGCGCAGCTGCGCGCCCACGGCGGCGAGACCGAGGTCTTCGCCGAGGTCGTGGACGGCGAGCTGCGGGTGCGCTTCACCGAGCCGGTCCGCGGCGTCGCCCCCGGCCAGGCGATCGTCCTCTACGACGGCACCCGCGTCGTCGGCTCCGCCACCATCGCCACGACCACCCGCGCCACCGCCGCGTCCGTCTGACCGGGCCGGCCCCGTGCCCGGTCACGGGCACGGGCACGGGTGCAGGCCCGGGACCGCGCCCGGGACCGGCCCCGGTCAGGCCACCGTCAGGACGATCTTGCCGGTGGTGCGGCCCTGCTCGCCGATCTCGTGGGCCCTCGCCGCCTGCTCCAGCGGCAGCACCGTCTCGACCAGCGGCCTGAGCAGCCCCTGCTCCACCAGGGCGGCGATCTCCTCCAGGCCCTTGAGGTCGGGCTCCACCATGACGAAGGAAGCGTGCACCCCGTCCGCCCCGGCCGGGACATCCGGTCCGAGCAGTGTCACCAGGTGGCCGCCGGGCTTGAGCACCTTCAGGGAGCGCTGCGCGACCTCCCCGCCGAGCGCGTCCAGCACCACGTCCACGTCCGAGACCGCCTCGGCGAAGTCCCCGGCGCGGTAGTCGATCAGTTCGTCGGCGCCGAGCTCGCGCAGCACCTCGTGCTTGGCCGCGCTGGCGGTGCCGATGACGTACGCGCCGCGGGCCTTGGCGATCTGCACGGCCAGGTGGCCGACACCGCCGGCCGCCGCGTGGACCAGCACACGCTGCCCTGCCGTGACCCCGGCCGTGTCGACCAGCGCCTGCCAGGCGGTGAGCGCCGCCAGCGGCAGCGCGGCCGCCTGCACATGGTCGAGGGAAGCAGGCTTGCGCGCGAAATGCCGCGCCGGGGCCGTCACATACTCGGCGTAACCGCCCGCCTGCTGCGGGAAGCGGGGCATCCCGTACACCTCGTCGCCCGCACGGTACAGGGTCACACCCGGTCCGACCGCCTCGACGGTGCCGGAGACGTCCCAGCCGACCGTCGGGACCGGGCCCCAGCCGATGAAGGCGCCGCTGGCCCGGGTCTTCCAGTCCACGGGGTTCACGCCGGCTGCGTGTACCCGTACGAGGATCTCGCCCAGTCCCGGCTCGGGCCGGTCCACCTCGGTCTCGGTGAGGACCTCGGGCCCGCCCCACTGGCTGACGACGACGGCGCGCATGGATGTCTCCTTATGTCTGTTCCATACCGGTTTTCCCGGTGATGGCACCAGCTTCACCGCCGCCGGGCCCGCGCAGTACTGGCCGGACGGCCACCATGTGACAGAATCTGGCCATGCATCGTGTCGCCGTACTCGCCCTCGAAGGTGTCCCTCCGTTTGAGCTCGGAATGCCCTCCCGGGTCTTCGGCAACGCCTACGATGACTCCGGGAACCCGCTCTACGAGGTCACCGTCTGCACCGTCGACGGGCAGCCCGTGGCCAGCGACGCCGGGTTCACGATCGGCGTCTCGGCAGGCCCCGAGGCGCTCGCGGCCGCCGACACCGTGGTCATCCCGCCCACGCACGCCATGGGCGAGCTCCTGCAGGGCGCGCCCCTGTCGCAGGCGCATGTCGACGCCCTTGCCCGGATCCGCCCGGGCGCCCGGATCGTGTCGATCTGTACCGGCTCGTACGTGCTCGCTGCCGCCGGGTTGCTCGACGGCCGGCCCGCGACCACCCACTGGTTCAAGGCGCTGGAGTTCCGGCGGGCCTTCCCGCGGGTCAAGGTCGACGAGGACGTCCTCTTCGTCGACGACGGCGACATCCTCACCTCCGCCGGCGTCGCCGCCGGCATCGACCTCTGCCTCTACCTGGTGCGCGCCGACCACGGCACCGCCGTCGCCAACCGCGCCGCCCGGCTGTGCGTCGTACCGCCGTGGCGCGACGGCGGGCAGGCCCAGTACATCGACCGGCCCGTCCCCGAACCCACTGTCGCCACCACCACCGAGGCCCGCGCCTGGGCCCTGGAACACCTCGACGAACCGCTCACCCTGGGCCAGCTGGCCGCGCGGGCCCGGATGAGCCTGCGCACCTTTACGCGTCGCTTCCGCGACGAGGTCGGCATGACCCCCGTGCAGTGGCTGACCGCCCAACGGCTCTACCTGGCACGCCACTTGCTGGAATCCAGCGACCTGCCCGTGGACCTCGTCGCCCACCGCTCGGGCTTCGGCTCCGCCAACTCCCTGCGCCAGCACATGCGCAGCTCGCTCGGCATCTCGCCGATCGCCTACCGCCGCACCTTCGGCCCGGGCGCCCGGCCGGCCTCCGCGGCATGACCCGAGAGGTAATCGACGGGTCCGCCCGCCCCTCGCGATGATTCCCCCAACAACCCGTGCAATGAACGGAAGTCGGGGGAACGGCATGACCGCGTACGCCATCGGCCGCATCCGCCCCGAGATGATGAACGAGGACGTCCTCCGCTACATCGAGACCATCCAGGCCACGATGGACCCCTTCGGGGGCCGCTTCCTCGTCCACGGCGGCGGCCCGGTCGAGGTGTTGGAGGGCTCCTTCACCGGCGACCTCGTGATCATCGCCTTCCCGGACATGGAGCGCGCCCGCGCCTGGTACGCCTCCGACGCCTACCAGGAGATCCTCCCCCTGCGCACCCGCCACATCCGGGCCGACATCTTCCTCGCCGACGGCGTCCCGCCCGCCTACGACGCCGCCCACACCGCCGCAAGGCTCCGCACGTCCGCAGCCCTGTGACGGTCCGTACCGGCGTCCGGAAACGGCCGCCGCCGCACCAAACCGATCGGTCCTGCCGGATCTTTCGTGGTACCTGTCTCCCCGAAGTCCACGATCGTTCCAGGGGGGAACACGAAGTGAAGCCGATCTCAGCCTTACCGCGCCTCGCCGTGGTCGTCACGACAGTCGGTGCGAGCCTGCTCGCCGCGCCGGCGGTCGCAGCCGGAACCGGTCCCGGCACACCCACCGTCACCGCGCCCCGCTCCGACCCGGCCCCCGGCTTCGCCGGAGACGGCCGAACCACCCCGTGCGCCACGGACGCCGACCTCGAACCGGGGTGGATCGGCCTGGGGGACGTCGCCCTGTACGCCACGACCGGCTCTCCGTCCGGCACGCCGCTGCGGACCACGTTCCAGCTGTGGGACACCGCGTACGGCGGCAAGCGGACCGACACGGGCCCGGCCGCGCCGCACCCCGCGGGCGAGGTGCGGACCGACCTGCGCGGCGGCCTCCTGGCCGACGGGGGCCGCTACGCCTGGCGCGTCCGCACCACGGACGGCACCCGCACGAGCCCGTACACCGGTTGGTGCCACTTCCGGGTGGACCGGACCCCGCCGACGGCCGGGATCACGTCCACGGACTTCCCGGCCTCCGGCAGCGGCGGAAGCCCCACGAAGACCGCGGGCCAGGAGGGCACCTTCACCCTCACCGGCACCGACACGGGCTCCGGCATCGCCTGCGCCCGCTGGGGCACGGGCACGCCGTCGGTCGGGTGGTCGTGCGCCGACGCCGCACACGACAGCCGTGTCGTCCGGCTCGCGGACGGATCCGCCGACATCGCCGTCACGCCGCGGACTTGGGGCACCAACACGCTCTACCTGCAGACGATGGACGACGCGGGCAACGTTTCGCAGCCCTTCGTCCACACCTACTACGCGCCGCCGCCACAGAACCCGAAGATCGCCTACGGCGACATCGACGGCGACGGCACGGCGGACGTGCTGGTCCCCGACGACCGGGGATCCCTGCGCAAACCCGGCGCCGCCGCCTCGGCTCCGGCGAACGGCCACCGGCTCGCGGCTCCGGGGGAGCCCGCGGACGGCTGGACGGGGACCCGGTACACCCATCACGGCTCGCTCGGCTACCAGAACGTGGACGACCTGCTGGCCCAGCAGCCCGGATCGGGCATGCTGTTCCGCTACCGCAACGACGATCGCGGACTGTTCACCGAACAGGACTCGATTCGCGTCGACAAGCCCGCCCGCTGTCAGGCCCCGGCCGGGCAACCGCTCGACTGCACTGCGGTCGGCTTCGGCGACGACTGGTCCGGGGTCACCGCGCTCGCTGCCGTCGGCTCGCCGTCCGGGGACGCCCCCCAAGACGACGCGCTCAAGCGCACCTCCGTCGCCTGGGTGGAGAACGGCAGGCTGTGGCTGGCCGGTCCCGGCCGTACCGGGCAGCTCGACCGGGTCGCCACGCTCCTGTCGGGCGACGGCGCCCCGTGGGCCGACCACGACCTGCTCACCCCCGGCCGGGCGCAAGGCACCGACATCCCCACCCTGTGGGCCCGCTCCCGGACGACCGGCGAGATCCGGGCGTTCTCGCTCGGCGACCCGGCGGCCTTCACGGACCCGGCCTCCGCTCCGGTGCTGGGCACCGCGCACGGCATCCGGGTCGGCTCCGACGGCGACCTCACGGGTGACGGCGTCCCGGACGTGTGGACGGTCGCCGCGGACGGGCGGTTCGCGGTCCTGCCCGGCCGCGGCACGGCAATCCCGTACCCCTCGGTCACCGGCTTCGGCGCCGCCCGCTGACGCGGCCCCGGTGGGGCGGCCCGGCGAGCCCGGGTGCCCTGCCGGGGTGCGAGCATGGGCGGTATGGCTACTCATCTGATCACCGGTGCCGGGGCCGGCATCGGCGCCGCCGTCGCGAACCGGCTGCACGCCCGCGGCGACGACCTGATCCTGCTCGCCCGCGACGCCGCCCGCGCCCGGCAGCTCGTCGAGCGCTACCCCGGCGCCCGCACCCTCGTCGGGGACCTCGCCGACCCCGACCGGCTGTCCTGGGCCTTCTCCCACCAGGCCGTCCCCGACCGGATCGACTCCCTGCTGCACATCGCAGGGATCGTCGAGCTCGGGCCGGTCGGGGAGCTGCGCCCCAAGACCTGGCACGAGCAGCTCAACGTGAACCTCGTGGCACCCGCCGAGGTCACCCGGCTGCTCCTGCCGACCCTGCGCGCCTCCAAGGCCACCGTCGTCTTCGTGAACTCCGGCGCAGGCCTGACCGCCCACGCCGACTGGAGCGCGTACGCCGCCTCCAAGCACGGCCTCAAGGCGCTCGCCGACGCGCTGCGCGCCGAGGAGCGGGCCAACGGCATCCGCGTCACCTCCGTCTACCCGGGCCGCACCGCCACCGCGATGCAGGCCAAGGTCCACTCCCAGGAGGGCAAGGAGTACGACCCGTCCGCCTGGATCGACCCGGAGTCCGTGGCGACCACGATCCTGATGGCCGTCGACCTGCCCCGCGACGCCGAGGTCAACGACCTGACCGTGAGGCCCGGCCGGTGACCGCCAGCGCCACCGGCATCGGATCCCTGCCCGGCGGCGACGCCCGCGAGGCCGCCAAGACCGCCACCGGGTCCTTCGAGGACTTCCCGTACCTGCCCGAGCTGCCCGCCCGCGGGCCCGGCGCCGACATGATCGGCCGCTCGCTCGGGCTGCTCGTGGACCTGTACGCCCACGTCGAGCCCAGCGGCTGGCGGATCGGCGACCGGCCCGGCCGCGACACCCGCCGCTCCCGGTCCTGGCTCGGCGAGGACCTCGACGCCCTGGAGGAGTTCACCCAGGGGTACCGGGGGAAGCTCAAGGTCCAGGCCGTCGGCCCGTGGACCCTGGCCGCCGCCCTGGAGCTGCACAGCGGCGAAGCCGTGCTCCGGGACGCCGGCGCCTGCCGCGACCTCGCCGCCTCGCTCGCCGAGGGGCTGCGCGCGCACCTCGCCGACGTCGGCAAGCGGATCCCCGGCGCCGATGTCGTCCTCCAGTTCGACGAGCCGTCGCTGACCTCCGTCCTGCGCGGCCGGGTGCGGACCGCCAGCGGCTACCGGACCTACCGGGCCGTGGACCGGCAGGTCGTCGAGGGGGCCCTGCGCGAGCTGTTCGCCGTGCACGACGGGGAGGTGGTCGTGCACTCCTGCGCGCCCGAGGTCCCCTTCGGCATGCTGCGGCGCGCCGGCGCGGCAGGGGTGTCGTTCGATTTCTCCCTGCTCACGGAGCGCGAGGACGACGCCCTCGGCGAAGCCGTCGAGAGCGGCATGAAACTCTTCGCCGGAGTGGTGCCGGGCACCGATGCCCCGCTGTCGGACCCGGGCGGTAGCGTCATGGGTGTCAGGAAGCTTTGGCGCAGGCTGGGGCTGGCTCCGGGGACTCTGGCGGAGTCCGTCGTGGTCACCCCGGCGTGCGGTCTGGCGGGCGCCTCGCCCGCCTACGCCCGCGCGGTGCAGGCGCACTGCGTCAGGGCGGCGCGATCGCTCGCCGACAACCCTGAGTGACGGACCGAGACGGGGCACGGGAGGACACGGCATGGCAGCCGAACAGCAGGACACGGCGGTACCGGCGGAGGTGCGCGAGCAGCACCAGCTGCTGGCCGAGCAGGTCGAGGAGCACCGCTTCCGGTACTACGTGAAGGACCAGCCGGTCGTCAGCGACGCCGAGTTCGACCAGCTGCTGCGCTCCCTGGAGGCGCTGGAGGAGCAGTACCCCGAGCTGCGCACGCCGGACTCGCCCACCCAGAAGGTGGCCGGTTCGTACGAGACGGACTTCGCCTCCGTCGAGCACCGCCAGCGCATGATGTCCCTCGACAACGCCTTCGACGACGAGGAACTCTCGGCCTGGGCCGACCGGGTCGCCCGGGACGTGGGCTCCTCGGCGTACCACTACCTGTGCGAGCTCAAGGTCGACGGCCTCGCCGTCAACCTCACGTACGAGAACGGGCGGCTCACCCGGGCCGCCACCCGCGGCGACGGCCGCACCGGCGAGGACATCACCCCGAACGTGCGCACCATCGCGGAGATCCCGGACCGGCTGGGGGGCGACCGGATCCCGGCGCTGGTGGAGATCCGCGGCGAGGTCTACTTCCCGATGGAGAAGTTCGAGGAGCTCAACGCCCGGCTGGTCGCAGCCGGGGAGAAGCCCTTCGCCAACCCGCGCAACGCGGCTGCCGGTTCGCTGCGCCAGAAGGACCCGAAGGTCACCGCCACCCGCCCGCTGCACATGGTGGTGCACGGTCTCGGCGCCCGCGAGGGCTTCGAGATCGGCCGCCTGTCCGAGGCGTACGCGCTGCTGCACGAGTGGGGGCTGCCCACCGCCCGGCACAACGAGGTCGTGGGCAGCCTGGAGGAAGTCCGGGCGTTCATCGACCGGTTCGGCGAGAACCGGCATTCCGTGGAGCACGAGATCGACGGCGTCGTCGTCAAGCTCGACGAGATCCCGCTCCAGGGCCGGCTGGGCTCCACCGCGCGCGCCCCGCGCTGGGCCATCGCCTGGAAGTACGCGCCGGAAGAGGTCAACACCAAGCTGGTGGACATCAAGGTCGGCGTCGGCCGCACCGGGCGCGTGACCCCGTACGCGCAGGTGGAGCCGGTGAAGGTGGCCGGCTCCGAGGTCGAGTTCGCCACCCTGCACAACCAGGACGTCGTCAAGGCCAAGGGCGTCCTCATCGGCGACACGGTCGTACTGCGCAAGGCGGGCGACGTCATCCCGGAGATCCTCGGGCCCGTCGTCGACCTGCGCGACGGCACCGAGCGGGAGTTCGTGATGCCGGCCGAGTGCCCCGAGTGCGGCACCCCGCTGCGCCCGATGAAGGAGGGCGATATCGACCTCCGCTGCCCCAACGCGCGGACGTGCCCTGCCCAGTTGCGCGAGCGGCTCTTCTACCTGGCGGGCCGGTCCAGCCTGGACATCGAGAACTTCGGCGTGGTGGCCGCGGCCGCGCTCACCAACCCGCTGGAGCCGGCCGAGCCGCCGCTGCGCGACGAGGGCGACCTGTTCGACCTCACCATCGAGCAGCTGCTGCCCATCAAGGCGTACGTCCTCGACGCCGACAGCGGGCTGCCCAAGCGCGACCCGAAGACCGGCGAGGAGAAGATCGTCACGGTCTTCGCCAACCAGAAGGGCGAGCCGAAGAAGAACACCCTGGCGATGCTGGAGAACATCGCCGCGGCCAAGGAGCGCCCGCTCGCCCGCGTCATCAACGGCCTGTCGATCCGTCACGTGGGCCCGGTGGCCGCCGAGGCGCTGGCCCGCGAGTTCCGCTCCATCGAGCGGATCGAGCAGGCCACCGAGGAGGAGCTGGCCACGACGGAGGGCGTCGGGCCGGTCATCGCGGCCGCGGTCAAGGAGTGGTTCGCCGTCGACTGGCACCAGGAGCTCCTGCGCAAGTGGCGGGCGGCCGGCGTCCGGATGGAGGAGGAGGGCTCCGGCGGGGAAGAGGGCCCGCGCCCCCTGGAGGGCCTCACCGTCGTCGTCACCGGCACCCTGCAGGACCACACCCGGGACGGCGCGAAGGACGCCCTGCAGAGCAGGGGCGCCAAGGTGACGGGATCGGTCTCCAAGAAGACCTCCTTCGTCGTGGTCGGCGACAACCCGGGCTCCAAGTACGACAAGGCGGTGCAGCTGAAGCTGGCCATTCTCGACGAGGCGGGTTTCGCCGTGCTGCTGGAACAGGGCCCCGACGCGGCGCGCGAGGCGGCGCTCCCGGTGGACGGCGGAGCCGCCGCGGAATAGCACGGCCGGACAAGCCCGACCCGGGAACCGCAGAAGGCGAACCGATGCGTGGCGTGCGGCCGTACGGGCGGGCGCACGCCCGGCGCGACAGAGGGTGGCAAACGGCTGGTACAAGGCTGTTCCCGGGGCAGTGTGCTGTCGGATCATCGGATGGGTTGCCCGGGGGTCCTGGTCCCAACTCACCTGTTCGGCGGATACCGTACTGATGAGGATGGCTGGGTCGCATTCGGGCAACCGCCGCCGACCGGTGCCCCTGGGAGCCTCTCGCGTCCTACTGTTGAGGGGTGCGCCTGTCGCGCACGGCTGCGTGATGCGAATCCAGCCGTGATGGCACGACATCGGGGCCATCGCGTGGCATCGGCAGTGCCGGCTGTGAGAGGGACGGGCATGAAACCCACCGAAAGCGCCGACCCGTCACCAGATTTCGGCGGGGCGATCCCGCCCGTGCGGACGGGCCGGCCCGGGGTCCCGCGTGCCGGGACACGGGACCGGAACCCGCTCGACGCCGGACAGGGTCCGGGCGGGGCGAAGCAGCGCACCGTGCTGCCCTTCACCGTGGTGGGCCTGGCGGCCGTGGTCCTCGTGGCAGGCGTCGCCTCCACCCTGACCGGCCGTCACGCCCTCTTCCCCGGCGGCACGGTCGGCTGGGCGCTCGCCCTGCTGACCGGCATCATCGTCGGCCACCTGGTCGCCCTCGGCCGGGACCGCTGGTGGGGCGGCACCGGATCCGGCGCGGCCCTCACCCTCGGCGTGCTCCTCCTCTACGGCTGGGTGCCCGCCGGGCTCGTCTCCCTCGCCGTGGTCACCCTGGTCGGGGCGGCGCGCCGGCACCGCTGGCGACAGGGGCTGCTGCACGGCGCCGCCGACATCCTCGGCATCGGCGCGGGTGCCCTCGTCCTGGCCGCCTTCGGGGAGACACCCACCGTCGAATCGCCCTGGCGGCCCACCGCCTGGGGGCTGGAGGCCGCCCCCGAGGTCGTCCTGGTCGCGGTGTCCTACCTGCTCGCCAGCAGGCTGCTGCTGTGGCTCGCGCAGGCGCCGCGCGCCGGTGGCCTGCGCACCGCGGCCCGGGCGGCGCTGCTCCGGCAGGCCTTAGTCGCGGTCGCGCTGCTCGGCATCGCCCCGCTGATCTGCGTGGTGGCCGTCTCGCAGCCGGTGCTGCTGCCGCTGTTCGCCGTACCGCTGATCGCCCTGGACTCCACCCTGTGGATCGCCCGGGCCCGCGCCGAGGAGCAGCTGCGGGACCCGCTGACCGGGCTGCCGAACCGGCAGTGGCTGCTGGAGCGGGCCTGGTCCGCGCTGGACGAGGCCGAACGCCTGGGCACCCGGTCGGCCCTCGTGCTGATCGACCTGGACCGGTTCCGAGCGGTCAACGACACCCTCGGCCACCTCGCGGGCGACCGGCTGCTGCTCCAGATCGCCGACCGGCTGCGGCAGGCCCTGCCCGAGGAGGCCGAGGCCGCGCGGCTCGGCGGCGACGAGTTCGCCGTCCTCCTGCCCGTCGCCGACTCCACCACCAGCGCCCAGCGGGTCGCCCGCCACCTGGTCGCAGAGCTCAGCTCGCCGCTCGACCTGGACGGCCTCACCCTCGTCCTGGAGGCCAGCGCCGGCCTCGCCGTCTTCCCCGACCACGCGCTGGACGCGGAGGGGCTGCTGCGCCGGGCCGACGTCGCCATGTACCAGGCGAAGCGGGACCGCACGGGCGTCGAGGTGTACGAGTCCAAGCGCGACAGCAACACCCCCGACCGGCTCGGCCTGCTCGGCGACCTCCGCCGCGCCCTCGACGCCGGCGAGGTGGAGCTCCACTACCAGCCCAAGGTCCGCTTCGACGGGCAGGTGGCCGGGCTGGAGGCGCTGGTGCGCTGGGTGCACCCCGAGCGCGGGCGGGTGTCCCCGGACGAGTTCATCGCGATCGCCGAGACCTCGGGGCTGATGCCCCACCTCACCGAGTACGTGCTGGAGACCGCCCTCGCCCAGGTGGCCCGGTGGCGGAAGCAGGGCCTGAAGGTCCCGGTAGCGGTCAACGTCTCGCCGCGCGACGTGCACACCCCGGGCTTCGCCGGCGCCGTCGCGGCCCGGCTCGCCCGGCACGGCGTCCCGGCGAGCGGCCTGCAGCTGGAGATAACGGAGCACGTGCTGCTGGAGGACCCGCAGCGGGCCGCGGACACCATGGCGGGCCTGACCGGCCACGGCGTGAAGATGTCCCTGGACGACTTCGGCACCGGCTACTCCTCCCTGGTCCACCTGCGCCGGCTCCCGGTCAGCGAACTGAAGATCGACCGCTCCTTCGTGGCGCGGCTCGCGGTCGACGCCCAGGACGCGGAGATCGTGCGCTGCACCGTGGACCTCGCCCACTCCCTGGGCCTGCTCGTGGTCGCCGAGGGCGTCGAGGACGACGAGACCTGGGAGCGGCTGCGCGACCTGGGCTGCGACGCCGTCCAGGGCTGGCTGGTCGCGGCGGCCATGCCCCCGCAGGAGGCCACGGCCTGGCTGCTGGCCCGCGGCGAGCGCGGCTGGCGACGCCCCGCGGACATCACGCGGGAGCTCTCGTCGGCCCCGGCCAAGGCGGAGTCCCCGGCCCCGTAGCCGTC
>NZ_JACBGN010000021.1 GCF_013401435.1 Streptomyces sp. BR123
CCCCCGGACACCCCGCCCGCGCCAGCCGCTTCCAGGCGCGGGAGCCTGCTCGGTCACCGGGCCCGCCCCGTGCCCTTGGCAAGCGCGGTCTGTTGCCGGTGGGCGGGGACCGCCGAAGATGAGCACGCGGTGTCGGCGCGCGGCATCCGTGAGGGTACGCAGGATGGAGGCGGCGGTGTCCACGTCGGACAGGGCGTACGTACCGTCGGGACGCCTCGGCCGATGATGCGCGGTTACGCTCGTCACACACCGGCTCGATCACCGCTGTGAGGCGTGCTCAAAGGCGGCCGGTGTCGACGTGGGGGGCGAAGTGGCGGACCGCGGTGACGAGGCGCCGGCGCTCCAGGGAGCCTCGGATGCCGCCGCCGCTCACGCTCAGGTCGACCCGGGTCTGGGTGTGCCGTGCCAGGCCGCGTTGCGGCTGCGGCAGCGCCCTCCCGCTCTTCAGGTGCACACGGACGATCGAGGTCCCGGGATCCACCGAACTCAGAGCGGAGACGTCGGCCCAGGGGATGAGCTGGCTGCCGACGCGGAGAGAGGGACCTGTGCCGAGGCTGTCCACGGTGATGCCGGCCGCGTCGAAGGCGACGGTCTGGGCGAAGAACAGTGCCTGTACCAGCCGTCCCAGACATGTGAGCATGCCGATCCCGGGCACGGTGAAGAGGAGGAGGTCCCAGACGCCTTCGGGATCGTCGCCCTGTGTCCGGAGGTAGAGCCACCAGGCACAGCCTGCTGCCGCCACCAGCCAGGCGACGGCCGCGGCCCTGCGGTGGGACAGCGGTACGGCGAGTTCGAGGCGCTCGGGAAGGTCCTTCCTTCTGGTCGGCCGGCTCTGCTGCCCTCGGGGCAGGGTGTCGGGCGCGAAGTGCCGTATGGCTTCCAGTGCCGTCTGCGAGAGGGCATCGGGGTCGGGACGGCGCGGCCGGGCGGGACCGCCGTCGGATTCCGTCCAAGTCACCTTTCTGGACACCGTCACGTCGAGTGCGGTGGCCTGCCAGGCGTCCGGGTCGAGGTCGAAGGGCAGGGGCGCGCCGTCGGCGAAGGTGAGGCGCAGGACGGGCAAGCTCCGAGGCCCGAAGGGGGCCAGGTCGACACCTGCGAGGTGCCGCCAGGCGATGCGGGCCCCCCGCCTGCCGTTCAGGGTCTGTTTGCCGGCGGTCAGTCCGGAGGCGTCCATCCGCAGGGCGGCGGGCTGCCAGGCGACGATCGCCGCGAACAGGGGCGCGGACAGCCAGGGGAAGAGAACGATCACCGTGGCGGTGGTCTCGTGCGTGCGGGTGAGGTTGAAGGCGGAAACGGTGCAGACTGCGGCCAAGGTGGCCCACGTCAGGGCGACCGCGGCGCGGTTGCGGCGGGGCGTGGTGAACGTGGCCGACCCTAGTCCGGCGCCGCGGGCGGGCGCCTCGGTCCGCGGGCCGTCGACCGCGGTCGCGGGGACCGTCACCGCGGGCGGGACGGGGCGGACTGGGCCGGCCGGGACTGCGTCCGCCGCGCCCTCCCGCGGCCCGACGCCCGCGTCGGACCCGGCCGGCCGTTCCTCCGGTGGTGCGGACGACGGCGGCCCGAGAGCCTTCAGCAGCCCTGCGGGATCCGGCCGGTCACCCGGATCCTTCGCGAGGCATGCGGCGATCAGCGGACGCAGCGGTTCGGGCACGGCCGAGAGGTCCGGCTCGTCATGCACGGCCCGGTACATCAGCCCCAGGTGGCTGCCCTCTCCGAACGCCCGCCCACCGGCGGTGTGCACCAGCACGGCCCCGAGCGCGAACATGTCACAGGCCGGCCCGATCACGCCGCCGCTGATCTGCTCGGGAGCAAGGAAGCCCGCCGTACCCACCACGACGCTCGTCTGCGTCAGCCGCGTCGCGTCCAGTGCGCGCGCGATACCGAAGTCCACCACCCGCGGCCCGTCACCCGACATGATGATGTTCGACGGCTTGAGGTCCCTGTGCACCAGACCGCAGGCATGGATCGCGCCCAGCGCCTCAGCCAGGGCGGCAGCCAGCGCCCGCAGCCCGGCCTCGTCCATCGGCCCGTCCTGGGCGACCGCCACATCGAGGGTCCGGCCTCGGACGAACGCCGTGACCATCCACGGCGGGTCCGCGTCGGGGTCGGCGTCGATGACCTGCGCCGTGTGGAATCCGCCCACCCGGCGGGCCGCTTCGACCTCGCTGCGGAACCGTAATCGGAAAGCCGCATCGGCGGCGAGATCACGCCTGGCGACCTTCACGGCGACCAAGCGCCCGCCGGGAGAACGGCCCTGGTAGACCCTGCCCATTCCGCCCTCGCCCAGACGGCCCGTCAACACGTACGGGCCGACCACCGCCGGATCGTCCGGATCCAACCCGCGCATGACGCGTGCCCCCCTCTGAAGAACCACAGGGCCCTACCCCGCCGGGCCTCGCCCGACAGGCACGGGCCGTCCACACAGTAGGGCCGTCGCCCCGTGCCGGAAAGACCGGCTGGTGGTCTCCTACAGCTCCCGGCCGCACCCACGACAACACCGCCGCCCGCCACGACCACATCCTGGCCCACCTGCGCGCCGCCGGCCTTGGGGTACTGGCCGACCTCGGCTTCCGTGGCCTGGACAACAACATCCACGACCCGGTGATCGTCACCGGCTACGCCGCAACCCGCACCCACAGGCTCACCCCAGGCCAGAAGGAAGCCAACCGAGTCCTCGCCATCGGACGCGCACCGGTCGAGCACGGCTTCGCCCACCTCAAGAACTGGCGGATCCCAACTCCTGCGGGCCCTGCTCGTCCTGACGAACCTCGAAGTCAACCGCTGACGAATGATCTTCTCCGTGGACTCACGCCCACGACCAGCACGAGACCCGGAGGACCGGTCACACCAGCCCTTTGACCTGGCACTTCAAGTTGGCGGAAGCTCACTCAGGCACGAGTTTCAGAGATCAGGCCCGCCCAGGGCGGGTAGCACAAGGGTGCGCTGGGCGGGCAGGCGGTGGTCGAAGGTCAGGAGGTAGCGCGCTTCCGCCGGCGGAGGACGGTCAAGACCGCAACCGCCGCAAGGGTCATCCACGCCTTGCCGAGGATCTGCCCCGGCAGGTACTCGAAGGAGTCGAAGGCGAGCTTCAGGAACAAGAGGCTGTCGGAGAGGAGTCCGACCGCGTTCGAGGCAAGCATCGCGATCAGCAGGCCTCGCTGCCGCAGCGGCTCGTAGACGACGAAGTCCATAGTCTCAGCAACCGCGAAGGCCGCTGCTGAGGCCAGGGCGAGGGCGGGGTCGGCCAAGAAGTACGACAGGACAGTGCCGATGGCTATGGCTGCGAGGACGGCACCACGGCCAGCCGATTCTCGTGCAAGGTCACGGAGTACGAGTGCCAGGCCCACCATGTACACACCGGCGGGGGCGGCGTAGCCGAAGCCGACAGGTACGGCTCCGAAGTGGGTGACTGCCAGGTTTGCGGCCGGGATGGTGGCGATGTATGCGATGAGTGTGGCGATGCCAGCAGGAGCGGGGACGTTCACGATCTACTCTCTGTCTCGGGGGTATGAATTGCTGCGCTCTGCTCCAGCGGCGGACGGGCGGCGGGGCGAACGTCCAAACAGTACAGCTCACGGCACTGACAATCCTGAGGCATCCGCCCTGCCAGACTCTGGCTGGGATTCGCCTCTCACACCGCAGGGCGGCGGCACGAAAGAGGTGTCGGTCCAGCCTGTAGGGAAGGCCGCCATGCCTCGGCTCCAGCGCAGGTCTGCAGGCGAGGGTCGTGGGTGCTGACGCTGGAGGGCAAGCGGAAGCGCTGACCCCCGCGCCATGGCCGCCCATCGTTAGATCCATTTCGGACATCACCACTCACAGCCGTCCCGGAAGCCGATCGGGGCTGTTTTGTGCAAAACGCCCTGGAATGGCCAGGCTGTTGGGGTGCTGCGCCGGAGCATCTTCCGACCGTAATCGAATAGACGTCCGAATATGTGAGAGGCGTTTTGGATGTTGTTGTCAGTGGTTCCCTCTAAGCTCGTCGAAGTTGCTATAAATGCAGGTGGGGGGCGAGAAGAAGGATGTCGTCGGGCTTCACGGTCGGGCACCTCGTCGAGTTCACAGGGGCGCCCGGAATCGGCCGGGTAGGGGCCGTCATCGGCGACGCGCTCCGCGTGGACTTCTTCGAGTCTGTCGCCGAACCGGAACTCGAGTCACGGACGTTGCCAGCGGCTGACTGTCGACACGCCAGACTCAAGCCGGAGACCCGCGTGTTCCGGCGCAACCCCAGCACCGGTGAGTGGCAGGCCGGGCGGGTTAGGGACCGCATCGGGAGCCAGTACTACATCCGGTTCCCCAATTTCGACTCGGACTTGCCGGTGCCCGAGTCTCAACTCCGTGTGCGCTGGGACAAACCGGTACGTGACCCCCTGCAGGTCCTGGTGTCTGGAGGAAACGAGTCCGGTTACCTGTACGACACTCGCCTGCCCCTGCTGCACAACCTGACCACGCAGCGGGCGGCCTGCGCCGGCATCTCTGCCTTCCTGTCGTCTGCGGTCGAGATCTTCCCGCACCAGGTCAACGCCGCACTGACTGTTCTGTCCGACCCTGTCCAGCGGTATCTCCTCGCGGATGAGGTCGGCCTCGGTAAGACCATCGAGGCCGGATACGTCATCCGTCAGACCTTGATCGACAACCCTCAGGCCCGGGTGATTGTCGTCGCCCCCGACCCGCTGCGCCGGCAGTGGCAGGCCGAACTGCGCGACAAGTTCTTCACCGAGGACTTCCCTGTGCGGGTAACGATCACCTCACACGAGACACCCGAAAAGTGGGAGAACTACCACGAGAGTGACCTCGTGGTGGTCGACGAGGCCCACTTGTTGGTCCAAGACAGAGACGACACGGACGAGGTCTACCAGGCCTTGTGCCGACTTGCGCACTCCGCCTCGAAGCTCCTGTTGCTGTCAGCCACGCCCGTGACCTCCAGCTACACAACACACCTAGGCCTTCTGCACCTCCTCGACCGTGACATGTACCGCTGGAGCGATCGGGAGGCATTCGAGCACCGGTACAACCGTCGTGCGGAACTGGCCGACCGCGTCTACAGCCTCAATGCCGACTTCCCGATGCTCCTGCCGTCCGCGCTCGACCTCATCAAAGAGGTGCTGCCCGCAGATGCGCGCTTCGACGATCTGGCCGCACAGGTCCTGGACCTCCTGGACGAAGACGGCGATCTGCGCGAGGAAGTCGACGAGCCGACGCTGACCCTGCGCATCGCGGAACTGCGGGCGCACATCAGCGAGACGTATCGCCTGCACCGCCGCGTTATCAGGCACCGCCGGGCTCGCGTCCTACGTGACGATGAGGACGCGGCCCTTGCCCCCTACGAAGTACGTGGTCGTGCCGAACCGACACCACTGACAGTGACCTCGTCCTACGATCCTGCCGCAGAGAGTCTTTTGGAGTGGCAGACCCAGACCTGGGGTCGCCTGATCGATGAAGACCGCGAAATCGCGCGAGGCGCATACGCTCGCGTGCTGTGCGTACTCGCCTCGCGCCTCGGCGGTGTGTCCACGGATTACATCGATGCGCTCCGGTGGCGCGTCCGCCGAGACGAGGATGCAGCACAGCGGGCGGGCCTCACTTTGCGTGAACGCACCTATCTCGCAGACCCGCCTCTCTCACCCGACGAACCGAAGATCCTCGAGAAGCTCGAACTGGCACTCACCGACTCAGACTCCGACGCCGAGCTTAAGGATCTCACCGCGACTCTCCGGCCGGCCCTGAGCGGAGGCGGACGAATCGTGGTCTTCTGCGGCCCCGGCACACTCGCGACACGGCTTGCCCAGCGACTGCGGACACGCTTTCGGACGGCCTCCGTCTCCGAGCACTCCAGGAGCGTCGGTCTCAAGGCGTCGGAAGAGGCGATCAAGGCGTGGCGGGAGTGCGCCGCCCGGAAGACTCCCGTGCTCGTCGTGGATGACTCCGCCGAGGACGGCCTCAACCTCCAGATCGCAGACACAGTCATCCACCTGCGCCTGCCGTGGTCGCCGAACCAGCTTGAGCAGCGCCTCGGCCGGATGGACCGCTACCGCGGCGTCGAGTCGCTTAGCCAGTCAGACCCTGCCCGCCAGTTCGCTCTTGTCGATGCTGAGACCTACAGCGGCACTTGGCTGTCCCTGCTTACTGATGGCTACGACATCTTCTCCGAGTCGGTGTCCACACTGCAGGACGCCATCGCGGAACACCTTCCTCAGGTCTGGAGCGAAGCCCTTGAGCACGGCCCCGAGGGGCTTGGTGATCTGGCTGGGAGCGTCCGCTCCCAACTCGCCGCGGCTCGGCGCGCGATCGACAAGATGGACATGCTCGAGTCGATCTACGACGCGTCTCCTCAGCACACCGACTTCGCCGTCCGCTTGGGGGAGATCGAGCAGGAGTGGCAGACCACTCGGGACGTCCTACTACGGTATGCCGGAGATGGGGAGGGCGCGAGCGGAATCAAGCTGCGCCATAACTCGCGTGTCATCAACGGCTGCGAGTGCGAGGAGTTCAGGCTGTCCCCGCCGCCACTCATCTCTCCTCACCTGTATGAGGGTAGGCGTCTTACCGCAGAGGTAGCTCGGGGCGCGTTCAATCGGTCCACCGCGCTGCGGTTCCCCGGGACGCGGATCTTCCGCGTCGGAAACCCTCTCATCGACGTACTCTCGAACGCTATCGCGTTCGACGACCGGGGTCAGGCCACAGCGTTTGCCCGCTTTGACAGGGATTATCTGGGCGAGCACGAGCCATACTTCGGATTCGACTATCTCGTTGAAGCGGACATCTCTCCGGCACTGGCGTTCACGCAGGGCGGGGTCCAGGCGACAGCTGCTCTGCGACACCAGGCCGACCGGCTTCTTCCTCCCTTCACTTTGAAGGTGTGGGTCCCGGCTGGCAGCCACGAGGCCCTGACTGACCAAGCCACGCTGAACTGGCTGAACGCGCCCTATGACAATGCCAAGGATCGCAACTTCAACGCAAAGTCGATTCACCAGTTGACGGACCTCTTCGACGGTCGTCCTGGCTATGAAGTGTCGGCGAGGGCTGCCGAAGCCGTCGCAGTCGGTGAGTTGAAGCAGGCGACCAAGCTGATCGACCGCTGCTCTCGTGCCCAGGAACAGGGGCGTGAGCGCCTTGCCGTTGCGAAGGCACAGGCAGAAGCGCGCCGAGCTGCCGGCCGCCTACTTGAGGACAGGGAGAGCTACGCCGTCGATGTGAATGTCACCGACGCGTTGGTGCAGGGGCTGAGCACTCCGAAGATCCAACTCGTGGCCGCGACCTGTGTGGTGAAGACGGGCCTCATCAGGAGGGTCCGCCGTGGCAACTGACAACTGGACCGGCGCCGTCGCCCTGTTCAGGAACTGGCCGGAGATCCCGTCCGAGATCGAGGCCAAGGGGACTTTGCGGCGTCTCCGTGACGCGCTTGTTGGCCTCAGTAACGGTTCCACAGGATGGCGAGACGTTGTCTCGCTGACCCGGCAGATCCTCTTGGAAGCTCGGGCCCGAGGAAACACGACCGGCTTCGAAGTTCCCTTGGATCCTCAACTGCCTCGCCGGGATCAGTGGGAGGCCTTGCATTGCCAAACCGGGCCACGCCGCGGTGGCTCGCATGTGTACGTGACTGCGGAGCCTTGGTGGCCCGCGACGCCGGATGCGACCTCCCGTACCGCAGCCGAGGTAGACCTTCAGCAGGTCTACCTCGGCCAGGACGCACAGCATCGCCGCAAGTTTGAACCGTGTTCGGCCGACCCGTTCTGGATTTCCGCGCTGGGTGACGACCACAGCGGCTACGTGTCCGTTGGGCAACGCCAAGCGGCCCGGGCAGTGGCGCTTGCCTCACCGGGTAGCACCACGATCATCTGTCTGCCCACGGGGCATGGGAAGACAGCTGTGGCGATGGCGCCCGCACTCTTGCAGAGCAAGAGCAGCGGTGTGTCGGTGGTGGTCGTGCCCACGAGCATCCTGGCTGTCGACATGGAGCGGCGCACGAGGGATCTCCTCGAACGGCAAGGACACCAAAGCCCCACCCGCCGCTACGCCTACACCAGTGGCCTGTCGCCCGACGAGAAGGCAGAGATGCGGGCGGATATTGCTGCAGGGCGACAGCGCCTGGTGTTCACCTCACCCGAGTCGCTCGTCCGAAGCCTGAAGCAGCCGCTGGAGGACGCGGCAGAAGCGGGCCTGCTCCAATACTTCGTTATCGACGAAGCGCATCTCGTTGAGCAGTGGGGAAACAGCTTCCGTACTGAATTCCAAACGATGTCCAGCCATCGCCGCACGTGGCTTAGCAAATCCCCGCCAGAGCGCCGGCCTGTCACCGTCGCTATGAGCGCCACGCTCACCGCACAGCAGATGGAGACTCTCAAGACCCTCTTTGCCGCTCCACAAGGTGCACAAATCGTGTGGGCTGGCCAACTCCGCCATGAGCCCAGCTACTACATCGACTCATGTGCGAACGAGGAGAAGAGGGAGATTGCAGTCCTCGACGCCGTGTCGCTGCTGCCTAAACCGATGATTGTCTACACGACGAAGGTCGTGGACGCCAAGGAGTGGTCCGACCGTCTGCATGCGCGAGGCATGCAGCGCGTCGTCCACGTCACCGGCGAGGCCAACGATGCCGATCGTCGCGAAGCCTTGGAAGGATGGGGTGGACGGACGACTGACGGCACGGCTGAGGAGGCAACAGCTACCCGGTACGACATCGTGGTCGGCACGTCCGCCTTTGGGCTCGGCATCGACCTCCCGGATGTCAAGACGATCGTGCACGCCTGTCTGCCCGAAACGGTGGACCGCTACTACCAAGAGGTCGGCCGAGGCGGTCGCGATGGCAGCCCATCGGTCGCGTATCTGGCCACAACGCGGCAGGACGAGAAGGTCGCCGAGCACATCAACGGCGAAGCAATCATCGGTGCGCCGCGGGCATTGGAGCGGTGGGAGGCAATGTGGCACAGCAAGACCTCAGTGGGAGACCTCTACCGGCTTGATCTCGACTCCTACCCCGCCGACATGTCCGTGGCCTACAACACGAGTCGTTCATGGAACGTTCGGATCCTCAACCTCATGGTGAGAGCCGGACTGATTAGACAGTACCCTCCCGAGCCACCCAGGCGCTGCGAGACCGAATCAAATGCCACGTGGAAAGCTCGCCTACAGTATTTCTACGAGACCGCTAACAAATACGTCGATGTGGAACTGGTAGACCCTCAGACCAACAACCCCGACCACTTTCGAGTCCGCTTTGAAAGTGAGCGCAACAAGCTGCTTCGGGACCAGCAGTCTTCCCTGCGGGAACTCAAAGCCGCCCTAAGCGGAAATCGTTGTATCGGCGACGTGCTCGGCGCCTACTATCGTGTCCCCGATGGGGAGGGAGAACTCCGAACCGGAATCAACTGCCGAGGGTGCCCTTACTGCCGAGCTACCGCCCAACTCAAGCCGAACGGCTTCTATCGCCTGGCCGGCGAGCCGCGCCCCCTGGTTCCCTCGCCGCAGAACCACGGCCGCCTTCCACTGGCCCGGTACTTCGGGGAGCGCCAGTGTCTGAGCCTGTGGTGGCAGGAGCCGAGCGACCGCGTATTGGTCGTGCGCCTGGTGGAGAAACTCGTACGGCGGGGGATCGCCGTCGTCGGCGGACCGGGTCTCAACGCCCACACCAGGAACCTACTTCAGACAACCGCGCGGACCCGCACTGTGATCCTCGACGAGGATGGTGCTCTCCTGACCTCTTGGCCAGGTCCCATGGTGTGGTTGACGGCCCCTGATGCTGACAGCCCAAGCTACGACGTCGGGGACCGGTTTGCCTGGAACACACCCACCTACCTAATTCACCCGCGGCACATGCGCCACCCAGAGAGACCGGGCACACCGCTCGTCGATGTATACGAGGCGAGCCTGTCGATCCGCCGCGCCTTGGAGGAACTCTGATGACTCTCCTAAACGTAGATGCAGCCCTGCCCTCTCAAACGTGGGCGGTGGTTCGCCTCCTTGTCTACCTAGGCAAGAGCATCGCTGTGAACGAGGCGCGAGCGTTGGTGAGCCCTCCTTCCCTGCAGCCTGAAGACTCAAAGTCGCGGCCTCCATTCGAGAACGCGATCAGTTCACTCTCCGATCTCGGCCTGGTGTACATCGACGGCGAAAGCCAGGAACTTTCGCTCGCCGGCCCGGCCCGTGAACTGACCAGCAGCAATGATCTCGATGCCTATACCTCGATCCTGCGCCGAGCGGTCCTTGATGCCGACCGCAACACCAACTTGGGTGCCGACAACGACCTATCGGGCCCTCGTGACCTCACGCGCGCGCTCGCCTGGTTGCTCTCGCTTGATCCCATGGACCACCCCGTCGACTGGGTCACCGCACAGAAGATCCTGGACAAGGACATAGAGAAAGACAAGGTGCTGCGACCGGAGGTGCATCCCATCTTCGCGAATGAGACACGCTGGTTGCGTCTCGGACACTGGGCGCCGGCACTCGGGCTGGCAGCAGCGCCACTGATCCGAAGCGAGGGCCGTAGCCCTTTGGTGTCCGACTGCACGGTGGCAATCAAGCAGACGGTGAACGTATTGTGGCAGATTACGCAACGCGTCAATGCTGTCGAAGCCTTGCGGACCCTACGCGAGAGCCTTCCCGTCCTACCGGGAGGAGCCCACTCTCTCGCTATCGGAGTGGCTGACCCTGGTGAAAACGTGGCCGGTCCTGCACTCTCGTTTGCTCTGTTGCGCGGCCACGACGAGAAGTGGATTCGCCTGGAGCACGACGACGATGCTCGAAAGATCCTCCTAGTGCATGACCCGGAGAGGCCTGCGAGCCCGCGTCCGGTCAGCGACATCACCATCCTGGAGGCAATCCGTGGCTGATTTCGGCAGAATGATCTGTTGGGATCCCTCAACAGTGGCCTCCACGATCAATACCGAAGCGGTCAGCCCGCCACGGTCCGTCTTCCTGGCCACCCATGCGCCGCTGCGGATCAAGCGAGCTCGTCTCATGGATGAGAAGGAACTCGTCCTTGAAGGTGAGCCGATCGACGAACAAGCTGTTCTCGACGACTTTCTTGCGCTTCAGCCTGATAGCGGCGCCCTGCTCATGCCGGTCGTGGGTGATTCGGGCTCCGGTAAATCGCATCTTGTGCGCTGGGTGCGTGAGCGACTCGCTGCAAACGCTGCCGATGTGGACCGACGCGAGGTCATCTATCTTGAGAAGTCCAAGACGAGTCTCAAGGCCGTGGTCAGCACTCTGATCGCAAATGCAGAGAGCAGCGACTTGGCGCAGTTGAAGGAGGACATCAACAGGTTTACGGAGGGCATCGATGAGGAGTCGCTTGCAAGGCGAATCCTCAACGAATTGAGCGAAGCCCTTGAGGCCACCTCTCCCGCAGAGGTAGCGGGCTTGGGGCGCATGTTCGTTGGGCCTGGGAAATTGGCTGCCGTTCTCCTCGACCCGCATGTTCGGGCTGAGATGCTGGCCCCGGGAAAGTTCGTACCGGAACTGGCCGCCCAACTCATTCACAACCGCCAGGCAGGGCAGGCTGATCGCCCCGAGGGCTTCAGCGTCAGCGACCTCCCTCTCGACATTCGCGACATCGAGTCCGTTTCGGGGATGGCCCAGCGGCTCCTCGGCACCATGAGCACCCGTGGCGACCTCCAAGCTATCGCCGTGGACCTGCTCAATAGCCACCTTGAGGCGGCTATCAAGGGTGCAGCCAACCTAGGGGCTGGCCGTCTACTGGACGCCATGCAACAGGTGCGGCAGGAGTACCACCGGCAGGGGAAGGAGATCGTCCTACTCATCGAGGACTTCGCCCTCATCCAAGGCGTGCAGCGTGACTTGCTTGATGCCGTAGTGGAGGCAGCCAATCGCGAGGGGCAAACGACACTCGCGCCGATCCGCACCCTCATGGCCGTGACCACGGGCTACTTCCACTCACTCCCCGAGACCGCTCTGACCAGGATGCAGGCAGCCACTGGGTACGTCTACCACCTGGATGTTCCCTTCGGCCCGGAGGAGTCGGGAAGCCAGCAGATCGCCTCGTTTGTGGGCCGCTACTTGAACGCCGGCCGTATTGGCCGTGAGGGCCTGGAGCGTTCCTCTGACGGAATTCCAAACAAGTGCATGTCCTGCGACCTGCAGGCGGAGTGTCACGAGACGTTCGGCGCGACGCCCGACGGATTTGGTCTCTATCCCTTCAACGAGTCGGCCTTGGTGAGGGCTGTTCACTCAACGGCTCCCAAAGACAAACCGTGGTCCTTCAATCCGCGTGTCGTACTGGGCAGCGTGGTTCGACCGGTGTTGGTCGAGCAAGCGGGCGACTTGCAGCGGGGTGAGTTCCCTGGCCCGGCATTCCGGCAGCAGTTCCGCCCTGCGGCGATCGACGAACCTCTCAACCGCGATGTTCGCCTCCATGTAGACGAGCGTGATCACGCTTCGGCGGAACGGCGCAAGCTAGTCCTGGAGTTCTGGGGTGATGCCCCTTCTCATGCCAGCGCGCTGAGCACCACGGTTCTGGACGCTTTTGCGCTGGAACCTCTGGGCGGCGAACTGCCGCGTGATACCTCCGGGTCCACCCGTCAGCGGAGGGAGCCTGACGAGCCGCAGACGAACACGAGGCCCGCGGGCCAGACAGATGAACTCCCCAGGGAACTTCAGCGAATGCTGGAAACAGTCGATGAGTGGAGCACATGCGAGGGCATGCTCGACACGGCAACCGCTCTCCGTATCCGAAGCACCGTGTCCACCGCAGTGGTCCAGCGGTACCTGTGGAACGCGCCACTGATGAGGGAGCAGGCCCTGGGAGACCTGAAGAGAGCAGCCTGGCCCCCCAAGGCAACCATCGTGTCCATCGAGGGTGCCAAGGAGAACCTGCGCGGCATTGAAGAAGCGCCGATCACCTTCACACGGCGAGCCAAGGACAGTTGGTTCTTCGACAGCCTGCTGCGGGCAGAGCGAAAGCTGCCGGCCCGAGCCGAGGACATCCGCAGGTTGGCTGCGCTGGCCGAGCAGCATGCGCCCGACTTCACTGAACGCCTGCAGCGACACATGGAGCTCACCGACGACCACCTGGTTGTGGGACTGCGAGCGTCTCTGCTCGGTGCGGCCCTCGCTGGTCGGGCATGGCCCGGCATGACCACCGCGAATCTGCTGTCCGCCGCGCTGGACGACGGGCAAGGATGGAGCCGCGAAGACAACCTGATCCGGACCACCACGTGGACAGGTGCCCTGCAAATGCACCTCAAGGCGCGCCCCGAACTCGTCAAGCAACTCCGGCACGCCGTCGGTATCGCGCAGGGTATCGGCGCTGTGACCATGATCGATGCTGCGCGCGTCATGCCTCTCCTGGAGAAGGCCGCAGCGACCTGGAGTTGGAATATCGATGGGGTCGACGTACCGACGTGGGTGCGTCCAGCGGTTAATGGTTTCGCATCGTGGCCGTCCCTGATCGATGAGCAGTTCGCCCGGCTTGCGGAAATGCTCGGTGCCATCCGGCTTCGTCAGCCCCGAGGTATCTCGGGGATCCAAGGCATGGCAGCGATCCGCGACGCTCTGGCGGCGGCCAGAGAGGTTGGACTCCCGCTGACCGCAGAGCAGTCCCGTCACTTTGAGACTCTGCTTCGAGCGGGCGCGGCCGCCGACTGGAAGAGCGTGGCTGCCCTCGAGGACGACCTCACCAAGGCGGCGGACGAGAGCCGTGATGACGTCGCACGACGGAATGCGCGCGTCGCTGCCGCGGTGAAGGAGCGCGGCAAGTCATTGACGGTGGTCCAGGAACTCCTCATGACAACTGATGCCTGGTTGAATGCTGCGCTCGCCAGCGCCGACTCACGGTCGAGCGGCTCGGCCGGCGACAGCGCAGCCGAAGCCGTACAGGAGATCTGCAACGAGTGGCAGGCATTGACAGCCGCCCCGGCAGCGGACGACGACCGGGAGGACTGGTGACAGACATGTCCGTGTACGACAAGGCCGTACAGCTACAGAACCGTGCACGCCTGATCGCCGCCGGAGCAGTCGGCGAGAAGGAGGCTGCCCGGGTTCTCGGCCGCACCAAGGAACTCCGCGCGTCGCTGGTCGATCTCGGCAACCAAGTAGAGATAAGCCGCACCCTCGAAGGCCTCGAAGCTGCACACAGGCCTGATCTGTCGAGCATCGACACCGCACGCACAGCGTTCATGCGCAAAGCAGCCAACGGGCTGCCCAGCGACACGGTCTTCAACACGGCGAGGAAGAAGGTCCAGGAGATCACGGACCGCCTGAAGGCCGACAACAATGCTGCATGGAGTGCGTGGGCCGCAGCGCAGACTGCTGATCTACCGCTGGCTCGCATCCCCATGCTGGCGGCCAACGAGCGCGTCAAGGCACGCTCTCGGCAGGTGGAACTGCAGCAGGCGGCGAACCGCAAGGGTGGTGTAACCAAGGCAGACATCACTCTCTTCACCAGCACGTACGCGGCTCTCGCAGAGTCCCTGCATGGCAAGAGCGAGCCGCCCCGGGAGCTCCTGGATCTTCTGGAACGGCTGGAGAAGCGTCCTGGTCCCACGCTCCACGACGTGACGGATGAGGACATCGCCCTCTTGCGTGAGTTCGAAATGGACCTTCACATCACCCTGCAGAGGACCGGCGCGTGACAGACCACCTCGATATCCGTTTCGCGAACGAACTCCTCAATCAGTTGGAGAACCGCGAACTTCCGCTTCTCTCATGGGGGGTTACGGAGAGCGCGCTCTCCGAGGCTGAGGTTTTGGAGACCATCGACCGTCTCCTGGGCAGCCATGAGGCAGCTCCGGCCGGCACATCGGCCGATGTGGTGCTGGAGGAGCTCCTGCTCCGTGCACTGCTGCACGAGGTGCAGGTACCGGTGACCTCCCCTCCGCGCTACCGCACCAGGCTGGCGGAGTCGCTGCGCCTCACTGCCGGGCTCCGACAACTCTTCGACCGGGGCGGTTGGGCTGATGAAGCGCAGCCGGGCTGGTGGCAGCGACAGCGCCGCCTCGTCGCCGATTACCGGCTCCACGTAGCGGCTCGCCGCTATCCGCGCCGCGATATCCCAGCGGCTGAGGTCCTCCAGGAACTCGCACAGCTCCCCAGGTGGGGCGATGTGCAAGAGCACGTGGCAGCTGCCCAGCTGAAGGGCCGCAAGCTGGCTCGCTTCCAGTTGGACGCAACGCGTTCAGTGTTCGCTTCCCTGAACACCGACCGAGACAAGGGCATCATCGTCGGCGCCGGTACTGGTAGCGGCAAGACCCTTGCGTTTTATCTGCCGGCGTTCGCTGCCATGGCGGAGAGTGCAAGACCAGGGAAGGCCGAGCGCGTCCACACACTGGCGCTCTACCCTCGCAAGGAGCTTCTGCGCGATCAACTTCGTGAAGCTATCCGCACCGTTGACAGTGTCGAGTCGGCGTTGCGAGACCGCGGGCGACGACCTCTTCGGATCGGCGCGCTCTACGGAGACACCCCGTGGAATACCCGCGACCGGCGCATGGAGCCGGATTCGAGGGTTCCGAACGCCTGGGCGCGCACCCGCCAGGGAGCGGTGTGCCCGTATCTGCCATGCCCCAGCCTTGATTGTGGAACAGGCGACCTCCAGTGGGCGGACGACGACCGCCGACACGGGCGTGAACGACTGACCTGCCTGAAGTGTGGTTACACGCTCAAGCACGGACGTATCGCGCTCACCCGAGACTCACTCAAGAACGACCCGCCGGATCTCTTGTTCACCACAACAGAGATGCTCAATCGATGTAGCGGTGACAACTATTTGGAGCGGCTCCTCGGCTGGCGTGGCGCCAGGACCGCGCCGTCTTTGGTTCTCCTCGATGAGGTTCACACGTACAGCGGCATGCACGGCGCGCAGGTGGCCTTGCTGTTGCGGCGCTGGCGCGAAGCGACTCGCCGTTCGATTACGTTTGTTGGCCTGTCCGCGACACTTCGCGACGCGGACAGGTTCTTCGGACAACTCGTAGGCCTTCACCCCAGCGACGTCACCTCCATCGAGCCGGCCGACGAGACGATGGAGTCCGAAGGCCGGGAGTATGCCCTCGCCCTGCGAGGCGATCCCGTCGCGGGGGCAAGCCTGCTGTCCACATCGATCCAGACGGCCATGCTCTTTGGCCGCATGCTCGACCTGGACAACAACCGGTTCCTGTACGGCTCCACAGGCTTCCTCTTTACGGATGACCTCGACGTCACCAACCGCTTCTACAACGACCTGCGTGATGCCGAAGGCGGACAAGACCGGTTTGGGCGCCGCAGCGACCGTCGGAAGCCAGTCCTCGCAGGATTGCGTTCCTCTGACCGTGACGAACACGCCGCACGCTACGTCGACGGCCAGTCCTGGGATGTTGTTGAAAAGATCGGTCACGACCTGGATCCGGGCCTCCATCTGCACCATTTGCGTATCGGCCGCACGTCGTCCCAGGACGTCGGTGTTGATCACGACGCCAACCTGACTGTCGCCACCGCCTCCCTCGAGGTCGGATTCAACGATCCACGTGTTGGCCTCGTGCTCCAGCACAAGGCACCGCGCGACGCCGCAGCGTTCATTCAACGCCGCGGCCGCGCAGGCCGCGAGCGAGGTACCAGGCCCATCACCGTAGTGACGCTGTCGGACTACGGGCGCGATCGCCTCGCCTACCAGGCGTACGAAACACTGTTCGCACCTGAAGTGCCGGCTCGAAGCCTGCCGATCGGGAACCGCTTCGTCCTGAAGATACAAGCCACGCAGGCGCTGTTGGACTGGACGAGTCGCAAACTCCGCTCCAGGAGCTTGTGGGCTGACCCTCGGAAGGTCCTCCGCGCTCCCAACGGCTATGCAGTGAGCGAAAGCGATCGTCCCGGCCACGAGGCGGTCGGAAACCTCTTCCAGGCCCTCCTCGACAAACCTGCCCTGCAGGACGAGTTCGCTCAGCATCTCGTACGAGCCCTGAAGATCAGCCCCGACGAGGCACAAGCCCTGCTGTGGGAGCAGCCGCGCTCACTGCTCCTAGCTGTCGTGCCCACGGCTCTGCGACGTTTGCGAAGCAACTGGTCGTTCCAGCGCACCGACGCCGGCGCTAAGGAAGGGGCCCTCCTTCCGGAGTTCATCACGCGCTCTCTCTTCGAGCCGTTGAATCTGCCGGAAGTTGACCTTCTGCTGCCCTTTCCGGAGAGGGACAGTCTTGAGCAACTCCCCATCGCCCGAGCCCTACGTGAAGCAGTCCCTGGACGTGTGAGCCGCCGGTTCGGACATCGCCGTGATGAACACCGGACGTGGCTACCGGTACCTCCGAGCGGCACGGACGCTCTGCCCCTCACGCGAATCGTTCAGCATGCCGACCCAGAGGGAACATGGCATCCGAACGGGTCCTCCGACCCCGACGGGCTACGGGTTTTCAGGCCCCACCAGTTGAAACTGGAGCAGCCCACCCCCGACATCTCCGACCGCTCGCAGGGCTTCCCCTTGTGGGGTACTCAAATCGTCGTTCCGGACGATGCGTCGCCTACGCCGGCGGACATTCCCGACCCATCCCCATGGCGCCAGCGGATTGCCTCGATCAGCTTCGCGACACACGCTGCCGGCAATCCCATCGAGATGCGTCGGATGAGCATGGGGGCCGAGTGCCAAGTTGCCTTCGAGCGCGGTGGAGTCGAGACACGCAGGGTTCACTACGAACTGCACGGCAAGCGGGCTGCTCTTGGCTTCAGGCTCGACGTCGATGCAGTGCGCATCCTGCTTGAGCCTCTCGATACATCCGACGCCATCGTGAGGTCCTACCTGTCCTCCCCATCCTGGCGGTCCCTGGCCTTCTCGTACGAAGTCGCTGAGCATCCCGCACTGACAGACATCTCCAACAGGTTCCAGCGCGAGCGGCTGACGCAGGTCTATTTGACGGCCTTCGCCCTCGAAGGTCTCGACGGCGAGCGCACCGCGGCTCAGGTACGTGCTGCGCTGGCGAAGGGTGCGTGGACTGGGCATCTGCCCCAGATATTCAGCGTGCTCTACCGGGACAACAACGGCCCTGAGCAGATCCTCGACAACGACCGCTTGGTGTCAGGCCTCATGGAACTAGTTCAGGACAGCCGGGTGACAGCTGCCGTGGACCAGGCTGCGGAACTCCTCGTCGCCCCGGACATCGCTGTCCGCACCGAAGATCTGGCGCAGCGGGCCTACCGAGACACCATGGCAGCAGCGATACTTGCCGCGGCCCAGCGCGCCTGTCCCGACACCCAGGACGGGGACCTGATCGTCGACGTCCTGCCCGGCGCAAGGCCCGGCGATCAGACAGTGGTGTGGCTCAGCGAAACGTCGATCGGTGGACTCGGAATCATCGAGCACCTGGTGCGCTACTACGGGCAGGACCCCCGGCGTTTCTGGGGGCTCGTCACCAGTGCACTTGCCCCCAGCGACTACGAGTACGTCGACGCCACACTGACGCGGCTGCTTCAGCACCTGTCCGATGAGCCCAGCGGCGATGCAGCCGAATCCATCAGGACACTGCGCGGCGCCGAAAACGCCGAGGAGGCCCAGGAGGCATTGAACGGGCTGCTGGCTGCCTGGGAGGAGTTGGACGGACGCCCCCGGCGAACCGCAGTGTCCGCGTTGTCGACGCGGCTCCTCCGCCCGGGATCGGGCCCCGACACAGATATGCAGGCATTGTCGCTGGTCAACGCTTGGACGGACCTCGAGCAGCGTCTCGGGATCGAAGTCGATGCTCGAGTGATGGCGTACGCCGTCGGCTCGAACCGACTTCACCTCGGTGGGAGCCGCACACTGACCGCAGACCAGGCCTTCAGCCTCCTCTGGCCACGCGGCCGCCAAGCTCGCACTCAGGACCTACAGCATTACCAGCCATATGTAGATTTCCCAGTGCTCGACCGGCTACTTGTCCACGCCGCCCACAACGACCGCTTCCCTGAGGTGGACGTCACTGCCACCAACTGGGCCCTGGCCTACCAGAAGGCGATGTCTGAGAGCGCAGCCGTCGAACTCGTCTGCCGTGCGAGCGAGGCGCAGGCCATGGCGGAAGCTGTCGTCCGCGTGCCGGCACTCCCAGTGGACAGGGACTTCCTCCGTGTCTACGGGGAGGTTCGTGGTTACGCCAGACATCGGGACGAGTTGCGCGTCCGAGTGGAGTTGAGGGAGGCAGTCCAGTGACGACCCTGACCAGAACGCTGCGCATCGGTGCACGGACGGGCCTGCGCGTTGATTCGATGCTGTCCGCTGCCCTGATGGCGGAGATGATCAGCCCCAGTAGCGAGGTGTGGCTGGTTTCGCCTTGGATCACGGACGTTCAAGTGCTGGACAACAGTCACGGCGCCTACGACGCGTTGTTCGGTGACGTACCGCCCAGTGGTTGGCGGCTGTCAGACAGTCTCGTGCGCATCGCCTCGGCTGGGGCGCAGGTGTATGTGATCACGCGCCCCGATTCCCACAACGGGGCGTTTCTGCAACGGCTTGAGTCCGCGGAACAGGGCAACCTGCGCATCCGGCGAGATCCAGACGTCCATGAGAAGACGTTGTGCGGGCAGGAGTGGATTCTCACTGGCTCGATGAACTACACGGTGCGCGGGATGGCGAAGAACGATGAGTCAGTCACCTACAAGGTAGGCGGCCCTGACGCTGCTCAGGCGCGGCTTGATCTGGCTCAGCGGTGGAGGAGTGGCTCGTGACCCAGGCCCAGCAGCAAACACGCGAAGACGTCGAGAAGTTCCTGCAGCGGTTCTTCGGCCCAGGAAACCGCGCCTGGCCAGGATTGGACGCGGAGTACCGGCACAAGGACCGCAGCATGCCGTTTGTAGAGGCGCTGCGGCGGGGCGACGACGCACCGATTGTGCTGCCTCGCGCTTACGCCGACAGAGACCGGTTCGCCATGTATGTGATCGCCCGCGACCAGGGCGATCGGTCGAACACCGCTGAGCTGATCCGTGCCTTCGCTGGACCTACCTACGTCGCATACGAGGAACAGGTCGGAATTCAGCCAGTTCGGCTGGATCCGGACGATCCAGTTGAACGGGCACTCCTTGATTTCGCTGGTGACCGTCCCATTTTCCGGCTAGACACCGGACGGACTCTTGAGCACCGCGGGAACCTCGCTGATGTCCTGCTGTTGATGCAGAAAACTGTGGCCAGCCGGCCTCCCAGGCTGTGGCGAGTCGCCAAGCCGATCGGTCGGCTCCTTGCGGAGTTCGACGCATCGCTGGCGGCAGGCGCAGAGGCTGCCTCCAGTGTGGTGCTTGATCATTTGGCGGCAGCTGGTGGTGTGACCGCGACCAACCTTGCCAACTTGAGAATCAAGCGACTCGATCGACTCGGTCGCAGCCGAGAAATCCTCAGCCTCCCGGAGCTTGCCGACGTCGTCAGCCAGAACCCTCCTGCCCCCGTCAAGGAAGCGATCCTGAACGCCGTCTACGCGGCGCTGGAGGGGCCGCTTGCGGAGAACGATCTCTCGGCTGCACAGGAGTTGCTCGTGGAACGGGGCCGGTTCGTCCCGGACCTCCTGGACATCAGCGTGGACTCGTTGGGCCCGCAGGCGATCACTGTTCTCTTGATGGCGGCAACTGTTCTTGATGACGTATCGACACTCCACCGTCTTGTGGAAGCGGTGCAGCATGCGGACCGTGCTGACGAGCTCTCTCCACTGGTGTGGGATGACTCCCGGAGAGCACTCCAGGGGCGGCACGAGGAAACCGCCGACAATCCGCAGACGTCAGCTCAGTTGGAGCCAACTGCCGAGGAAGCGGCACAGGAGGCGACCGTAGCGCATCTACCTGTCGATTCCTGGCAGTCTCTTCTGGCTGCCGTGACAGCGAGGTCAAGCGAAGGCAAGTTGGCTCTTGAGAACCGGAGTTGGATGTCCTGGCCCTCGCCCGCAACTGAAGATGCGGCCCTCGCCGCGTTCCTTGACGGCTTGGAGAACCACGCCGCGGAAGAGGCGTGGCGAGCGGTCGGCGCGTTCATCGATGCCGTCGGGTACGAGGCGCCGGCCGGGCTGACCGCTCACGCGTTTATCCGTAATGCGGTGACATTTGACCGCTTCGGTCCCGGGGACCTCGCTGTGCTGCAGGCCCTCACGGAGATCGCACTCCGTGCCGCGCCTTCAGCACGGACCTACACGGATCTCCTTGACGAGATCGGCGCAGAGCGCGGTCGTTGGGTCTCGCCCGAGCGGGCGCCGATTGCCTTGGACTTCGTCGACAGGCTCTTCCTGGCCGCGTGCCCCAACACAGAGGCGCGCAGCAATCTGGCGTACGCGCTGTTGGAGCCCCTGTGGCTGCATCAACAAAGGCTCGAAAGAGCAGACTGGGCCTTCGCCCAGCGCCTTTCACGAGAACTCGACATAGCGTTCGAGTGGGAGCCCCCTGCCGGGGATGGCGATCAGGGCGAGTCGCCTTCTGAGATCCCACCGCTTACGCTTTTGTTGTACTCGCTGGACGAAGCCGTACTCGCTCGTTGCCGTGAAGAGGTCGGGCGACTCGCGCCAGCGGTGAAGGTGACGACGGCCTCAGACCACGTCGGTACGCCTCAGTTGCGGCAGAAGGCCCGCACTGCTGATGTGATCGTCCTTGCCACGCGCTGTGCGAAGCACGCCGCGACCGGCTTCATCGACCAGCACGCCGTGACCGAGCACATCGGATATGCCAACGGAAGTGGATCGGCCTCGCTTCTGCGCGCGGCCGTGGACAAACTCCGTGCTGCGGCAGCTGCGTCCTCCTGACAGACGCGGTGGCTGCCCAGCCCACTGGGCAGCCACCGCAGCCGGTCATTGAGCGGTACTACCTGGCGACGAGCGCCTGGAGGTAGCTGCTCAGGAGCCGGACGTCTCCCGAGGTGTTCTGGAGGCTGTTCCACTTGCGCTCTTGGCCATCGGGGAGCGTCCAGGAGCCTGAGGTCCACGCCACATGCTCTTCCAGACCCCGCAGGGTGGAACGAACCTGGTCCCAGTCGACCTTCTCAACCGGGACGTCGGCAGTAAGCCTGTCCATGACGAAGCCCATGGCCTGGATGCCCACGCCGTGGGTCAGCCTCGACTCCTTCGGCGGCTTGTTCCACGCTTCCCGGAAGATGCTCTCGACGGGCTGCCAGAACGCCAGCAGATGAGCCAGCATCCGCTCCTCGTCCCCGGTGCCGTCGGCGGCGTTTCGGTACTGGAACAGGGCGCCCTCGTAGATGCTGTGCTCCAGCATCTTAAGAACGCTGTTGTCCTTGATGTTGCCGGTGGGGGATGTGGGGCTGCTAACCCTTCCGCTGAAGGGACCGTCTCCCATGTTCAGAAGAACCATGAGCCTCGCGGCGAGCTGGCGGCGGGCGTACGAACGCGGCAGTTGGCCCGTGGTCTCGGGCAGGAGCTCGTACACGAGCCCCTTGGGGAGTGGCTTCGTGGAGTTGACCAAGATGAACTGCGACCGCTGCTCTTCCTGTCCGGAGGCGATGAAGCCCACGGCTGCGACAGGGAACTCATGGAGATCAGCGTCTCTGATCGCCGCGCTACGCTGCTGTCCATCCACGAGCCAGGCCGGCTTGTCTTCGTCGGCCAGCGACTCATCGACTGGAATGATCAGCTCGCCGGGGATGGAGTACTTCACGTCGCCGCCGCGGACCGCAGGTTCAAACCTCACACGCTCGTCGAACGCGAGGACCAGGGCGTTAGGGAGCATCGCCCCCTCGGACTCAATGTAGCGGCGGATTGAGCGGATGTGGCTGAGGACCTCGGGCCGCTGGTACCCCTGCAACCGCTTCTGGCCGTCACGGCGGACGCGTGAGACGGCCGCAAAGTCGTGCAGTTTCTTGCCGTCGACCGCGAAGCAGTAGATCTCCTTGCTGCCTTGAAGCACCTTGAGGGCGGGGAGCCTCAGTTCGTATCGGTCGGCCACGCTGTCTCCTGTTTGAGTTCTTTTTGGGCGTTTGGTGCTGAGATTGGCGACTATGCGAACGTCAGCTTGCGCATCTTGGCTTCGAGTACGGTCATGTTATGGAATCCGCGGCGCTTGTTTCGCTCCGATCCACGGAAGATGACCATCTCGATCTTGTGTTCCTTGCACAGGTCACACGGGCAGTGACGCCATGGCCTGTCGGCAAGCGTCGGCCTGTACTTTTCTACCTGCTTCAGCTTCTTGGCGTCGCCGAGGAGCGTCTGATATCCCCGCAGGGCATCCATGACCTCGTCGACGTCCACCGCATCCTCGTCAAACTTACGCAGCAGTTGAAGGCATTCCCGCTCCGCCTTGATGGCCTCGGATTGCGACACCACGCCGGCAAGAATCAGACGCTTGAGCGTCGGGTTTCCATCGACCTGCGGAACCCTGATGGCCATATAGGGGCCGTTGGCGGTGTGGTAGTTGTTGCGTTCATCCATGAACGCTTGGCGGAAGGCCGAGGTGCTGTCGAAACTTTCGACGTGATATTTTGAGAATTCTTCCATGCTGTCAATGCGGGTGATGCCAAGTAGATGGAGGTCTACGCCGTCCGCGCGGACTCTAGAAATCCTCTTGAGACAATCAAGGATTTCGGGAGTCTTCAGCGGGACCATGCCGCCGAGGGCAATTCGCCTGTAACCCATCTTCTGGAGTCGAGCGACACTGTCTGCATAGCTGTCCGGGCTCCACCCCTGGGCTGCACCCACCGGTTCGAGCTTGTTGGCTTCGTCGCGGACCTTCGCATTGCGGGCCTCTACGGCGGCAATGAACTTCTCCGCCAACTCAAGCGAGATCTCGCGACGCTTCACCCATGCAGGATTTGCATCCTGATCAGACAAGTCGGGGTCGTATCCGAAAATTACATGGTCGATGCTGATTCCCGCATTGAACCGGCAGCCCATATAGAAGTCCAGGACTTCCTCAACGGAATATGGCGGGTACTCTTCGTCGATATAGTTGAATGCGCCGCAGTCCCCGAGACTCGTCATGGTTGCCGGGAGGCGAAAGAAATCTCTGACTCCGAGTCGATAGAGTCGCTCGCGCTGAGGAGCGCTGTATTTTCCTGCTCCCTTAGCCGATCCATCGACGATAGCCTTGCTCACCAGCACTCCGTCATACGGGGCTGGCTTTACGGCCTGGTGTGCGTAGAAATCGTCCCTCTGGCGGACCCGATAAGGGGAGTACTCATCATTGATGAAGTCGTAGGTTGGGCTGACTTGGTCTTGACTGTCCGGAAAGAAGAATCTCACGACGCGCTCATCCTCGACTCACGGTACACACGGATCAGATAGTTCGACAGAATGTTGATGTGTCGCCCAACATTCTCCAGTTCGTTCCAGGAATAGTTGATCTCGGGCCAGCGCCCCTCAGTCCAATGGCAGTGCGGCTTGATGAGCGACAGTTCGGCCATGACCCTGCTGTAAGCGTCGTCCGAATCTATATCCGCACTGAACAGCACTCTCTCCATCACTCGATCCATGAGCCGGCCCATGGATCGAATACCAATACCGTGCATGAGTCGGCTTTGAGTTGGGGCAAGCCCCCACGCTTCTGGGAAGGTGTCCTTCACGGCAGTCCAGTAGACGACAAGAATGTTGCGGATGGTTGCAGTGTCAGTCGTACCGCTGGACAGGTTCTTATAGGGGAAGAGGACGCCCGAGCCGGACAAGGACTCAGTGATGGCCTGGAGGAGACTGTTGTCCTTGACTACAGCCTCGGACTTCTTGCTCGCCGTCGTCGATGCCTGCTTGATCAAGCCCTTGAACGGTGAATCACTGTCCTGATTGAGTGCGTTCACCAGAATCGCAGGGAGCTTGCGTGCCGAGAGTTTCGTGGGCAGCTGGGTGTTGACTTCAGGCAGGAGTTCGGAGACGAGGTTGCCGGGCAATGGTGAAACCGTGTTGACGCGCAGGAACTGGTCACGTTGGATGTCCAGGTCTTCGGCCACGAATCCTGCCACGGTGATCGGTAGTTTCGAGTTCCGTGTGCGGGCGAGGGCCAGGCTTCGCTGCTGGCCGTCCACGATAAGTGCCGGGCGCGGCTCTTCCGGTGATGCCGGCAGAGGGATCTCCAAAGTTCCGATCGTGGCAAGTCCGTCGCTGGGGTTGGGGCCCCGGCTTCCCTTGAACCGGACCGCAGCGGGGAGTGCGAGGATGAGGCCGTTCGGGAACAGGACGTCGTCGCCGTCGAGGTACTCCAAGATCTGCTTGACGTGTTGCCTCTTCTCGGGACGCTGGTAGCCGAGGAGCTTTCCGGCCTCATCACGCGAGATTCGTGCAACGTCCGCGACAAGGTCAACTTCCCCTGCCTCCAGCGCAAACAGGTAGAGGGGAATCTTCGGGTTCTGCTCGATACGCAGGGCCCGGCGTCTGATCACGTTCTCTGTCACTGGTTCCCCATCGTGCGGTTGAACAAGCCGGCGAATCTGCTCTGCTCACAAGCGCGCCCGCTGTCGCGTAGAGCCCGCAGAAGTCGCGTTCGCGAAGTACCCGGAGCGGATGCGATGCCCCTCTTAATGAAGGCGATGACCTCTTCGTCGGACATGGGCTCACGATTGTGGCGCTCTGGCTTCGACACCCCGACCGCCCATTGATGCCACGAATTACTGGTGGCTGCGGATGTCAAGGAACGGTCTTCGCAGTGCTGAAGCCAGGACGCGGCCATGCGGACGTTCAAACTGGTCAGCGTGCCGCCCAGTGCGCCGCGGAGCCCAGCGTCTGAGGCCACTCGCTGGATGCCGGCGATTTCTTCGTCTCCGCCAATCAGCAATGCCTCGGTTGCGAGGGCCCCGAGCGCCCGCAGCTCCGCGCCCATGGCCCTCGCGTAGACCTCGGAGAGGACCATGAGAACCGGCCCCCGCTTTCCGAGGTCCTCCAGGGTGGTCCTGCCGCTATCCGCCTGGAGGTGGCTCCACCACTCCGCACTGCTCGCCGTTGAGGTAGCCACCGAGTCGGCGTGCCGGGTGCTGAAGGTTGCAGCGTAGGCAGGTGCGGGCGCGGAGACTGGCTGTAGACCGAGGCCGGCAGACGCCACCCACAGTTCCGCGTTGAAGTGGGCCTTCTCGGCCCACTGAAGCAGTCGCTTGGACTGTGTCCAGTGGTCACCGCGGTACAGATCGGTGAGCGGACGGGTGCGAGTTTTGTCGGTACTGGCCGCCTGGGCCACCCGCTCCTTCCACAGAGCCGAGCGTTCCCGCACGGGGCCCTCCGGGAGTGATCTCGCATGGAGTGCGGCCTCCGGCACCACGGACTTGCGGTCAGTGCACGTGACTACCAGCGATAGTTGTCTCACGTGATGCTACTCCCCCGGCGGGCTTAACTGGACGACTGTTGCCGTTACTGTACCTGTCAGTTTTGACGGTAGGGTGCTCCGGTACACATGGAGCTAACTAGGGAGCAAGGCATGGAGCGTCCCGCGATCGTTCTACTGAGCGGCGGACTGGACTCGACGACAGTCCTGGCCATCGCGAAGGACCAGGGCTACACGCCGTACGCACTGAGCTTCCGCTACGGCCAGCGGCACAGCGTGGAGTTGGAGGCCGCCAAGCGCGTAGCCGAAGCGCAGGGCGTAGCCCGCCACGTTATCGCGGACATCGACCTGCGAGTTTTCGGCGGCTCCGCTCTCACGTCCGAGATCGATGTTCCGAAGCACGACACCCTCGACGACGCCAGCACCAGCGACGCTGACAGCAGCGTCCCCATCACCTACGTGCCTGCGCGCAACACGATCTTCCTGTCCTTCGCGCTTGCCTATGCAGAGACCGTCGGCGCGAGCGACATCTTCACCGGCGTGACCGCCGTTGACTACAGCGGCTACCCCGACTGCCGCCCCGAGTACATGGACGCGTACGCCAAGATGGCGAACCTGGCGACCCGGGCGGGCGTCGAAGGAACGCAGGAGCTCAAGCTCCACTCTCCCCTTATGGCCATGTCCAAGGCCGACATCGTCCGCGAGGGCCTGCGCCTGGGCGTGGACTACTCCATGACCTCCAGTTGCTACGACCCGGACGAGCAGGGTCGGGCCTGCGGCCACTGCGAGACCTGCCTTCTTCGCCTGAAGGGCTTCGCCGAGGCGGGCGTTTCGGACCCCGTGCAGTACCAGGGCGCGTGAGAATGACCTATCTGGTCAAAGAGATCTTCTACACCCTGCAGGGCGAGGGCAGCCACGCAGGCCGGCCAGCGGTCTTTTGCCGCTTCTCACGCTGCAACCTGTGGACGGGCCTGGAGAAGGATCGCCACCGTGCCATCTGCCAGTTCTGTGACACCGATTTCGTCGGAACTGACGGCGAGGGTGGCGGCCGGTTCACGTCCCCTGATGACCTCGCCCAAGCAGTTGAACAGGCGTGGCCGTCTACCTCCATGGAACACCGCTTCGTCGTGTGCACCGGGGGAGAGCCGCTCCTGCAACTTGATGAAGCAGCGATCGAAGCACTCCACTCCAGAGGCTTCGAGGTCGCAGTGGAGACGAACGGCACCCGCGTACCACCGCAGGGCATCGACTGGCTCTGCGTAAGCCCCAAGATCGGCTCGGAACTGGTCGTCACGAGTGGAGAAGAACTGAAGCTCGTCTACCCGCAGTCGGGCGGAGACCCGAGCCAGTTTGAGCACCTGGACTTTCGATACTTCCGGCTCCAGCCCCTCGACGGTCCGGACGCTGAAGCCAACACCAGGGCCACCATCGACTACTGCATGAAGAACCCGCGCTGGATCCTTTCTCTCCAGACGCATAAGTATCTGGGAATTCAGTAATGGAAATCTTCCGCGAGTTTACGTTCGAAGCCGCGCACCGTCTGCCCAATGTTCCTGCGGGCCACAAGTGCGCGCGCCTGCACGGCCACTCCTACAAGGTCATCGTCCATGTGGAGGCCCCCGTCGACCCGGAGGCCGGCTGGGTCATGGACTTCGGCGACATCAAGCGTGCCTTCAAGCCGCTTGAGGAGCGGCTCGACCACTACTACCTCAACGAGATCGAGGGCCTCGAGAACCCGACGAGCGAGATCCTTGCCCGCTGGATCTGGGAGCGCCTGCAGCCGACTCTGCCTGCGCTCTCGGCCCTGACCGTCCGCGAGACGTGCACCTCCGGCTGCACCTATCGGGGCGCGTGAGTATGCACGACATCCAGAACGAGACTGACTCCCGGGGCATCGAGGTCGACCAGGTCGGTATCAGTGGCCTCCGCTATCCGCTGTACTTCGAAGACGGCTACCTCCGTCAGGAAGGCATCGCGGACATCGAGGTCACCGTGCGGCTCCAGTCCGACCGCCGTGGTACGCACATGAGCCGCATGGTCGCCCTCGTACACGACCACCTGCAGAGGTTCGACCCAAGGCAGTTTCCGCACGTGCTCAAGACGGGGGCAGACCTCCTCGACGCGCCTGCGGTCACGGTGACAGTGGCCATGCCGATCAGTACGACCGTCGTTGCGCCGGCCAGCGGCCGCGAGTCGAAGCAGGTACACGACGTCCGCGTCGAAGGGCAGTGGGACAACGGCGCCGTGACAGTGACGACGGCAGTGACCAGTGAAGTCACCAGCCTCTGCCCGTGCTCAAAGGCCATCTCCGACTACGGCGCGCACAACCAGCGCAGCCGAATCACGCTCAAGGTGACGGGCCAGGGAGACACCCCTTATCCTCTGCCCGTCCATAGCGCCGTACGGTTGCTGAGCTCCTCCGCTTCGGCGCCTGTAGTGCCGCTGGTCAAGCGCACAGACGAGCGTGTCCTCACCATGCAGGCGTACGACCACCCTGTATTCGTTGAGGACATGGCCCGCGACGTCAGCCTCGCGTGCCGGGAGCGGGGCCTTCGTCACACGGTGAGCATCCGCAACCTGGAAAGCATCCACAGTCACGATGCTGTTGCATACGTCGCTGGATAGCATCGGCAGCTTCATCGAAGCTTGATCTACTTCATCAACTGGCCCAGTTCAGTGCCTCGCACTGGACTGGGCCAGTTGCGTGTCCCTGTTGTGCGACGCTTTGGCCTCACGGAGGCCGCTCCGGCGGTTCACGAGCCGAGTGTCAGTTTCCCCTCCGTAGCCTCGGCCATGGCGCGGACCTGTATGTCGAGCACGGCCTTGATGGCTTCGATGTTGCCGGCGGTGAACTCGGCCAGCTCTGGCGGCATCAGGTTGAGCTGCCGGATCGTCTCCGCGGTGAACGGTAACCGCACGACTTCGTAGCCGCCCCGCTCGGGCTTGTCGAACTCAGTGCCCGTGCGTGCCTCGATGTCCATCCGATTCAGGCGTGCGGCGAAGATGTGCTGGATGCCCACGCCGTCCTCGAACACGTCGGTAATGAGATGCACCAGCTCCGCCCTGTTCAGCTTGCCCCCGATCTCCTCGAACACCTCGCGGTGGAGGGCGTCCTCGACACTCGGGTCCGTAGCCTCGACGCTGCCGCCGACCGTCACTCAGTACGGGCCCCGGCCGGGCTTGGTGCGCTTGATGAGGACGAGCTGGTCGCCGTCCAGCAAGATGGCCCTGGCGTTGCGCTTAGTGACTGGCACCCTTCAGTACCTTTCGACTGGCAGGGGTGGGCTATTCCTTGGTGGCTCAGCCGAGGTGGGGGTAGGTGCCGGCGAGGTAGTCGCCGACCTGCTGGCGCATGCTGGGGTGGATGTCGTACCTGTCGAGGTCCGCGGGTTGGACGAAGCGGACGGCGTCGGCCTCTTCGTTGATGGTCGGCTCGCCGCCGACGGGGCGGCCGATGTAGGTGTTCTCGTATTGCTGGCGGATCTCGCCGTCGGTGTAGGCAACGATGTGGCGAGGGTTGGTGTAGATGCCGAGGAAGCCAGTGATCTCGGCGACGATGCCCGTCTCCTCGAGGCATTCACGTACGGCGCACTGGGCGGCTGTCTCGCCGATGTCCTGGGCTCCGCCGGGGAGGGCCCACTGGCCCGTGTCGCGGCGTCGCTGGAGGAGGATGGCGCCGTTGTCGTCGATGACGAGCAGGTTGCTCGCGGGGATGAGCGTGTTCGCCTTCGGAGCGGCGGGGTCGTTGTAGTACTCAGTCCTGCCCATGTGCGGCGGTCCCCTCCTGATCGGAAGCCCAGGGCTGCGCGCAACCCGGACGATGTCGAACGCTAGACCGTACCCGTCGCGCCACCCTGTGCAGCGGGTCAGCAGCGTTACGCCCGTGCATGGCCTCCGGGATGAGCCAGAGGCGGTCGCTTACCTGGCCTCAGGCCAGTTACGGGCGCGAGATGTGCTGACTAGCCGTCATATTGCTGTGGACCAGGCTTCGACGAGCGAGCGCACCGAGGGGAACCGCTCCTGTGGATCTGCTGCTGTAGCTCGCTGGATCACGGCCAACTGGCCGCGGCTGCCGCGCCACTGGTCCTCTTCGTCGCCGGCGTCAAGGAGGAGCCGCAGAGCCCTGCCGAGGTTGAACACAGTCGTCCGGACGTCGATGACCGAGCCCCGCACGAACTCCTCCGGCGCCATGTACCGGCTGGAGGCGGGGAGCCGGTCGGCGTCCAGCGTGAACGGCCCCTGCCGGTACTCGTCAAGGTCGCACAGCCTCATCCGCCGCTCGTCGAAGTCGTACAGCATGCAGCCGTCATAGAGGTCGACGGCCACGAGCCCCGCGGCCTCTACCGCGAGATGGGCACCCAAAACGGCATCCAGGGCGGCGTGGACGTCGGGGAGCGGAAGCCTGCGGAAACGGGCCATCGGATTCCCGGGCGCTGTTCTGCCGCCGCTTCGCGACCTGGTGGGGTGGTAGAGAACTTCGCCTGGCACCCAGGGGTAGACGAGGACCAGTCCCTCATCTGTCGTGATGCTGTGCAGCAGGGGCGTGATGACCGGGTGAGATACGGCCTGGTGCACGCTGACGGCTCGCCGCAGCGAGGACACCGCTGCAGGTGTTGAAGCACTCTTCACGAACCATCTCCGCCCATCCACCAGGACCCCGTACGAGACACATCCTGAGTCTTGATCGGCGAACGTACGAAAGATCGTTCCGACATCCGCCACGTAGGTCTCGAATTTGGCCACGTGGGCGACGTCAAAGAGAGGGTGCGGCGTCACGCTCGTGATCGTGCCAAGTCAGGTCCGGTGCCGCAGGGAGTTTCCCGTTCGAGGCAGGAATCCGTGCCCGGCTCGGAGGATTCGCCCACGGCAGACATGGAAGACGCGCGAAGGACTGGAACGCTCCCCGGGACCATGTCAACGTACAACGTCCCCGAGAACACCACGTCAGCAAGGTTCCGCGCTCTAGGCGGCCAGCGGGCTCGCTGCACCCTCGATCCAGGCATGGCTCCAGGAGATCCTCTGTCCAAGACCGTCTTCCTCTCTCTGCGCCTCACGGCCCGCCTTCTGTTCACCCTGGGCGCTGTGTATGCATTGACAGCGCAGCAGCACTTTGACCACGGCGGCACGCCCACGGCGCTCTGCCTGTCTGTCTGCGCGGCCGGCCTATTCGCCGAAGACCTGCTCCAAGGCGGCTACCGATGGGATCGAGCTGTCTTCGCCCATATCGCCGTGCACCCTGGCGTGAACGCCCGACAGACCGCCCGCGCAGTGGACATCGCGGAGAAGGTCGTGCCCCGAAGCCTCGACCGCTTTGCCTGCGACGGGATTGTGGCTGCAGAAAACGAGGCCAACGGGCGATCGCATCGGTCATTCCGGTTGGCCCCCTGACCTCTCCGGACAGCGCCTGAGGTTCACACAGCGGCGTACATATATAGCCGACGATCCCCGGTTAGCCAAACCGGGGATTCTCCAGACCATTGACGTAGTTCGCACCGACTACTTGGCGGTGGCGTGGTGCGGGCTGCCTTGTCCATATCCGCTGCGGCCCGAGCCATGCCCTGCGCAGTCACTGCGTGGGCGTCGTCGGATGCCCAGGGTGAAGCGAAAGACCTGACCATGTGCGAAACCCTGCTCTCGGTCCCCCGCGTGGCCCAGATTCTCGACATCAGCCGGAGGTCCGTATACCGGTACATCTCCTCGGGTGAGCTGTCGGTAGTTGACCTGCGCACCGGCAACGAGCGCTCGCGTGTCCGCATCCCGAGCAGGGACGTGCATGAACTGGTCCGGCGGCGCACCGCCGCCTCCCCCCGGCGCTGAGCTGAGTCCGACCCCATACGTGTTGCGGCGAGAGCCGTCGTCATACCGAAGACAATCGGAAAGGGAATATGCCGTACCTGCGCAAGCTGGCCTCCGGAAACTGGCAGGCCACTGTCAGAAACCATGCTGGCGAGCGGTTCACCGAAACGTTCCCTCTTCGGTCACAGGCCCGCGAGTGGGGCCTGGAACAGGAAGCGAAACTCCGCCGGAATGCTTATCAGGATCCGCAGGCCGGGAAGATCAAGTTTGCGGAGTGGCACGACCGCTGGTGGGAAGCCCGCGTCGTGGAGCCCCATACGCAGCGAGGAGACGCTTCATGCATACGTACCCACATCACTCCGTACTGGTCTGATTGGGAAGTACGCGCGATCGCCCGCCTGGACGTGCAGTCCTGGGTCCGGAAGCTGGTCGTGGACAAGAAGGGGGCCTCGGCGATCCGGCGGGCCTACAACCTGATGTCCTCCATCATGCGAGCGGCGGTCGACGAGAACCTCATTGCCGTGACGCCATGCAGGCGCATCGACCTCCCCCGGGAGGCAGTAAAGCCGCCGCAGTGGTTCACCGTCGAGGAGGCCCAAGCTATCCTCGATGAGCTCGAACAGCCGTGGCAGACGATGGTGCTGCTCGCCTTCTACACCGGCCTGCGGTGGGGAGAGCTGGCGGGCCTCCATGGGCACCGCATCGACTGGCGGCGGGGCCGGCTGTTCGTCGTGGAGGTCAACACGAAGTCAGGCATCAAGGAGTACCCGAAGAGCTCGAAGAGCCGCCGCGAGGTCCCGATCCCCGGGCACGTTCTCGACGCCCTTGCCCGCCACATGCGCGGCCGCGACCGCGTGGGAGTCGTCTTCACCACTGTCACCAAGGGCCGGTCCGGTCGGTTGCTCGACGACGGTAACTGGCGGACCCAGACGTGGTGGCCCGCGGTCAAGCGCGCGCACTACACAGAACCCGACGGGACGAGCAGGCCGGTTCCGCACTACCCGCCGCACTCTATGCGTCACACCTGTGCGTCCTGGCTGGTCCAGAAGGGGGTGTCACTGTACGAGGTGCAGCACCTGCTCGGGCACGAGAGCTACCAGACCACGCAGCGGTACGCGCACCTCGCCCCCGATGCTCACCAAGCGGTCCTCGGAGCCTGGCAGCGGCTGGACTCCCAACTGATCGTTCCAGAGGGGGCCACCTCGAGCCCGACGACGGATACTCTTCGTCGGTGACGGTAGGTAACCCTCGCCCACCTCGCCCATTGCGTTTCCCCGGCGCCGCCGGCCACACCCCTTTCCGCGTGTGGCCGGCGGCGCCGTACACGTTTCCGCTACCCTGGCCAAAGCACCCCTGGAGGGCGGCGCAGCTAGCGTGGCGATAGCCCGTGACGCACGCCGACGCTGGTGACGCTCGTTCGACGCACGGCCCCTCGGAGAGCAGGGGAAAACTGGCTCTGACCTGCGGCTTTGTTCACCACCCCAGGGGTCCACCTCTTCCCGATGACGCACCACGTGGAGTGCGTGGCGATCCTGGAGCCGGTCCGGGAAGGGTCCTGACCTGCGGTTTCTTGGCCTTCACTCCTTGCTCGACGTGTTTCCAGCCAAGCAAGGAGTGAAGCGGTCCGGAGACTGCTGAAAGCCGCTTGACCTGCGGATTCAGCAGGAAACGCCCTCGCCCTTCGCTGACAACACCTATGCAGTCTTCGGATGCTGACGCTCAAATGACGCTCTGAAGCCCCGTCACATCGGCCCGGCCATGTCCGCTGTGTAGAGCCATGACGAAGTCGCCCAGACCGATGCTGTGCAGGCGGTTGCGTACTACGTTCAGCGCCGCGGCCTTCTCGCTGACGGAGAGCACTCTGCGGCCCGGTGACACCATCTTGAGGTCCTGGTGTGCCGGAAGTTCAGCAGCCGGTTGCGCCCGCCCATGTCCAGCAGGGACTTCGCCATTCCTCGAGGACGGCCTGCAGGCGGTCGAGGCTGGGATCGCCGCCACGGGTGGATGGCGTGCGGAACTGGGCGGGCATACGGTGAGTACCTCCTCAGCTGGGCGCGCAGGGCGATGTCGCGGCGACCCCGGAGGTATCCGCATATCAGTTCACATCGTCCGATGAGTGGTCGGCGATCAACACGCCATCACACCTGCTGGCTGTCCGTCCTGCCTGGCGTCTTGATGCGGAGACGTCAGGCATGGCCGTGAGTATCAAGACCTGCGGACCGTCTCACGTGAGGGATTCGGTATGGAAACGGACTGGGCCCTGAAGGGTCGTGCGCGCTCCGTCGAAGTCCGCCAGTCGTGCGGCAACGGTGGCCATCGCGAGTCGGTGAGGTAGCGCTGCTGAGAACTTCAGGCCGTGTACCGCTCGGTGGTCGACATCGGGCAGCACCAGTGCGTTTCCACCGTCAGCATCTGCACGAGCCACTTGCCACATGTCGGGTGTCAGGTCTTCTCGTAGCCGCACGTAGCAGTCCGTCGGCCTTTGGACGGGGTCACTGATCGACGGAAGTGTGGCGGCGAGCGTCGCGTTAGCCCGGTAGCCGGCCCACGTCCACCACCGCACATCCGTCCCCAGTCGAGTGATCAGAGAGCCGTCGGAATCGGTGATGTGAGGCGCATCCTCCTCGCGCCACTCGGTCAGGCACGTCTGGGCCCGACGGGTGAGAGAAACCAGGGGGTCTGCTCCGAGCAGTACGTCGCGCATTGAGCGGGTCAGAGCGTACGAGAGGCCGGCGAGCGACCCGCCCGTCCATTTGGCGACGCCGCCACCATCGGTCGGCTCGACGAAGACCCGCTTGCGCCCCCAGTCGATGAACGTCACCTGCCAGCTGCGCCCGCCGAGAAGCAATCGACGGGGTCCAGGCCGTTCCTCCGTCAACACGGAAGGGTCCGTCTGCCCGATTTCGTTACGGCCGGACAGCACCGTGAACTGCGGGGGAGCGGTGAACGAGGCAGTCAACTCGATGAAGTGACGCCGGCCGAATCGGCGCTCCGCCTCGGGGCCGATGAAGAGCATGCTGCCGTCCTCATCGAGGAACCCCTCGTTCACCAGGTAGCGAAGGATGGGGGAGGCCGATCGGTCGAACGGAGCCAGTCCGTTCCACATGCCTTGCCACGACTGGTCGCCGATGCGGTGCTGCTGAAGCGTGGCGGCGAGCAACTGCTGCGCCACGAGGTGGCGAGGCTCCGGAGGGGGTGTGACCGGTTCGACCCAGCCGCGCCCCCAGAGGAGCAGCAGGGCGGCGGCCTGCAGCAGGGTGTCCTTGCCGGTGGCGAGGAACAGGCAGTTGCGAGTGGTCCCCGGGCGCCGGCCGGTGCGGCCGATGCGCTGGAGAAAGGAGGCCACGGTGCGGGGCGAGTCGATCTGGATGACGCGGTCCAGGTCGCCCACGTCGATGCCCAGCTCCAGTGTGGAGGTGGAGACGATGACGCAGTCGCGTGCTTCGGCGAAGGCCTGTTCCGAACGGGCTCTTTCCTCGGCCGAGAGGGAGGCGTGCGAGAGGAACACCGTCACTTCGCGTGCCCGCAGGGCTGCTCCCAGCTCCTCCACCTGACGTCTGGACTCGCAGAAGACCAGCCTCTTCTCCCCCCGGTGCAGGGCCGCGATCAACTTGGACGCGTTGTCGAGGGACCCTACGTAGTCCAGCTCCACCTCTCCCGGCGGCCGAAGACTCCCGCTCGCACTGGCCGTGGTCGGGGTCGCAGCCGGCGTGAAGGTGAGGCCGGGGGCAACGACCCGCCCCGGGCGCTTGCCCGCACCGGAGCCTTGGAGCCAGGTGAGCAGTTGCTGAGGGTTTCCGACCGTGGCAGAGAGACCGATCCGCTGGATGGGGCGTCCGGTGACCTGTTCCAGACGCTCCAGCACCGCGAGGAGGTGCCAGCCTCGGTCGTCGCCCGCGAAAGCGTGCACCTCGTCCACCACGACTGCCTGGATCCCGCCCAGAAGACGGGCGTGGTCGGTTTTGACCCCGATGAGCATGGCCTCGAGGGACTCAGGAGTGGTGAGGAGGATGTCGGGTGAATCCGTACGGATGCGCCTGCGCTGAGACTCCTTGGTGTCTCCGTGCCACAGCTCGGCCCGGCGGCCGAGCCACTGAGCGTAGGAGTCGACACGGGTGACCAGGTTGTTGAGGAGCGCCTTGAGTGGGCACAGGTAGAGAACGGACGTGCCGGACCAGCGCCGGCCGGACATCGCCGACAGGATCGGCAGGCACGCTGCCTCGGTCTTGCCGCCCGCGGTGGGGGCGAGCAGCACTGCGTCCTCGCCGTCCATGAGGGGATCGATCGCGGCCCGCTGCAGAGGCCGCAGGTCGGGCCAGCCGAGCGTGTTCACGACATGGTGGAGGATGACGGGATCGAGCCGGTCGACGGGGTCCGTGCCGTCCGGGTGGGGGCTGGTGTGGGCGGATCCTGTCTCACCCGCCGGGACTGCGCTCATCACATGTCCAGGTCGATGTCGTCGGCTGATCCGGCTGCCGCGTGATTGCGCTCCACGTCCGTGAGTTCGCTGGTCGTCACGGTCAGCCGATAGTGCCGGCGCGGGTCGAAGTCCTCGAATTGGTCGACGCGGTCCAGCACGTCACCGACCAGTTTCTTGAGGAACAGCCGGGGCGCCACTCCTGCCTTCCCTCCGAGGGCTCCGCCCACCGCGCGCGCGAGGTCGGCGACGTACGCGTCGTCGGCGAGTGACTGTACGCGTTCCGGCGAGGAGGCACCCTCCGCATACAGGTCCCGGATGGTCACTCCGAGGCCGACCAGCGACTCCTGTGTGAAGCCCGGCAGCCGTACTTGGACCGCACGAGGGTTGTCGAAGCGCGGGTCGGTGGTGAAGTCGGTGGCGAGGCGCTGGGCGAGAGGAGCGAGCCGCTGAACCCCCTGCTGCCCGTCGTAGAACGCAGGAGTTCCGGTGATCAAGAGGTAGAGGCCGGGGAACCGGCCGGAGTGCACCTCGTCGATGAGCTGCCGAAGGGCGTTCAACGCCTTGTCCCGGGCGTCCGAACGGACGCGCTGCAAGGTCTCGACCTCGTCCAGGACGACGAACAGGCCGTTGTGCCCGGAGTCCCGCAGTACGGTCAGGAGGCCTTGCAGGAAGCCGAGGGCCCCGAAGTGATCGAGGTCGCCACGGACTCCGGCAGAGCGTCGCGCGGCCGCAGCCACGTGCGGCTGGCCACCCAACCAGGCCAGCACGGCCGCTGCAGTCGCCTCGTCGCCTGCGGCCAGGGCTGACTTGTAGCCGCGCAGCGCCGTGGCGAACGAGGGCGCGTGCCGCGACACCTCGGCCAGTCGTGCCGTCAGCAGCTTCTCGACCGCCTGTGGGAGGTCTTCCTCGTCGGCGCCGTCCGCGAGGGCGTCCTCTTCCAGGGTGTAGAACCATGAGTCCACGACCGGCCGGAGCGCGCTCGGGGGGAAGCTCGTGGTGGTGAGCCGCTCGGTCAGACGCCGGTAGACGGTCTCCAGCTTGTGGAGGGGGGTCTCCGTCTCGGAGATCTGGATCTCCGCCAGCGCGAAACCCCTCCGCTTGGCCCGTTCACCCAGCCATCGGGTGAAGAAGGTCTTGCCCGATCCGTACTCTCCGCGGACGGCCTTGAACACCGAAGAACCGGAGGCGACCGCGTCGAGCTCGGAGTCGAGTGCTGCCTCGAACCGGTCGAGGCCGGTGGCCAGGAGGTCGAGCCCGCTTTCGGGAACGGCGCCGCGGCGCAAGGCGTCGATCACCGCACGGCGCCGCGCCGCGCTGGCCGGGGAGGGACGGGAGGAAGCAGCGGTACTCACGCCACCAGTGTCCCATTGCAAGGGCGTCCAGCGGTTGGCTGAAGTCGACTACTGGTGCGGCCGATCTCGTTGACCTCAGTGTCGCGTGATTGGTCTAATCGCCGCCCGCGTGAAGAACGCGCAGCACTGCGAGGGTGGGGAACGGGCACGTGGCAGGACTCGACAATGTGAAACTCAAGGCGCTCCTGGCGGATGTGGCGTCAGGCTCCCTTCAACTGCCCGACTTCCAGCGGGACTGGAAGTGGGATGACGATCGAATTCGAGCCATTATTGCGACGGTGACGCTCGACTACCCCCTGGGCGTGGTGATGACGCTGGAGACAGGGGGTGACTCACCGTTCCGTGCCCGTGCCCTCACCGGCGCGCAGGTGGCGGACGAGGTGGCGCCCAGCCTGCTGCTCCTCGACGGACAGCAGCGTCTCACCTCGCTGTTCCAAGCCCTGTTCCAGGACAGCCCTGTCGAGACCACCGATGCGCGTGGCAACCCTGTCAGGCGCTGGTACTACGTGGATGTCAAGAACGCGATCGGCTCGCCCGCTGACCGCGACGAGGCCATCGTGTCCGTACCGGAGGACAAGGTCCAGCGGTCCAACTTCGCCCGAAGCGTCGTCCACGACCTGACCACTGCCGAAGGCGAGTGCGCTGCCGGACTCTTCCCCCTGAGCATCGTCTTCGACACCGCGAAGGTGAATGCCTGGCGACGAGCGTACGAGAAGATGGACGACGGCCATTTCGACCGGTGGAGCCGCTTCGAGGAGCAGGTCCTGGAGCCCGTGCGCTCCTTCCAGGTACCCATGATCAAACTGGCGGCCTCCACCTCCATGGACGCGGTGTGCGCCGTCTTCGAGCGGGTGAACACGGGGGGCGTTCCCCTCAACGTGTTCGAGCTCCTGACGGCGACCTACGCCGGTGACCGGGCCTACCGCGAGCGGACCGGAGACTACTACCAGCTGCCGCAGGTCTGGCGGGCGATCAAGGAGGACCTGGCCGGCCGCCACCCTGTGTTCGGACGGCTCGAGGCGGGCATCGACGACGGGCTGAGCAGCAGTGACTTCCTGCAGGCCGTGGCGCTGGTCCGCACGTGGTCCCGGAAGCAGGACGGCCAGGGCACCGGCGTCTCCTGCAAGCGCCGCGACCTCCTGGAGCTCCCCCTGGCGGACTTCGAGTCGCTCGCGCCGCGGCTTGCCCAGGCGTTCACCTGGGCCGGCGCCTTCCTCGAGAGGCAGTGCATCGTGCGCGCCGCGGAGCTGCCCTACCGCACCCAGCTGGTACCTCTCGCCGCGGTCAGGGCCATCCTCGGGGAGGCCACCGACAGGCTCGGTGCGGAAGACATGATCACGCAGTGGTATTGGTGCGGCGTGCTCGGTGAGATGTACGGCGGCTCCACCGAGACCCGCTTCACACGGGACGTCGAACAGCTGGTGGCATGGGTCCGGCGCGAGGGGCCCGCACCGGAGACCGTCACCGACGCCTACTTCTTCCCGGAGCGGCTGGACACGCTCACCACGCGGAACAGCGCTGCCTACAAGGGTATCTATGCGCTGCTCATCAAGCAGGGCGCGGTGGACTGGCACTACACGGACGCGCCGCTGAAGCCGAGCCTGATGGACGAGTACGGTGTGGACGTCCGGCACATCTTCCCCCGGGCCTGGGTGCGCCGGAACCAGGACGGGGCCAAGTCGTCCCCCGCCAACTCCATCGTCAACAAGACACCGCTGTCCCTGCGTGCGGCTCAGGCCCTCACCGGCGCACCCGGTAGCTACCTCGACTCGCTCGCCGCTGCCTCCGACATGCGTCGTGAGTGGTTCGACGACGTCATCGCGACGCATCTGATCGATCCGTACTTCCTGAGGAACAACGACTACGAGGCGTTCTACGCGGCGCGGGCCAAGCAGCTCGAGGACATGGTGTACGCCGCCATGGGCAAGCGGACGATCCTGCGCGACATGACCGACGGCAAGGCGGTCAAGTGAACCAGAAGCCGAGCACCGAGGAACTCCTGGCGCTCAAAGGCACGGAGGTACCCCTCGGGGAGCTGCTGGACCTGTTCGGCGTCCGCGTGCGCCGGCCTTGGAACGTGCACGAGATCGCGGAAGCACTGACCGATGCGGGGCTCGCCACCCTGCCGGACTTCGCCACCTGCGCTCCGGGCGAGCGCGTCCAGGTCGTCCCTTTCGCCACGGCCGTGCAATCCGAGCCCGAGGCGGACGACGCCGACACCGCGGAGCGGGATCCCCTCCCGTCGGCCGCGCTGCCCCAGCGGCTCCGCATCGGCGACCTGCCGTCGGCCCGTGGCGGGGTGCGGTGCGTGTCCCTCACCACGGAGCTGTCCCAGGCGACGTACCTGATGCGCCAGCGAGGCTATGCGCAGATACCGGTCACGACGGGCATGACAACGATCCACGGCGTCATCACGTGGCGCTCACTGGCCCTCATGTACGAGCGGGGGAAGGAGAGCAGCCTGGAAAACGCCATGCAGCAGGAGTCGCTGCCGCTGGCCGACGCGCGGCAGGAGTTCTTCGCGTGCCTGCCCATGCTGTCGGAGCACGGCTACCTTCTGGTCCGCGGCGAGGACGGAAGCCTGTCCGGCATCGTGACACAGGCCCACGTGGTCGGCCGCTTCGAGAGCGCTGCCCGCCCCTTCTTCCTGCTCGGCGAGATCGAATCCCTCCTGCGCCGGTGGCTGGGATCCAGGCTCACCGAGGAGGCGATCAAGGCGGTCCAGACGAACAAGAAGCCGGAGCACCGCTCGGGCAGGGTCGAGGACCTGGCGTTCGGCGACTACGTCTACCTCCTCAACGGCGAGCAGAAGAAGCAGACGATGGCCCAACAGGCGGACCTCAACTGGGCCGCGCTCCAGTGTGAGTCCCTGGACCGCGGCCAGTTCGTCCGCCATCTGCAACGGGTGAAGGACGTGCGGAACCGCATCGCTCATTTCGACGCGGAACCTTTGCCCCTCGAGTCGATGCGAGAGCTGACGGCCTTCACCACCCTGCTGCGTGACTACGCCGGCTGAGCCACCGCCTACACCCCGAACTGCAGCTGCAGCAGGCTCCTGTCGAGACGGAGCGTCCGTCCGTCCGGCAGGGTCTGCAGGACCTGCACTCCGTCGTAGTTGAGGACCTGCCGCAGCACTGCGGCAAAGCCGTCCGCGCGGCTGGCCGGGTAGCCGACGCGCTGCGCCACAGCCGTCACGGGCAGGGTGCCGCCGGCCTCCAGGAGCGCCAGTATCGCCTTTTCCAGCTTGTCCAACGGAGGCTTGCGGGCCAGTAGCCCGACCTGGTCCTGGAAGGCCGCGGACGCGAGCAGTGCCGTGACGAGTGCCTCGTCCGGCGTGACCAGAACGGGTGTGACCAGGGCACCCTCGCCTTCGGCCGCCGGTACCAGAGAGACGTCGAAGAGGGAGTCGTGGGTCTGGGCGAGTTCGGCCTGCGCCTTCGTCGGCTTCTGCCGGCTCGGCTTGTCCGGCGGAGCGGGCGAGGGGGAGGCCTGGGGGACGGCCGCAAGCGGCTTCTGCTCCTCCAGGAACCACCACGCCGGACGCTGATCGCCCAGCTCGCGCCAGCCCTCGGGGGGCGTCGCGCCGAACGGCAGGAAGGCGAGCACGGGGATGGTGAACTCGCTGAGGGAGGCTCCCCCGTGGTAGCCCGCCTTGAGCGCGGTGTACCGCGAGTCCGCATCCCACAGGGCGACGATCGAGCCGCCCGGCTCGGGCCAGACCACACGAGGCCCCGACAACACGACCTCCGCGGCCGCCAGCGGCCCACCGGGGGCGCGGTGCCGCGCCGAGTCCGGGGCCGTGGCACTGACCTTGACATCGCGGCGGTCCACGACGTGGCCGTGGTCGCTGGTGAGGATGACGGCCATGCCCTGAGCGGCGGCGACCCGCAGCAGATCGCGCAGCCGCCCTATCTCGTCGAGGCGCCAGGCGCCGTCGCCGAGCTTCTGTTCCTTGGCGAGGCGGTCGTCGATGGTGTTCAGAACCACCGCGACGTGCGTCCGCCCGTCACCGAGGGCTTCGGTGAGTGCGGGTCCGAAGGTGTCGCCCGAGCCCTCGGCCCGGAGCTCGTCCTTGTGGAAGACCGCGGCCGGGGCGCCGTCCCAGAAGGCGTGGGCGGGGAAGAGCTTCTTCTCCTCGGCCTGGGTGCCCTTCGTCAGCCTTCCCGCGAACAGGGACGTACGGCAGACCGTCGTCAGCGTGGGCAGGGCCGCGGCCATCGCGCGGCGGCGTGGTGCACCCTCGCTCATCGGGTCGAACTCGGCCCAGGAAGACCGCAGCTCTTCACCGAGCTCGCAGGCGATCGCAGCGCTCATCCCGTCCAGGACCAGCAGGAGCACCCGGCGGTCGGCCCCGCGGCGGACCACCGGCTTCACGACCCGGTCCAGGAAGGTCTCCACCGTCAGCATGGAGCCGGGCCGGGTGCCGGCGGAAGTCCAGCCGGACAGGGTACGGGCGAACTCACCGTCGATCTCGCGTCGCTTGAGGCGCACCCGCTCGCCGAGCACGTCGTACGCCGACTTGAGGACGGGGGTGGGGTCGCCGCCCGCTTCGATGTGTTCGAGCGCCCGGTCCACCCACCCGGTTTCGTTGATGTGCCGTTGCAGCGCGTCGGCGACGGTGTCGGAGGAGACGGCCGGGTCGCTGGCCAGCCACTGCGCCACCCGCTGTGCCATCCGCGCCCGTTCCACCCGTGCCAGGACGTCGGGACCGCCGGCCCGCTTGTGCCGGCCGAGGGCGCGTACGGCATCGGCGATGACGAGGGGCTGCCCGCCCGACAGAGCTCGGCCCACCGCTGCGAAGCGCGCCTCCAGGCCGGCTGCGAGCAGCGCGCTGGTCTCGGCGGCATCCTCCGCGCCGAATTGGCGGACCAGTACGGAAGCACGGTCCAGGACGGTGTCGCTGAGCCTCCGGGCCTCGCGCGCGGCCTCGGTGTCGCCACCGGTACCGCGGGCCGCGGACGTCAGGAGCGAGGCGACGTACTCCTCGGCGGCGAGGCCGAACCGGGACACGAGGAGATCCAGTTCCTCGCCCTGGGCGAGGGGCTGTTCGCCGAACCAGCGCTCGGCCCGTCCCCGTGCCTTGTACGCGGAGGCATCCGGTCGGCAGTGCACCCACAGCGCTGCGCAGACAAGGCCGAACGCCACCGCGTCCGCGCCGTGGTCGGCCTCGACCAGCGCGAGGAGCGCCCGTCCGGCGTGGCCGGCCTGGTCCTCCTCCCCGAGGAACGCGGCAAGGCCGTCGCGCTCCGGACGGCGCAGCTTCAGGAGGAGTTCGGGTCCGCCGGCGGACAGGGACCAGCCGAACAGCGCGTGGGGGTCCAGGGCGTCCCCCGTCGGTGTCCGGCCCGCTGATTCCGCCTCCTCGTCGTAGCGGCCCAGTCGTAGCCGGCGCAGGGCCAGGGAGGACAGCGCGGTACGCCGGGAGAGCATGCCGCCGGCGACGGGCGGCCAGCCTCCTCCCTTCGGCGGGGTGGCGTCGAGCAGGGCCTCCGCGGCCCAGTTGGATTCCTTGAGACGCGGGTCGACCTGCTGGGCACGGAACGCGTCGCGGACCACATCCCAGCTGTCGACCGTGTCGACGCGCTTCTTGTGGGCGCGCGCGAGGATGGCCGGATCGAGCTCGTTCTGTTCGCGGTCGGTCAGGACGACGAGCACGGCCGGCCCGTGCACCCTGCCGTCGAGGTGGTCCAGCAGCAGTTCGTGGACGGCGAGCGGCGAGGGCGCGGCCGCGATGCGCGCGGCCAGCCCGTCACCCCAGGAGGGCTCGGCCGGGCCGTCCCACTGGGGCGCGGAGCGCAGCAGCACGGCACGGCGTCGGCCGCTCCCGGCCAGAGAAGCGGTGAGAGAGCTCTGGGACGACAGGTACTGGGTGACGGTCGCGAGGTTCAGCCGGACGGCGACCGTGGTGGAAGTGGTGCTCATCCGCCGACGACCCGCCAGGTGATCTCGACCCTGGCGCCCGGCTCGGCGGCGGCCAGCTCCGCCAGCTCCGCCTGGAGTTCGGCCACCGCGCGCGAGGCCGTGGTCGTACCTCCACCACTCGTGCGGTACTTCCGCCCCGAGGCGGGGGCGGGTGACGGCTGCTGCGGCTCATACGGGATCCGGGGGTCGCTGGTGGGTGTGTCCAGCGGGACGTCGGAGGGTCCGGGGGCGGGGATCGGGGCTACCGGCGGCGGAGAGACAGTCCGGTTCCGCTTGACCAGGGCCAGGACCTCGCGCTGGGTGCGTGCAAGTGCCTCTTCCAGCCTGTCCGTGCGCTGCTGTTCACTGCGGGCCACGTTGCGCAGGGACTCAAGGAGGGCCTCGCCTTCCGGGCCCTCGGCCGACGCCAGCTCCAGCGTGCTCCAGGACGCGGCGGCCAGCGCTTCGGCGACCTTTCGCGCCTGGGCGATGGACGTCCCGTACTGCTCCGCGCTCGCCTGGCCGAGGTCGAAGCGGGCCAGTGCCTCGACTGTCTTCTTCGCCCCCGCGGCGCCCTGGCCCGCCGTCCCGGTCAGGACCTTCAGCAGTTCCACGGCCTGCCGGGCGAGTGCGAGGCGGCCGGTCTCACCGGTCTGGTCGAGGTGCAGGAACCCGGCGTGGTCCTCCAGCCGCTGGACGAGTTCGGCGGCGGGTTCCTGGAAGGCACGGGCCTGCTCGGTGATCTGTCGGGCGAACTGGTTGACGATGCGGCCGCGCAGGAGGGTGGGCGCCGTCTGACCGAAGACCGCGGCGAAGCGCTGCCGGGCCGTCTCCCAGTCCTCGGCGGAGGGCAGGGGCTGGCTGCGCAGGGCGTCGCGGTCCTTGATCTGCGTCAGTTCCGGGGCGGGGTCGAGCGGCATGCCTTCCCGCACCCAGACCCGGTCATCCATCTCGGCGAAGGAGGCCACGACGAGCCGGACGAGGAAGTCGGGCAGTCCGCGGGGGGTGGGCTTGTCGCTCCAGTCGGTGAGCGTGATCAGAGTGAGGTCGCTGGTGACGCCCTTCTCCCGGGCGAGCTGGCGGAAGTGGTCGGCCCAGAACGTGGACAGCTCGAAGTACGCCTCCTTCTGCTGCCCGAGGCGCAGCGGACCGGCGATCCGCCGCATCAGCGCACGGTCGCCCGCCGGAACCTCGGCCCGGTGGTCGCGGGCTTCGGCCGCGGCCCGGACGTGGGTGAAGACCTTCCTGGCGTCGGCGGCCTTGACGACCGTCCCGGTGTTCTCGGGGTCGAGGTCGGGGTGGTCGGGGAACTGGGTGGCGAGCAGCTTGCCGGCGATGTGCCGGATGCCGTCGCGCAGCGACTGCCCGAAGGAGAGGGTGAGCCCGTCGACCTCGCGCAGCGACTCCAGGTGGTCGCTGAAGCCCAGCTCCACGTCCGCCGGCTTTTTCTCGGCGAGTCCGTACGCCTGCTTGAAGGCGGCCTTGACGTTCTTCAGCAGGGATTCGCGCTGGGTCTCGAGGAGGCCCTTGGCGCGGGCCCGGTTGTCGGCGTTCAGGTGGCCGGCGTACTGGCTGTCGAAGCGCTGGTCGTCGGCGAGCGCCTTGTCGATGACGACGAGCCGGCAGAAGTCGGCGTACCGCTGGCTGGAGAGGTGGGTGGGCAGCCAGGCGACGGTGCGGGACCGCTCGTCCTGCTGCTTCTCCCGCAGGCGGCGGATGCGGTTGGCGTCCTCGACGGGGCCGTACTCGCCGTCGTCGAAGGGGAGGTCGATGGCGATGCGCCAGCGGCCTTCCTCGCGGGGCATGAGGTCGTGGTCGGGCAGCTCGTCCTCGTCCGCCATGTTCCCGAAGATCACCTCGACGGCGCGGCTGGTGCCGCGCCAGACGAGGTTCAGCTCGTCGACCAGCTGGCCCTGGCTGAGGTCGAGCTCCGCCGCGAGCAGCCGCTTGGCGAGGGCGAGGCGGTTGCCCGGGTTGTTGTTGACGTTGGCGTTGGCGATGACCGAGTCGACGTCGACGCCGGAGAGCTCCAGGCGGACGCCCGGGTTGGCATCGGTGCCGGTCTCCTTGATCTCCGGGAAGCGGCCCGCCCAGTCGGCGACCTTGTTCTTGAGGATGCCGTACTCGCGGCCCGGGATCGGGGCGACGACCGAGCCGTAGTTCAGCGCGGACAGACGGCGGATCGTCAGGTCGGCGAGGGCCGGAACGCTCGGCGCGAGCGCGGAGAGGAGGAGCGTGCCGATGATCCGGTTGTCACCGACGAAGGTCTTCACCCGGCCGCGCAGCTCCGGGTCGGTGAGCGTCTCGGGGCGGTGGGTGTACTGCTCGACGTCCTCTTCCGACACGTTGTACGTGGCGAGGAGGAACGGGCGCAGCTTGGTGCGGTAGAGCTTGTCGGCGGCCTCGAAGACGACCTTGAGGCTGTCGGTGAACGGCTTGTCGCCGCCCGCGGTGATCAGCGGGTACAGGTCGCCGACCGGGATCAGGTCGCCCAGGCGCAGCTCGTGGCGGTGGTCGGCGAGGAGCTGGCCCATCAGCTTCATGCCGGTGCGGTTGCGCTGGAGCGCGGAGGAGACGTGGACGAGCGTGTCCATGAAGGCGGGGGAGAACGGGTAGGTGAGCCGGAAGCTCTCCTCGTCGGCGCCGACGCCGTCGGCGCCGCGGTCGGAGCCGAGGAGGGTGTCCCACACCTCCTGGCGGACCTTGCGGGTCTTCTCGAACTCGGCGGTGATGAGGGCGGCCGCCTCGGCGTCCTTGGGCCGGAGCAGGCGGGCGTGTGCGACCTGGGGGAGGTTGCGGTCCTCCAGGGTGATCTTGTCGAACCGGCCGGAGGCCTGGTTGAGGGTGTCCTGGATGGAGGACTCGGCGGCCCCGGACAGCTCCTCGCCGACCAGCTCGCGCAGGTCGCGCTGGCGGGCGATGAACGACACGATCGGGATGGCCCGGCGGGCGTCGGCGCCTTCCACGAAGTTGGTGATCTTGCCGGCCTCGCGGCCCACGAACTTCTGGTCGTGGATGAGGGTGGCCAGCCAGAGGATCAGCTCGTCGAGGAAGAGGATCAGGCCGTCGTAGCCGAGGGACTTCGCGTGTTCGGCGATCACGGACAGGCCGGCGTCGAGCGAGATGAAGCCGTGCTCGTTCTCGTGGGCGTTCTGCGTGAAGCCGGGCAACAGGTTGGTGCTGGCGTCCTGGACCAGGCGGGCGCGCAGCTCCACGGGGGTGGAGGGGGTGACGAGGTTGAGCGCGTACCCGGCTTCGTGGATCTCCTCGGCGGCGAGCGCGGTGTCGAGGAGGGCGGGCGTCCAGGCGAAGGACTCGCCCCACTCGTCGTCCTCGTCCGCCTCCCCGCCGACCGTGCCGAGGCCCTTGATGACGGCCTCGTCGCCCATGCGCTCGCGCATGGCGTGGATGTCGGCGAAGAGGGAGTCGGTGCGGTAGACCCGGGGGGTCGGCGCCTCGGGGTGGAGCTTCTTGACGTGGCTGACGTAGGTGCCGAGGACCCGCTGCTCCAGGGCCTTCGCGCCGAGCATGTGGTACGGGACGAGGAGGAACTTCTTGCCGTCCGTGGTGAGCCACTCGTGCTTGGCGAGTACGGGGTCGAAGTCGGAGCGGCGGTGGGCGGCCGGGCTGCCGCTGAGGAGGGCGTGCAGCACGGCCATGAAGTGCGACTTACCGGAACCGAAGGAACCGTGGAGGTACGCGGCCTTGGAGGTGTGCCCGTCGAGGGAGGCCTTGATGAGGCCGAGGGCCTCGTCGAAGTTCTCCAGCAGCCGTTCCGTGACGACGTAGTCCTTGAGCGCGAGCTCGGCACCCTCGGGGGTGGTGGCCTCGGAGAGCTGCAGGACGAAGTCGGAGGTGGAGATCGACTCCTTGATGTCGATCACATCGCGGAGGAGGGGCGGCTGCTGGGCCATTGCGCGTCTCGCTCACCTTCTGACGGCGTGCGCCGTCGCAGTCCGTGCCGGTACCGGGACAAGTTCCTCCGACATTGTCCGGCATCCTCGCTGGTTACGGGCCTGATGGGCGCAAATATCCGAGGATCGGGACGGCGGCGGCCACTGACAGCGGAGGGGCGCGGGAGCGGCCGGCCGGCTCAGCCGCTCGGACGGGGCCTACGGCTCCGGGCGTTGACCTCTGCGAGGCGGGCCCGGAGCACTTCCGCGGTGCTGACCGGCTCGGTGTCTTCCGATTCCGCTTCCCAGGCCCGGCCGCCGGTGAGGGGGCGGATCCGGAGGTGGGGGCCGATGCGGTCGGTGACGATGCCGAGGCGGTTGTGGCGGGTGTCCCGGACGATCGGGCCGATGGCCGGGGCGGGGCCGGGACCGGGCAGGTCGTCGGCTGTCATCGGGAGGCGCCCCGAGTGATCACTTCTGCGAGGGCGTGTGCCACGGGTGCGGAGCACTGCCCGAGGTGGACGAAGGCGTAGCGGGCGCCCTCGGCCCAGGGAGTACGGATGTCCATGGCGGGCAACTGGATGCCGGCCCGGGTGAGGGCGGTGGCGAGGGCGTCACGGGCGTCCATGGCTTCCTTGACCTTGAGCTGGGCGGGGGTGGCGGGTCGGGGAGCGGGCA
>NZ_JACBGN010000220.1 GCF_013401435.1 Streptomyces sp. BR123
GGCGGGCGGCGGGCGCTCCAGCCGGCCGGCCGGTCGGCGCGTCAGTCGTCGAGGCCCTGGGCGGCCCGCTCCTCGCGCAGCGCCATGATCGCCCGGCGCCGGGCGAGCCGGTGCGTGCGGCGGATCTGGGCCTCCTGGTAGCGCCGCTTGTCCCGGTCGGTCTCCGGTTCCACGGGCGGGACGGTGCGCGGCTTGCCCTCGGCGTCCACGGCCGTGAAGACGAGGTAGGCGCTGCCGACCTGGGTGGCGGGGGTGGACTCGTTCCACCGCTCGGCCAGGACCCGTACGCCGATCTCCATCGACGACCGGCCGGTCCAGTTGACCTGCGCCTTGACGTGAACCAGGTCACCCACGCGGACCGGGGCGAGGAACGCCATCTCGTCCATCGACGCGGTCACGGCCGCGCCGCCCGAGTGGCGGCCGGCGACGGCGCCCGCCGCGTCGTCGACGAGTTTCATGATCACGCCGCCGTGCACCGTACCCAGGAGATTGGTGTCGTTGGCGGTCATGATGTGGCTGAGGGTGGTCCGCGAGGCCGAGGTGGGCTTTCCCTGCAGGTCGCCCGCCGTCACGCCCGGTATCTGTGTCATACCGCCACCTTAAGGCCGACCTGGATGCATCAGCTGTGCAACAGCACCGGCACGAAGCACGGACCGGACTGTCGCCCACCTCCCGCGACCGGGCATCCTATGCGGCATGAACGAGTGGCCGGATGGGCGCGGTGACAGCCGCGAGGACGGGTATGGGCGCGGCAGCGCGCACGCACAGCCGGAGGGCGCCCGGCGGATGCCGCATGTCCAGCGCCGCGGGCCGGGAGTGCCCCAGCAGCCCCAGCGGGCCCCGCAGCCCCCGGCCGCCCGGCCGGTCCGGCCGGGCGCGCCCGCGTACGGGGTGCCGCAGCAGCAGTCCCCCGACCAGGACCCGTACGGCTACGACAGCGGCTACAACACCGGCCAGGTCTACGGCACGCCGCAGCGCAGCCCGCAGGGTCCGGGCGGGCCCGGCGGTCCCGGTGGGCCGGGGCAGCCGCCGTCGGCCCGGCCGGGCGGAGGCGGTCCGGGTGCCGCCCCGGACTGGCGCCGGCGCATCAAGATCGGCTCGATCGTCCTGGGCACGGCCCTGCTGGTCACCACCGTCGGCACCTACTTCTGGGCCGACTCCAAGGTGCGCCGCGAGGTGGACCTCGCCAAGGTCATCGAGCGCCCGAAGGACGACGACTGCACGACGTACCTGATCGTCGGCTCCGACAGCCGCGAGGGCATGTCCGACGAGGAGAAGAAGAAGCTCCACACCGGCTCCGCCGAGGGCAAGCGCACCGACTCGATGATGATCCTGGCCGCCTGCTCCGGCGGGAACACCATGATCTCGCTGCCCCGCGACTCGGACGTGGAGATCCCGAAGTTCGTCGGCTCGGAGTCCGGCAAGACCCGGCCCTCCGCCGGCCGCACCAAGCTGAACGCCGCCTACGCGATGGACGGTCCGGAGCTGCTGGTCCGCACGGTGGAGCACAACACCGGCCTGCGCATCGACCACTACGCCGAGATCGGCTTCGCGGGCTTCGCGAACATCGTCGACGCGCTCGGCGGCGTCGACATGAACATCGAGAAGGGCTTCAAGGACGAGAAGTCCGGCGCCGACTTCAAGGCCGGCGAGCAGACCCTCAACGGCGAGCAGGCCCTGGCCTTCGTCCGTACCCGGTACGCGTTCGCCGAGTCTGACCTGGCCCGGACGAAGAACCAGCAGAAGTTCCTGGCGGCCCTGGCGAGCCAGGCGGCCACCCCGGGGACCGTCCTCAACCCGTTCAAGCTGTACCCGGTGCTGGGTGCGGGCCTGGACACGCTGATCGTGGACAAGGACATGTCCCTGTGGGACATGGGCGAGATGTTCTTCGCGATGAAGGGCATCAGCGGCGGCAACGGCACGTCGATGAACATGCCGATCGCGGGCGAGCGCGGCGGGAACCTGCTCTGGGACAAGCCGAAGGTCAAGCAGATCGTCCAGCAGATCCAGAGCGGCGAGAAGGTCACGGTCACCGGCGACTGACCGGACGCCGCGCCGGACCACGCCGACGGCCTCCGCTCCACGACTGCGGAGCGGAGGCCGTCGGCGTGGTCCGGCGCGGCGGCGGGGGTCAGCTGTCCGGGGAGAAGCGGAGCGCCTTGGGGGGAAGCTCGGCGCGGCACCAGACGCGGGCCCCGGCCCGCAGTTCGTTGTCCGCGCCGATCACCGCCCCGTCGCCGACGACCGCGGCGTCGACCACGGTGCGCGGGCCGAGGGTGGCGCCGACGCCGATCAGACTGGCGCTGACCTGCGTGTCCGGCCCGATGACGGCGTCGTCGAGGACGATGGACCCGGTCACGACCGCGCCGGCCTCGATGGTGGCCCCGGCGCCGACGACGGTTCCGCCCGAGAGCGTCGCGCCGGGCGCGACGCGGGCGCCGGGCAGCACCAGGGACTCGCCGCGCGGTCCCGGCACGGCGGGCGAGGCCACGACGCCGCGGACGAGGTCGGCGGAGGCGCGGACGAAGGACTCGGGCTTGCCGAGGTCCAGCCAGTACGTGTTCTCGGTGACGCCGTGGAGCAGGGCGCCGCCGGCGAGGAGGCCGGGGAAGGTCTCGCGCTCGACGGAGACGGGCCGGTCGGCCGGGATGGAGTCGATCACGCTGCGCCGGAAGACGTAGCAGCCGGCGTTGACCTGGTCGGTGATGATCTCCTCGGGGGTCTGCGGCTTCTCGGTGAAGGCCAGCACCCGTCCGTCGGGGTCGGTGGGGACCAGGCCGAACGCGCGCGGGTCCTCGACCTGCACCAGGTGCAGGGTGACGTCGGCGGAGGCTGCCCGGTGGGCGTCGACGAGGCCGGCGATGTCCAGGCCGGTGAGGATGTCGCCGTTGAAGACGAGGACCGGGTCGTCGGGTCCGCCGGCCAGTCGGCGGGCGGCGTTGCGGATGGCTCCGCCGGTGCCGAGGGGCTCGTCCTCGACGACGTACTCAAGGCTCACGCCGAAGTCGGAGCCGTCGCCGAAGTACGGCTCGAAGACCTCGGCGAGGTAGCAGGTGGCCATCACGATGTGCGTGACGCCGGCGGCCCGCGCCCGGGCTATCTGGTGTGCGAGGAACGGCACCCCGGCCGCCCGCACCATGGGCTTCGGGGTGTTCACCGTCACGGGGCGCAGCCGCGTCCCCTGCCCCCCGACCAGCAGGATCGCTTCCAAATTCCTTCTCCCCACCCGGTCCGGGCCTATGAAGCTCCAAAGCTAACCCATCCCCGCCCGCCGCCCGCCGCACGACCCACGAATCGCGATCCGGCCCCGCCCGAGGCCTGCCGTGCGGGCTTGTGCTGGTCGCGGGGCCGGGCGCAGGCAGAGGAACGCCCGACCGAGGGAGGTCTGCCCCAGGTTTCACCCGTGATGCCCGGGATCTCTCTCCTGGTCACGCCGCGCCTTCAGCGGTCGTGCGGTCGCCGCACGCTTGCAGGCCCTCTTGACGGCCCCGCCAGCGGCCGCGAGGGTCGTGCAACAAGTCGCAACAGGCTCGACGCGGGAGAGGTAGCAATGTCTCTAATGTTCTTCGGCAAGGACCCCGACACCGACGAGGATCACTGTCCGACCGTCTGGGTCGACGACAAAACCGCCGACCTCGTCCTCCAGGGCTGGAAGACGGACGAGGCGACCGAGGAGAAGTGCCTCATCTTCGGGCCGATCCCGGACACGGAAGCTGTGATCCGCATTCCGGCCCGGATGGTGCCGCAGATCAGGAAGGCGTGCGATGCCGCAGAACGCTCAGCAGCCGAGCTTCGCTGAGTGCCTCCAGGACACGGTCCGCTCTGCGGTCCACCTGGAGATGCGCGACGACTACGGCGACAACGAGCGGTTTGCCGCGTGGCGTGCTGGCAGCCGGATCAGCTGGGATGACCGTTCCTCATGGTGGCGGCCCTTCCACGACCAGATCGCCGGAGCAGTTGCACGCGGAGTCGCCATCCGCCGGGTGCGCATCGTCAGTGAACCGGTTTCCGAATACATTCGTTGGGAGCATTACATGACCCGGGCCAACCTCGCCGCCGGCGAGCGGGTCCGCTGGGTGCCCCGACGCCTGGCCTCGGACTTGGTGCTGCCGTGCAACGACTACTGGCTGTTCGATGACCGTCTGGCCCGGATTCACCACTTCGCCGGGAACGGTTCCCTTGTCGCGGATCAGTTCTCCTCTGAGCCAGCCGTCCTGAAGCAGTTCGCCGTGTCCTTCGAAGCCGCCTGGGAGCGCGGCATCCCCCACGAGGACTACACGGTCTGATCCACCCCAGCATCCGTCAGCCAACCCATGCCGTCATCGCCGTTCTCCAGCGCCCAGGCCGCCCGCGAATCCGTCGCCGTGCGGCTCAGGGAACTTCGCCTGGATGCCGGTCTGACGATGGAAGGGCTGGCTGATCGGTGCAATTGGAACAAGGCGAAGACCTCCCGTATCGAGGCCAGCAAAACCGCCCCCTCTGACGCAGACATCCGCGCCTGGTGTGCCGCCTGTGACGCCGACGAACGAGCGGCCGACCTGATCGCGGCCTCCCGCTCTGCCGACTCCATGTACGTCGAATGGCGCCGGATTCAGCGCACCGGCTTGCGCAGACTCCAAGAGGCCAGCGTTCCCCTCTACCAGCGAACGAAGCTGTTCCGCGTCTACTGCTCCCGGGTCATGCCCGGCCTCCTCCAGACCGAGGGATACGCTCACGCCCTGCTGACGCTGATCGCAGAGTTCCGCGAGCTCCCGAACGATGTCAGCGAGGCTGCGGCGGCACGCGTGGACCGCTCGCACATCATCCGTGACGGGCTGCACCGCGTCGTCCTGCTCGTGGAGGAAGACGTCCTGACGCACCGAATCGGGGACGATGCCGTGATGGCGGGCCAGCTCGGGTCCCTACTCACGGCCATGTCATATCCCGCTGTCTCACTGGGGATCATCCCCCGGTCCGCACCCCGGGTCATGTGGGGGCCAGAGACGTTCACGATGTTCGATGACAAGCGGGTCCACGTGGAGTTGCTGGCCGCGAAGGTCACCGTGACCACGCCGACCGAGGTGGACATCTACCTGCGCGCGTTCACACGGCTCGCGGAGATGGCCGTCTACGGCCCCCGCGCACGCTCGTTGATCAGCCGGGCGATCGACTCGCTCGGGTAATCGGCCTGCAACAACGTGCAACAAGGTGGATCCGTCGAGTCGCCGGTTTCTACGGTCGTTCCATCGGCTTCGGAAGCGACCGGGAGGGCGCGATGGCGGCTACCGCGCAGGCGGCGGAACAGTGGTGGGAATAATGACCTACGCGCCGGCGGGCAGTCGGTGCTCCGCGTGCCGGCGCGGCATCGGACCCCTTGAGCCGGTCCGCCGGGGTGGCATCGAACGGACCTCGGCCTCTCCTGAGGTGATCTACCGGCACGCCGACGAGTGCCCCGGTCGGAGCGTGGCCGCTGATCGACATGCAGACGTGGCGGGACGGCTGGGCGCGCGCCACGGAAGCCGCCGACGCCCTACGGGCCGCCCTGGCGGCGCTCGGCCTCCCCGAGGCCGCCTGGAACGGCATCCGGCCGCACGTCACGCAGACCGGCAGGCCCTACGTGGATCTCGGGACGCTGCAAGCCCACGTGGTGGAGCAGATCGCCGAGGCCGTGCGGGCGGCGACGGTTTCCGTCCGCTGAGGTGCGGGGACGGCCCGGTGCCGTTCCCGAGGGGTGCCCGCGTCACGCGTCCAGTCCGGTCCGCGCAAGCTGTGGGACGAGACGGAAGCCGCCTGCCGCTGGTGGGAACGGCAAGGCCGGCCCGGGTTCGACCGGTTCGGGCTGACCGTGACCGGCGACGGCGAGCGGGCGGCCTGGCTCGACTCTCCGAACCGTGCCGTTCCCGTGTACCGCCCTGCACATTGATCAGGACGCTGTCGTGTAAGGACCCCGGTTTTGCAGGCCCTGGGGCGCTTCCCCCAGCCCCCCGGCCGGCCCCTGAGGTCGCGCAGAAGGCCCCCGGCAACAGCCGGGGGCCTTGTCGTTCACACAGGCTGCGTTCATGCAGACTGCGAGAGCCCTGCTACGGCAGGTTCCTCGCCATCACGATCCGCTGGACCTGGTTCGTGCCTTCATAAATCTGCGTGATCTTCGCGTCGCGCATCATGCGCTCGACCGGGTAGTCACGGGTGTAGCCGTAGCCGCCGAGGAGCTGGACCGCGTCCGTGGTGACCTCCATGGCCACGTCGGAGGCGAAGCACTTGGCCGCGGCGCCGAAGAACGTGAGGTCGGAGTCGGTGCGCTCGGACTTGGCGGCGGCCGCGTAGGTCAGCTGGCGGGCGGCCTCGATCTTCATGGCCATGTCCGCGAGCATGAACTGGACGCCCTGGAAGTCGGCGATCGGCTTGCCGAACTGCTTGCGCTCCTGGACGTAGCCCTTGGCGTAGTCGAGGGCGCCCTGCGCGATGCCGAGGGCCTGGGCGGCGATGGTGATGCGGGTGTGGTCCAGGGTCTTCATGGCGGTGGCGAAGCCCGTGCCCTCCGCGCCGATCATGCGGTCGGCGGGGATGCGGACGTTGTCGAGGTAGACCTCGCGGGTCGGGGAGCCCTTGATGCCGAGCTTCTTCTCCGGGGCGCCGAAGGAGACGCCCTCGTCGCCCTTCTCGACCACGAAGGCCGAGATGCCCTTGGAGCGCTTCTCCGGGTCGGTGACGGCCATGACCGTGTAGTACTCGGAGACGCCCGCGTTGGTGATCCAGCGCTTGACGCCGTTGAGGACGTAGGAGTCGCCGTCGCGGACCGCGCGGGTCTTCATGCCGGCCGCGTCCGAGCCGGCGTCCGGCTCGGAGAGGCAGTACGAGAACATCGCGTCGCCCTTGGCGAGCGGCGTGAGGTACTTGGCCTTGAGCTCCTCGGAGCCGGAGAGGATCACCGGGAGGGAGCCGAGCTTGTTCACGGCGGGGATCAGGGAGGAGGACGCGCAGACGCGGGCCACCTCCTCGATCACGATGACGGTGGCGAGGGCGTCGGCGCCCGCACCGCCGTAGTTCTCGGGGACGTGCACGGCGTGCAGGTCGTTGGCGACGAGCGCGTCCAGGGCCTCCTGCGGGAAGCGGGCTTCCTCGTCGACCGCCGCGGCGAACGGGAGGATCTTGGCCTCGCAGAGCGAGCGGACGGACTCGCGGAGCATGTCGTGCTCCTCGGCCGGGCGGTACAGGTCGAAGTCGGCAGAACCCGCCAAGATCACTCACTCCCCAAGCTGAAGCATGCGCTCAGTCATTGCTAACTACCGTTAAGTAACCCAAATCTTAGTGTCCGGCGTCCTCGCAGCGGTACGCACGCGGCACGTGAGCTGCATGACAGCCGAGGGCACCGGCGGGCTCCACGGCGCTCCTGGGAAGCGTCCCCGCGGATCAGCCCGACTATGCTCAGTTGGCGCAATCGGCCCCGCACCTCTGGAGCACCCATGGCCCCCCTCAGGATCACAGTGATCGGCACCGGCTACCTCGGCGCCACGCACGCCGCGGCGATGGCCGAGCTGGGCTTCGAGGTGCTCGGCCTGGACGTGGTCCCGGAGAAGATCGAGATGCTGGCGGCCGGGCGGGTGCCGATGTACGAGCCCGGGCTGGAGGAGCTGCTCGCCGCGCACGTCGCGGGGCTTCCGGGGTCCACCGGGCGGCTGCGGTTCACGCAGTCGTGGGAGGAGGTCGGCGCGTTCGGCGACGTCCACTTCATCTGCGTCAACACCCCGCAGAAGCACGGGGAGTACGCCTGCGACATGAGCTACGTCGACTCCGCCGTCGAATCGCTGGCCCCGCAGCTGACCCGGGCGGCGCTCGTCGTCGGCAAGTCCACCGTGCCGGTCGGGTCGGCGGAGCGGCTCGCCGCCAGGCTGGCGGAGCTGGCCCCGGCCGGCGACGAGGTCGAGCTCGCCTGGAACCCGGAGTTCCTGCGCGAGGGCTTCGCCGTCCAGGACACCCTGCACCCGGACCGGATCGTCGTCGGCGTCCAAGGCGACCGCGGCGAGAAGCTGCTGCGCGAGGTGTACGCGACACCGATGGCGGAGGGGTCGCCGCTCGTGGTGACCGACTTCCCGACGGCCGAGCTCGTCAAGACGGCAGCCAACTCCTTCCTCGCCACGAAGATCTCCTTCATCAACGCGATGGCGGAGGTCTGCGAGGCCGCCGGCGGCGACGTCGCCAAGCTCGCCGAGGCCATCGGCCACGACGAGCGCATCGGCGCGAAGTTCCTGCGCGCCGGCATCGGCTTCGGCGGCGGCTGCCTGCCCAAGGACATCCGGGCGTTCATGGCGCGCGCCGGCGAGCTGGGCGCCGACCAGGCGCTGACCTTCCTGCGCGAGGTCGACTCCATCAACATGCGCCGCCGCGGCCACATGGTGGAGCTGGCCCGGGAGGCGGTCGGCGGGGCGTTCCTCGGCAAGCGGGTCGCCGTGCTCGGCGCCACGTTCAAGCCGGACTCCGACGACGTGCGCGACTCGCCGGCGCTGAACGTGGCCGGGCAGATCCACCTCCAGGGCGGGCAGGTCACCGTCTACGACCCCAAGGGCATGGACAACGCCCGCCGCGTCTTCCCGACCCTCGCGTACGCGGACTCGGCGGTGGAGGCGGCCCGCGGGGCGGACGTCGTCCTGCACCTCACCGAGTGGCGCGAGTTCCGCGACCTGGACCCGGTGGAGCTGGGCGCGGTCGTGTCCGACCGGCTGGTCCTCGACGGGCGCAACGCGCTGGACGGGGCCCGCTGGCGGGCGGCCGGCTGGACCTACCGCGCCATGGGCCGCCCGCGCGCCTGAGCCGGGCGCTCCGCGGGGGCCCCGACGGGTCGGCGGTCGTCTGTGGCCCGGTGGGGGCCGGTCGCGCAGGTCCCCGCGCCCCTGCGGGGCGTGGGAGCCCGCTCAGTCCGGTTTGCGGTGGAGGGCGGCTCGGGCCGTGAACTCCGCGTCGCGCAGCACCCGTTGGGCGTTGCCCCAGGTCAGCAGGGACAGGTCGGACTCCGGCCAGCCCCGGTCCAGGAGTTCCGCGACCAGCCGCGGGTAGCCGGAGGGGTCGGTCAGGCCGGCCGGGCGCGGGGTGCCGTGCTCGGTGCCGAAGGAGGCGCCGAGTCCCACGCAGCGAGGGCCGGCCACGGCGCGGAGGTGCTCCAGGTGGTCGGCGACCGCGTGCAGGGAGTCCCCGGTCTGCGCGGAGTCGAAGGTGACCATCGCGAGGCCGCCCGCCGCACGGAGCGCGAGCAGCACCTCGTCGGTGACGTTGCCCGGATGGTCGTTCAGGGCGGCCGCCGCGGTGTGGGAGACGATGACGGGGGCCTTGGAGGCGCCCGCGACCTGGCGGGCCACCACCGGCGGGCAGCCGGTCAGGTCCAGCAGCATCGCGAGCCGGTTCGTCTCCCTGACCACCTCGTGGCCGAAGGCGGTCAGGCCCTCCTGTGCCCAGGGCGCCCCGGCCGGTGCGAGCATCCGTACGCCCAGCGCGTGGAAGGCGCGCAGCGCACCGAGCGAGTCGGTGAGCGTACGGCCCGGTACGGGTCCCAGGAACGAGGCGATGCGGCCGCGGTTGCGGGCGTCGGCCATGTCGTCGGCGGTCAGCGCCAGGCAGAGGCTGTCGGGGTAGCGGCCCACGAAGGCGCGGGCGGCGTCGATCTGTTCGAGGGTCTCGGACACCACCTGGTCGGTGGCCGCGGCCTCGCTCGGCATCATCAGCGACCAGAACTGGGCGCCGACCCCGCCGGCGCGCAGCCGGGGGATGTCGGTGTCGACGCCCGGGTCGGCGGTGTCGATGTCGTGGTACGGGCTCTGCCGCAGGGTCCCGACGAGGGTGTTGTGCCCGTCGGCCACGGGGTGGACGGACAGCAGCGCGGCGGCCCGTTCGAGGGAGGCGGCGGGCACCACGGCGGGCAGGTCCTCGGCCCCGACGGAGCCGGGGCCGGCGAGGGCCGTGCCGAGCGTGTACGCGGGATTCCCGGCGTGCGGTTCGTCCTGCAGGTCGGCCATGGATTCGCTCCGGTCTCGGCGGCAGCAGGGAGGGGCTGCCACCGTGACACGCCGGGCCCACCGGTCGCCCGGCGGATGTGGCGTTCGGGTGTATGCCGCGGGTCAACCCGCAGGTGACAGCCTTGCCGCCGCTCTGCCGGGCAGGCCGCCGCCAAGGGCCCGGCGCCCGCGCCCCGGCTCGCCCGCAGCCCGGCCACCTGCGGCCCGACGCCCCCCGCCCCGCGCCCGCGGCCCGGCCGCCCGCAGCCCGACGTCCCCGGCCCGGCCGCCCGCAGCCCGGCGCCCGCGCCCGGGCTCGCCCGCGGCCCGGCCGCCCACGGCCGGCGGCGGTTACGGCGCCGGGTGGAGCACCGCGTTGGAGGGGCCCCGGGACGCCGACAGCTCCCGCGACACCGCCTCCGCGTCGCGCAGCGCCCGTACCGCGTTGGACCAGGTCAGCTTGGCCAGGTCGGCCCGGGACCAGCCGCGGTGGAGGAGTTCGGCGATGAGGTTCGGGTAGCCGGCGACGTCCTCCAGCCCGGCCGGGGTGAAGGCCGTTCCGTCGTAGTCGCCGCCGATGCCGATGTGGTCGACGCCGGCGACCTCGCGCATGTGGTCGAGGTGGTCGGCCACCGTGGCGGCGGTGGCCACCGGGCGGGGGCGCCCGGCCTCGAAGGCCCGGTGAACGGCCATCGCCCCGGGGGTGGTGTCCAGGTGGTGGAAGCCGTGCGCGCGGAGGTTCTCGTCGGCGGCGAGGGTCCACTCGACCGCCGCCGGGAGGATGAACTTCGGCACGAACGTGGCCATCGCCACCCCGCCGTTGGCGGGCAGCCGCTCCAGGACGTCGTCCGGGACGTTGCGCGGGTGGTCGCAGACGGCCCGCGCCGACGAGTGCGAGAAGATCACCGGCGCGGCGGAGGCCTCGATGGCGTCCCGCATCGTCGTCGCGGCGACGTGCGAGAGGTCGACGAGCATGCCGATGCGGTTCATCTCGCGGACGACCTCGCGGCCGAAGTCCGCCAGGCCTCCGTGGCGGGCCTCGTCGGTCGCCGAATCGGCCCAGTCGATGGTGTCGTTGTGGGTGAGGGTCATGTACCGCACGCCCAACAGGTGCAGGGCGCGCAGGGTGGCCAGCGAGTTGTTGATGGAGTGGCCGCCCTCGGCGCCCATGAGGGAGGCGATCCGGCCGTCGGCGCGGGCCGCCTCCATGTCGTCCGCCGTCAGTGCCGGGACGAGGTCGGCCGGGTAACGGTCGATCAGCTGGGTGACGGCGTCGATCTGCTCCAGGGTGGCGCTGACCGCCTGGTCGCCCGTGTAGTCCGAGCGGACGTACACCGACCAGAACTGGGCGCCCACCCCGCCGGCACGCAGCCGGGGGATGTCGGTGTGCAGGTGGCCCGACTGGTCGCGGGCGAGGTCGCGGCTCGCCAGGTCGTAGCGCACCTGCTGGCGCAGGGCCCAGGGCAGGTCGTTGTGGCCGTCGACGACGGGGTGCTCGGCGAGCAGGGCGCGGGCCTGGGCGAGCCGGTCCGCGGCCTCGGCGTTCACTTGCCGAACCCGAAGGACTCCGCGCCGGCGACCTTGGCCCGCAGCCGCTTGCCCTTCTCGGTGGCCTGGTCGTTCAGCTCCTGCTGGAATTCGCGCATCCGGCCGAGCAGCTCGGGGTCGTGGGCGGCGAGCATCCGTACGGCGAGGAGGCCGGCGTTGCGGGCACCGGCGACGGAGACGGTGGCGACGGGGACCCCGGCGGGCATCTGGACGATCGACAGCAGGGAGTCCATGCCGTCGAGGTACTTCAGCGGGACGGGCACGCCGATGACGGGCAGCGGCGTGACGGAGGCGAGCATGCCGGGCAGGTGGGCGGCGCCGCCCGCGCCGGCGATGATCGCCTTCAGGCCGCGGTCGGCGGCCCGCTCGCCGTACTCGACCATCTCGCGGGGCATGCGGTGCGCGGAGACGACGTCGACCTCGTAGGGGATCTCGAACTCGTCGAGCGCCTGGGCGGCGGCCTCCATGACGGGCCAGTCGGAGTCCGAGCCCACGAGACCGG
>NZ_JACBGN010000221.1 GCF_013401435.1 Streptomyces sp. BR123
CCGCCGCCCCCGTCGCCGCCACGGACGCGCCCGCTCCGGCCGCGTCCGCCCCCGCGGCCGTGGTGTCGTCCGGGTCGCATGCCGCCGAGGGGGAGGGGTCCGGGGACCCGTCCCCGCCGCCGTCCCCGTCCGCCACCGTCGTGGACCTGTTCCGCGCCCAGGCCGCCCGTACGCCCGCAGCCGTCGCACTCGACGGGCCCGACGGACCGGTCACCTACGCCGAACTGGACCGCCGCTCCGACGCGGTCGCCGCCGGGCTGGTGCGGCGCGGGGCCGGCCGCGGGAGCCTCGTGGGCCTGGTCGTCGACCGGACCCCGGACGGGGTCTGCGCGCTGTGGGGGATCCTCAAGGCCGGGGCGGCCTACGTCCCGCTCGACCCGGGCCACCCCGGCCCGCGGATCCGCGACGTCCTGGAGGCCGGCGGCGTACGCCTGACCCTGACCCGGCGCCACCTCGCCGCGGACCTGGCCGCATTCGTCCCCGGGACCCTGCTCCCGGTCGAAGACGTGCCGTCGGCGGACCCGGACCGGGCCCTGGCGCTGCCCGCGGGCCCCGCCCCCGGGGAACTGGCGTACGTCATGCACACCTCCGGTTCGACGGGCCGCCCCAAGGGCGTGCTGATCGAACACCGCGGGCTCCTCGCCTTCGTCCACTGGATGACCGCGATGTGCCGCGTCGACGCAGGCACCCGCTTCGGATTCGCCGCCTCCTACGCCTTCGACATCTCCTGCTTCCCGCTCTTCCTGCCGCTCCTCGCCGGCGGTACCGCCGTTCTCGCACCCGGCGCGCCCTCCCCGGCCGTGCTGCGCGCCCTCGTCGGCGAGCACCGCGCCGACACCCTCGCCCTGACCCCGTCCCACCTCGCCCTCCTCGACGGCGACGGCGGCGGCCGGCTCCGCACCCTGCTCCTCGGCGGGGAGGAGCTCACCCCGGCCGCCGTGCGCTCCGCGTACGCCGCCTTCGGCTCCGACTGCCGGGTGATCAACGGGTACGGGCCCACCGAGGCCACCGTCGCCTGCCTCGCCCACCTCGTCGACGGCACCGAGACGGGCCCCTCCCTGCCCCTCGGCACCGCGGGCCCCGGTGCCCGCGTCGACCTGCTCGACCCGGCCGGCGAGGTCATCGGCACCGGCCCGGCGGACACGGGCCGCGTGGGCGAGATCGTCGTACGCGGCCCCCAGGTGGCCCGCGGCTACCTGGAGCCCGGGACCGGGACCGGCGACGTCGGCACCGCCGCCGACGGCACGACCGTCGACGGCACGACCGTCGACGGCACGACCGCCGACGGCACGACCGCCGACGGCACGGCCCGCACGGCCGGTCCCGGCGCGGTTCCGTCGCCGTTCTCGACCGGCCCCGACGGGATGCGCTCGTACCGTACGGGCGACCTCGGCCGGAGGTTGCCCGGAGGCGCGATCGCCTTCGCCGGGCGGGCCGACGGCCAGTTGAAGATCTCCGGCTACCGGATCGAACCCGCCGAGGTCACCGCGGCCCTGGAGGCCCACCCGAGCGTGGCCCGCGCCGCGGTGACGGCCCGCCGCCGCCCCGGCGCCCGTTCGGCGGTCCTGTGCGCGTACGTCGTTCCGGCCCCGACACCGGACAGCCCCGCCGGCCCTGCGGATCCCGCGGGCACGGGGGCCGAGACCGCCGCCGCCCTGCGGGCGGAGCTGGCCCGGACCCTGCCCCGGCACCTGGTCCCCGCCCACGTGATCGCCGTGGCCGCCCTGCCCACCACGATCAGCGGCAAGACCGACTTCGGCGCCCTCCCCGACCCCTTCACCCGGGACACCCCGGCCGACGGGAACACCGACGGCGCGGACAGCACCGACGGCCTCCGGGCCCGCGTCGCCGGCCACTGGGCGGCGATCCTCGGCGTCGACGCCGCCGACCTGACCCCCGACTCCGACTTCCAGGCGCTGGGCGGCGACTCCCTCGCCCTCGTCGAGATGCTCACCGCGGTCAGCGCCGACCTGCTCACCCCCGACCAGGCCCGCCGGTTCACCGAAGACCTCGCCTGCCTGGTCCGCGACCTGACGCTCGGCCAGGTCTGCGCCCGCCTCACCACCGTCCGCGAGGAGACCCCCGCATGATCTTCGTCGGAGACGGCGCCCTGTTGCGCCGTGCCGTCGCCCACGCCGCCGCCCGCCGCCACCGCGTCGACCTGGTCTGCTCCGCCGACCCGCTCGACGCCGCGGCCGCCGGCCCGGCCACCCCGCACCTCGTCCCCGCCCCCGACATCAACGCACACGCCGCCGTCCTCGCCGCCGCCTGCACCGACGGCGTCGTCTGGTCCGTCAACAACCGGCACGTCTTCCGGGCCCCGCTGCTCTCCCTCGGGCTGCGGATCGTGAACGTCCACAACGGCCTGCTGCCCCAACACCGCGGACTGCCGTCCGCCGCCATCGCGTTCGCCCTGCTGCACGGCGACACCGAGTACGGGGCCACCGTCCACGAGGTCGACGCCGGGATCGACACCGGCCCGGTCCTCGCCGAACAGCGCTTCCCCGTCGGGCCCGAGGACCGCTTCCACCAGGTGATGCTCCGCGGCGTCCGCGCCTGCCAGACCCTGTTCGAGCAGACGCTGCCCGGTGTCGCCGACGGCACCCTGCCGGCCCGTTCGCCGTCCGCGCCGTCCGCGTACTACGGCAGCCGCACCCTGGCCCGCCTCACGGACTACCGGCACGACCCGGCGTTCGCCCGCGCCACCGACCTCGGCCCGTTCGCGGCCCACGCCCCGGAACTCGTCCGGGCCCTGGAGCCCGTACACGCGATGCAGCCGTAGACGCCCGGCAGCGGCTTGCCGATGACGGCGAGCCGCTGCCGGGCGGGCGGGCAGATACGCCGTCAGCGGTTGCGGAGGCGGTTGCGGTTGCGGAGGCGGGTTGCGAGGGCGGTGAGCCGTGTCCAGTGGAGCCGGGCGGCCGTGCTCACCCACAGGCGCGGGGCCTCGCCGGCGGCCAGGTCGCGGACCACCTGGGACAGGAACTGCGCCTCCGGGCTCGGGTGCCAGGACAGGAGCTCGCCGGTGGCGCGCAGAGCCTGGTCGAAGAGGGAAGGGACATGACGCATCGTGGTGACCTCACCGTTTCTCGAGACGGGTGAGGTGCGGGCCCGCACCCCGGAGTTGCCGGCGTGCGGGTCAAAACTGGCCCGGGGCGGTGCGGTCCCCGAACTGACCTCGGGTCGTCCACGCTGCGTTTCCCTGCGCCGCAGGTCAGAGCAGGTGTGTGCGTAACTCCCGTGGGGTCTCGGCCGTCGGCGCGAGGCACGGGCGCCGGTGAGTGCCGGCGCCGGGGCCGGTGCCCCGCTTGCGGGTGGTGGTGGGGTGAACCGGACGCGTGGGCCGCGGTGTTGTCCTACGCTGAGCCGCCTGTCGGGCGGTGTGCGGGAGGTGGCGATGACGGCCGAGGAGCTCGTGGGGGCAACGGCGAGGGCGTATCTGGACCAGGCGCTGTCGTTCCTGTACGACAGCGCGGCGGAGAGGACCCGGCGACGGGCCCGCCCGCGCCCCGGTGAGGAGCGTGAGCGCTCGGACGAGACGTTGTGGCGGCAGGTGCACGCCCGGATTGCCGAGCAGATGCAGCAGGACCGCCGGGCCGGGGCCGGCAAGGGGCCCGATCGGTTCACGGCGTTCCGCTGGGAGACGTTCCGGCAGCTGCGGGCCGACATCGGTCAAGGCCGGCTGATCACGACGGACCGGCAGAGCGTTCTGGAGGCCCTGGTCCGCCTCGGCGGGCCCGACCACCGCGCTCTGCCCCTCCCCCTCGCCCTCGCCCTGGACGAGGTCGCTCAGGAGCTGCACCGCGTGCCCGGCCGACGGGCCGGCGACGGGGGCAGCCGGCACCGGAAGCTCGTCGACGAGGTCAGCGAGCGGGCCCGCCGGGACATGCTCCTCCTGGGCCGCGGCTCCGCGGACGCCCCGCCGGTGTCGCTGCGCGACGTGTACGTGCGCCGCGGGACCGAGGAGCGCATGGCGCGCATCGTGCAGCAGCAGGTGCTGGCCGGGCGGCCGGACCAGCCGGTCCAACTGGTGGTGGGGGAGGCGGGCACCGGCAAGTCGAGCCTGTTGTGGTGCCTGGCGGAGCTCGTCGAGGGCCGCAGGGCCGCACCTCCCCGCGAGGCCCTGCGCACCCGGTCGCCGTCGGGCGAACTGCGCACGGGCACCGGGATCCGGCCGGTCTTCCTGCGAGCCGAGCAGCTGCTCACCCCGGGGGAGGGCGACCGGCTGCTCGAATCCGTCGAGCGCGGCCTCACCCCCGGCCGTGTCGTGCTCCTCGACACGGCAGACCTGCTCCTGCACGCCGCGGACGGCCGCACCAGGCTGCTCCGGGCGGTCGCCGCCTGCCGGCAGCGGGGCGTGCCGCTCGTCATGACGTGCCGTACGCGCGACAGCGCGTCCCTCCAGGACCTGCTGGGCCGCACCCCCGCCGAAGTCGCCTTCCACGTCGGCGACTTCCACGGTCGGGAGGAGCTGGAGCGCGCCCTGTCCACGTACTGCCTCCACTACCTCCCCGACCGGCCCCCGGCCGCCCGGGCGGAGACGGTGGCGGCCCTGAGGGACGCCGCGGTGCGCGGTCTGCCGATCCGCGAGGTCGTCGCCAGGCCCCTGACGCTGCGGATGCTGTTCGAGGTGTACGCGCCGCAGTCGCCCACACCCGAGATCGACGCCGCGGGCCTCTACGACCGCTACTGGGAGCGGCGGGTCCGCGAGGACGCCCGCCACGGCTCCGCCGGCGATGCCGGACCGGTGTCGGCGGACCTGTCCTGGCCGGCCCAGGGACTCGCCCGCCTCATGCTGCACGACGGTGTGGTGGCCCTGCCCGTCGCGGACGCGGCCGAGCGGATGGCCGAGGCGAACCCCGAGGCCGGCGACGCGGATCCCCTGGACGAGCTGGCGCAGCTCGACCGGCGCAGCGTGGTCGCGGGGACGGACGGCGGCGGCCGGGAGACGGCGCGGGCGGCGACCGTCGGCTTCTTCCACCAGACGCTCTTCGAGTACGCCGCCGGCCGCTGCCTGGTGCGGCTCGCCGCGGACAAGAAGCAGTCCTACTACCGTGCCCTGGGCCGGCACCTCGCGGCCCACCCGGACGACTTCCTGCGCGCGGTGGTCGCCGAGCAGGCCCTCGTCCAGGGCATGCGCGCACAGGGCAGGGTGCGCGAGCACGCCGCGGAGCTGCTGGGCGAACTCCTGTGCAGCGAGGACGTCGACCTCCAGGTGATCGCCGTACGGTCCTGTGCCCTGCTCCCGGACGACCTGTACGGCAGCGTCCGCGACCGGTTCCACGCCTACCTGCGGGAGTCGCCGCCGCCGGCCATGGTGCGGGAGATGCTGACGGTCCTGCCGACCCGGGAGCACACCAACCCCGAACGCGTGGCCGAGGACCTGGGACTCATCCTGGAGCACCACCCGCGCATGAAGTGGCGCGTCCTGGACCTGCTGTGCCGGTTCGGCAGGATCGACCGCGGCACCTCGGACGCCGTCCGCGGGCTGCTGCACCGCCTGTGCGAGGACCCGGGCGGCTGCGTGGAGTGCGTGCCGGACCCGCAGGACGCCGCGCCGACCGGCTGCGGCGGCCGCTCCTGCCTGTGGTCGTGGCTGGTCAACCTGAACGCGAACAGCGCGGGCAGCCACGGAAACCAGGCGGTACGGCTGGTCGACGCCCTCGCCGAGCACTGGAGCGAGTGGGCGGCCGAGCGCCTGAGGCAGCTGCTCGCCCTGGCCGAGCACCACCGCTCGGCCCTCCAGGCCCTGCAGTGCGTGGCGGTGGTGCACCGGCACGCCGGGGACCCGGACCTGGACGCGCTGTTCCCGGTCGCGGCCGGGATCGCCCAGCGTCTCGGCACCGACAGGGCGGTTCCCCCGAAGGACACCGCCGACGAGGAGGAGGACGCGCCCGGCGGGAGCGGAGCCTGGGCCGCCCGGACGCCGACGGAGGAGTGTCAGGAGGCCCAGGCGGCGCTGGACGCGTACTGGTTCGCCTCCAGCCCGGGCAGGACGCCGCAGGACGTGGTCCGGGCCCTGGCCGCCGAGGGGAAGAACCCGTTCGACGTCGCGAGGCCCCGGCTGAGGGCGGTCCTGGAGCAGGTCGGCACCGGGCTGCGCGAGGCCGAAACCGGTGTGCCGGAGCTGCTGGACGAGACGGTCGGGCTCTGCCGGGGCCGGGACACCGTCGACGACGTCGCCGCCTTCCTGCTGCCGCCCCTGCTCCGCGAGCCGGCGGACGCCCCCGGGACGCGTGCCGCCGCCGAGTGGTGTGCCGACCGGCTCGACGTCCTCACCCCCCGCAGGGGCGGCCGCGTACGCCCCGGCAGCGCAGGCGGGGACGGTGCTGCCGACGGGCGCGCAGGCGGCGGGCGTACGGCGTCGTCTGCGGCTGCCCTGCGGTTCGCGGTCAGCGGTCTCGCCCGGCTGGCGCCGGCCCGGCTGGCCGAGATCGTGCGCTGGCCGTCCAAGGGCGGCTCGTGGGCCGAAACCAGGACGGACGACACGTTCCTCGCGTTGGACGGCGCCACCCGGCTCCTCGTCCCCCTGGCGGCGACCGGCCACGCGCGAGCCGTCCTGGGACTGGAGCGCTGGCGGACCCTGGAGGGGCTCCGGCACGCCCAGCTGGCCCAAGGCCGCAACGCCTGGCCCGAGTTCGGGGACGGCAGGCCCTACCACGGCAGCCGGGTCCGCGACCGGATGAGCGGGCTGGTGCAGGCGGCCCTCGCCGACCACGCCCCCCACGCGCACGCCCTCCTCCCGGAGGTGCTGCGCTTCCGCGTGCCGACGGCCGACGTGCCGTGGCTCGCCGCGCTGGCCAAGCGGACGGTGGAACAGCCGGGCCGGGCCGCCGAGCCGGCACGCGCGCTGTTCGCCCGGTACGGGCCCGACCTGGCCGACTGGTGCGCCGAATTGTGGTTCGAGGGCCCGTGCCCGGACGGGAACGCCAAGGCTGCGGCCCTGCGCCTGTGGGGCGACCTCGTCAGGCTGGGCGCCGCCGACCGGCCGCTGCTCGCCCGGCAGGCCGAGCTGGCCGCGAAGGTGCGCAAGGGGCAGTGGACCACCGCCGCCGGAGTCCTGCGGCACTGGAACGGCCACGACGTCTCTCCGATCGCCGCCGTCGGCGGGGAACCGGGCTGGCAGGAGCTGGACGCCGCCCTGGCCGCGGCCGGTGTCCCGGACGGCTCCGCCGGTGAGATCGCCCGTCTGCGCTCGTTCCTGCGCTGCCGCTTCGCACCGCTGTCGGCCCCGCAGGACGTCGCGGAGGCCGTCGCGACGGTCGCGGCGCAGCTCGGGGTCTGCACCGACACGGCCGCGATCCACGACACGGGTGCGGGGTTCCTCGCCGAGCGGCTCTGCGCGGTCGACCCGGGCGAGGCCGTCGCAGTGGCGCTGGGCGTGGCACGGCGCACGGCCGGATCCGGTGTGACCGACCCGCACCACGTGACCCGCCTGGGCTGGAAGTGGCAGAAGCCGCTGACCCGGATGGCCGTCACCGCCGACCGTGCCGACTGGCTGAGGCTGATCGCGGGCCTGGGTGACGGCCCGCAGTCGATGCTGCAGAAGGCGTTGGACACGGCGGCCGCCCGCCGCCGCGACGAGGACGTACGCGCCGATGCGGCCCGCGAGCTGGCGGCCAGTCCCTACCGGGACGCGGCCATGGCGGGCCTGCGCGACGCCGCGGTCCGGTACCGGAGGACGCCGCTGGAGGAGAGGCTGTGGCCCGAGGTCCTCAAACCGGCCTGAGCGGGCGGGCCGGGCGCGCCGTCGGCCGCAGCAGGGCGGCGGCGCCCGTCCAGCGGCCACCTCACCGCATCTCCCTTTCCAGGAGGGCGCGGAAGGTGCCCGGCGCCCGGCCCGTGAGACGCCGGACGGTGTCAGTGATCCGGTCCTCCGCGCCCTCGGAGATGGCCCGGTCCATGCCGGCGAGCATGGAGGCGAACTGCACCGGCACCTGTGCCGTGAGGCGGTCGCGCATCTGCTCGTACGACAGGCGGTGGTGGACCACGGGCCGACCGGTGACCTCCGTGATGATCGCGGCGACGTCGTCGTGGCTGAGGGCCTGCGGTCCGGTGAGGACGAGATCGGTGTTGGGGGCCTGCTCGTCGGTCAGGGCGCGGACGGCGGTGGCCGCGATGTCCTCGGCGTCGACGAAACCGACCCGGCCGCTCCCGGTGGCGGTCCGGATGACGCCGTCCTCGCGGATGCTCACGGCGTGAGCGTGCGTGCCGGTGAAGTTCTGCATGAACCAGGAGGGGCGCAGCACAGCCCACTGGTCGAACAGGTCCGGCAGGGCCCGGTGCACCGCGCCCACCCCCGGTCCGCCTTCGGGGATGGCCGAGGAGCTCAGCAGTACCGCGCGGCGCATCCCGGCGGAGCGGGCCCGGCGGAGGAACGGCAGCATGACCGCCGCCGGGTCGGAGTCGCCCGGGGGCGGGACGAGGTAGGCGCGGTCGACTCCGTCGAGGGCGGCGGCGTGGGTGGCGGGGTCGTACCAGTCGAAGGGGACGGGATCGGCGCCGGGGACCGGGGTGGCGCGGCGGCCGGCGGCCTTGACGCGGTGGCCGGCGGCGGTCAGCCGCGCGGCGGTGCGGCTGCCGGTGGTGCCCGTGGCGCCGATGACCAGCGTGGTGCCGGCGGGGGGCGTGGCCGTGGTCGCGGTCATCGGCTGCTCCCGGCGAAGCCGGTGCCGGCCGCGGGGGCGGCGAGGGGGTTCCAGTAGTCGCGGTAGGAGGTGATGTGCCCGTCCCGAACGGTCACGACGGCGATGTACGTCATGTCGAACGGGGCGCCGGTCTCCACCAGGCGGCCGACACCGCGCATCTCGACCACGATGGTCCCCGGGTCGGTGGTCTGGTGGATCGTCAGGGCGGGGAAGTCGTGCAGGTCGATGCGGTCGGGGTAAGGGCGCATGTACGCGGCGATGGCCTCCCTGCCCTCCAGGCGCCCGGGCCACCCCCCGGGGGCGAAGGGGAACTCCATGAGGCCGTCCTCGGCCCACAGGGCGACCCACGCGGGGATGTCCTTGTCCAGCAGCAGCCGCAGGCTGTGGCGGAACAGATCCGCCGGAGAAGTCGGTGCGGACATGGGTGTCCTCCAGCTCGTAGAATCCGGACCTTGGGTCCGTTTTGACGATACGGACCACGGGTCCGCTTTGCAAACGGAGGAGCAGCATGCCCGAGCACAGGTCTCGCAAGGACGCCGCCCGCAACAGGGAGGCCGTCCTCGCGGCCGCCGACGCCCTCTTCGCCCGCAGCGAGAGTCCCGAGGACGTCACCATGGCCGACGTCGCGACGGCGGCGGGCGTCGGCAAAGGGACGCTCTTCCGGGCCTTCGGCGACCGCGCCGGACTGCTCCGCGCGCTGTACGGGGCGCGGCTCGAACCGATCCGGGAAGCCGTCGAAACCGGCCGGCCACCGCTCGGCCCGGGCACCCCGCCGCAGGAGCGCGCGCTCGCCCTGCTCGACGCCCTCCTGTGCTTCAAACTCGACAACCGCCGCCTCGCGCTGGCCCTGGAGGGGACCGGAAGCGGCAGCCCGTACCGGGCGGAGCACTACGAGCAGTGGCACGGCCTGCTCCGAGCCGTACTGGAGCAGATCCCGGGCCTGGCCGACAGCGGCTTCACCGCCCACGCCCTGCTGGCCGCCACCCGGGCCGACCTCGTCGAGCACCTGGCGGGGCAGGAGCGCCAGCCGCGGGAAAGAATGCGCGCCCAGCTGGCGAACTTCGCCACCAGGGCGATCCTGGCCTCCGGCCACCAGGGGATCTGAGGAGCCGACCGCGCCGGAGGCGGACACCCGGCCGGGCCGGCCCGGGACTCCCGCCTGATGACCGGGAGCGCCGGGGCTGTGTGTGTGTGGGGCGCTGTCAGGTCCACTGCTCGGACGGCTTCACGCCCGGCAGCGGCTTGCCGATGACGGCGAGCGGGATGAAGAAGTTGACCTGGCCGATCGCGATGGCGAGTGTGGTGAGGGCCGTGTCGTCGTAGTGCTCGGCAACTCGGGCGTAGAGCTCGTCGGAGACGCGCTCGCCGTGCGGGGAGGGCTGGAGGACTGCCTCGACCAGGGCCAGGGCGGCGGCCTCGGCCTCGGTGAAGCAGGGGGCGTCCTGCCAGGAGGCCACGGCGGTGATCCGTTCCTCGGAGACGCCGTCCTTGCGGAGGCTGTTGGTGTGCATGACGGTCAGGTACGTGTTGCCCACGATCTGGCCGGCGCGGAGCTGCATGAGGTCGATGGTGGTCTTGGGTACCGAGCCGTTGCCGACGGCCTTGAACAGCGCCCCCGAGACGGGGCCGAGTTCGGGGACGAGCCGCGCGGGGTTCGGCAGGCGCGAGCCGTTGTCCTTGCGGACGGTGTTGTCCGGTGTGGGGTTCGGCTGGGCGGTCATCGTGGTGTTCCCTTCGGGTCGGTTGCGTTGCCTTCACCGCACTGACGGATCGCCGCCCACGGATGTGACAGCCCGTCGAAGATTTCTTCCGAGCCCTGAGGCCGGCCCCGGACGCCTGCGGGCGGGCGCGGAGCCCGGATGCGTACCCGGTCGGAGGGTCGGGCCGCCCCGGTGGCTCGCCCGGAGAGGCGGTCGACAGGGGAAATCCGGCGATTGTCCCGCGCCTCGGGGCGGGGCGTGTAATTCCGTCACGCGCACCGGTCCCCTTCAAATGAGAATCTCCCTTCCTTCATCCTCGGGAGTGGAAAACCTGCCGTGGCGTCGCGGAATTACCGCGAGATCGGCTGCGATGTTCCAGGGGAATTCAGTGGGATTTCCGGCGGGCTTTGCGGCTATCGGGTGACGGTGCCCGGCCTCGTCCCTTGGTGCCGCTTCTGTCCTGTAATGAGAATCCACGGCCCGGTGTCGTCCGTTCGGCGGCCGTGCGGGTGGAGACGTACCGCAAGCCCGCTTTGACCTGCATACACAAGCGGTGTTCAGGGATCCGCTTGTGCCCCCGAATGCGTTCCATCTGTCCGAAATAAAGGACTTGGGGTCCTATGTGAATCCGGATGCTCAGGGGAACCTCAGAGATCTTTCAATTTGTTGCCGGGGGCTCTCCGCCTGTGTGAAAGTTTCTTCCGAAGCCGCCGCTGACCACGGTGGCCGACTCAAGGGGGCGGCGAAGCCGGGGATATATTTCCTCCCGGACCCCGCCTCCCCCATCCCGCTCCTGCGATTTCCGCGCAGGGCTATCAGGAATCAAATCTGGGGGAAGTTTCTTCATGCGCAACATCACTCGGCGGGGCTTTGTCGGTATGGCTGCGACGGCGGTCGGTGCCATGGCTCTCGCGGGCATGCCCGGCCAGGCCGTGGCGGCGGAGGCCCCGGTCCCGAACACCCCGGGCGCGTACGTCTCCTGGCTCCAGCAGAAGGGCGGAGCCGGCTCCGCCGAGACGATCGCCCAGTTCAAGGCGCTGCCCAAGGACAAGCAGGAGAGGTTCCTGGGCTACCTGAACAAGCCGGAGCACTTCAAGGCGTTCATGGACGTCGCCTCCAGCACCACGGAGAAGCAGCGCGTCCTGGCCGACGGCGACATCGTCATCAGCAAGGAGGAGGAGAACTCCAACTCCGAGGCCGCCGCCGAGCCGACGCCCACCGCGTTCGCCGCCACCCGCGACCGCAGCGCCTGGCACAGCGTCTCGGACACCATCTTCGGCATCAAGGTCACCACCGTGAAGCTCGGAGTGCACTACCGGACCACCGGCAACCGTGTCACCAAGGTCATCAACGGCTGGGCGGGTCACACCAACTTCGTCCCGGCCACCACCTTCGACAACTCGCCGATCAAGAACTGGATCTCTGCCAACCCGGCCAACAACGCCCACTCCGAGACGGTGTGGACCGGCAAGTTCGTGGGCTTCGGCTCCTGGTCCTGCCGCCACCGCGTCTGGGCCGACCAGGACGGCTTCAAGGGCGGCTACCTCAAGCGCGTCTGACGCCCGATCCGATCCGGCGGCGGGCCCGACACAGGGGCCCGCCGCCTCGCCGCCGGCCCGCTTCCGCGCCCCTGCGCACGGGGGCGGGCCGACGGTC
>NZ_JACBGN010000222.1 GCF_013401435.1 Streptomyces sp. BR123
GTGTGCGGCATGCCATCCAAGATCGGGGGCGGGGGGCCGGGGCGTCCAACACCTGATCACGGGCGATTCACCGGGTTTCATTGTTAGTCTCGGCGGGTGAATGCCCGTGATGTGGAACCCCGGCTGCTGCGCGCCTTCCTCGTGGTGGCCGAAGAGCTGCACTTCACCCGCGCCGCCGCCCGGCTGTACATCGCCCAGCAGGCCCTCAGCAGGGACGTGCGCCGCCTGGAAGAGGCCCTGGGCGCAGCCCTGTTCGTCCGCACCACCCGTACCGTCGAGCTCACCGCCGACGGGGAGCGGCTGCTGGCGCCGGCCCGGCGGGTGCTGGCCGCGTACGAGGAGCTGTCCGCGGCCTTCGCCGGCCCACGCCCTCTGCTGGTCGACCTGAACACCGACGGGCCGAGCACCGCCCGCACCGTGCTGGAGCGGGCCCGTGAACTCGCCCCGGACTGCGAGCTGATGGCCCGCTTCGAGAGCGGCCTGACGCACGCCGCGGCCGAGGTCGCCGCCGGGCGGCTGGACGTGGCGTTCGGGTACGTCGGCGGGCTGGAGCCGGCGCTGCGGGCCCGCCTCGACCACGTGCCCGTACGGTACGAGCCGCTCGCCGTGCTGCTGCCCGACGGGCACCCGCTGGCCGGGTCCGGCGGGCCGGTTGCCGTCGGCGCGCTCGCCGGGGAGCGGGTGTACGCCGGCGCCGGGAACCCGCGGACCCTGGAATGGACGCGGCTGGCGCGCGAGCTGTTCGAGGGCCGTGGGATCGCGCTGGCGCCGCCCGCGCCCGTGGCCGTGGGGAAGGACGAGTTCCGCCGGGTGATGGTGAAGACCCGCAACCCGGTCCTGGCCACCGTGGACTTCGTCGACATGCCCGGCTGCCTGAAGCGCCCGCTGGCCGACCCCCTGCCGCTCTCGCCGCTGTCGATGGTGTGGCGCAAAGGCTTCCGGCACCCGGGCCTCGACGCGCTGCGCCGGGCCGCGGCGCACCTCGCCGCCGACCGCGGCTGGCTGGACGTGCCCGCCGGGAGCTGGCTGCCGGCCGCCGCGCTCACAGGCCTGACCGGCGGCGGGTGAGTGCAAGGTTTCCCGCCGGTCATCCGGCGGGGACCGGGGCCGAAACGCGCCGTTCCTACGGTCGTACCACGGACCGAGGACTGTGGAGGCGTGTGATGACCGGTACGACCGCACCGCGCAGGGGAGGCCGCTGGATCGAGCGGTGGGACCCGGAGGACGAGGCTTTCTGGAAGGAGTCCGGGGAGCGGATCGCCCGCCGCAACCTGCTGTGGTCCGTGGTCAGCGAGCACATCGGCTTCTCCATCTGGTCCCTCTGGTCGGTGATGGTGCTCTTCATGGGCCCCGAGTACGGGATCGACCCGGCCGGCAAGTTCTTCCTCATCGCGACGGCGACGACCGTGGGCGCCCTCGTCCGCATCCCGTACACCTTCGCCGTCGCCCGGTTCGGCGGCCGGAACTGGACCGTCGTCAGCGCGCTGCTGCTGCTCGCGCCGACCGTGGCCGCGCTGGTCGTCATGGAGCCCGGGACCCCGTACGGGACCTTCCTGGCCGTGGCGGCCCTCACCGGTGTCGGAGGCGGGAACTTCGCCTCCTCGATGACGAACATCAACGCCTTCTTCCCGCTGCGGAAGAAGGGCTGGGCGCTCGGCCTGAACGCGGGCGGCGGCAACATCGGCGTCCCGGTGGTGCAGTTGGCCGCCCTTCTCGTCATCGCCACCGCCGGCGCCGGGCATCCGAGGCTGCTCCTGGCCGCCTACCTGCCGCTGATCGTGGCCGCGGCCGTCATGGCGCTGCTGCGGATGGACAACCTGGCGCCGGTACGGAACGACGGGGGCGCCGTCCGCGAGGCGGTCCGCGAACGGCACACCTGGATCATGGCGCTGCTGTACGTCGGCACCTTCGGCTCCTTCATCGGCTACAGCTTCGCCTTCGGGCTGGTGCTGCAGACGCAGTTCGGCCGGACCCCGCTGCAGGCCGCCTCGTTCACCTTCGTGGGACCGCTCCTCGGTTCACTGGTCCGTCCCGTGGGCGGTGCTCTCGCGGACCGGTTCGGCGGGGCGCGCATCACCCTCGGCGCCTTCGCGGCGATGGCCGCCGCGACCGGGGTGGTCGTCCACGCCTCGCTGAAGGAGTCGCTGCCCCTCTTCCTCGTCGGATTCGTCGGGCTGTTCGTGCTCAGCGGGATCGGCAACGGATCCACGTACAAGATGATCCCCGGCATCTTCCAGGCCCAGGCCCTCGCCCGCGGCATGGGCGGCGAGGCCGCGGCCGCCTACGGGCGGCGGCTCTCCGGCGCCTCCATGGGCCTCATCGGGGCCGTCGGCGCGCTCGGCGGACTCGGCATCAACCTGGCCTTCCGGGAGGCCTTCCGGACCTCGGGATCCGGGACCGCCGCCTTCGTCGCCTTCCTCGCCTGCTACGCCGTCTGCTGCACGGTCACCTGGGCGGTATACCTTCGCCGGCCCGCCGCCCCGGCCCGCCCGCAGGTCGGGGTCGAGACCAAGCCGCAGCTCACGTCGGTGTAACAGCGGTTTACGGCCACGAAATACAGCGGAACCGGGCCTGACACGCAGACTTGACAGGCTCGGTTCCCGTCGCGCGACACGTGGTCGCGAACGTGATATCGACCCACTGGGCAAGGCAGGTCACCATGGACGACGACACCCCGACGCGCACAGCAGCCGCAGCCGCCACCGCAACCGCCACGGCCGTCGCCACCGCTCCCGCCGCCGGCACGGCGGCAACGGCGGTCGCCCCGCTGGCCGGATTCACCGTGGGCGTCACCGCCGCCCGGCGGGCGGACGAGCTGATCGCCCTGCTGCGCCGGCGCGGGGCCACCGTCCTGCACGCCCCCGCACTGCGCATCGTGCCGCTGGCCGACGACAGCGAACTCCTGGCCGCCACAAGGGAACTGCTCGCCTGCCCGCCCGACGCGGTCGTCGCCACGACCGCCATCGGGTTCCGCGGCTGGATCGAGGCCGCCGACGGCTGGGGCATCGGCGAGGAACTCCTCGGACGGCTGCGCGCCGCCGAACTCCTCGCCCGCGGGCCGAAGGTGAAGGGTGCCGTCCGGGCCGCCGGACTCGTCGAGGACTGGTCCCCGGAGTCGGAATCCCTCGCCGAGGTCCTCGACCGGCTGCTCGCCGGCGGGGTCGCCGGGCGGCGCATCGCGATCCAGCTGCACGGCGAACCCCTGCCCGGGTTCGTCGAGGCCCTGCGGGCCGGCGGGGCCGATGTCGTCGGTGTGCCGGTGTACCGGTGGATGGCACCCGAGGACCTCGGACCGCTGGACCGGCTGCTGGACGCCGTCGTGTGCGGCGGGGTCGACGCGGTGAGCTTCACCTCCGCCCCGGCGGCCGCCTCGCTGCTGTCCCGCGCCGAGGAGCGGGGGCTCGCCGAGCCCGTGCTCGCCGCCCTGCGCGGCAGCGTCCTCGCGGCGTGCGTGGGCCCGGTGACGGCGGTACCGCTGCAGGCGCGCGGCGTGGACACCGTGCAGCCGGAGAGGTTCCGGCTGGGCCCGCTGGTCCAGCTGCTGTGCCGGGAACTGCCCGGCCGGGCCAAGGTGCTGCCGGTCGCCGGGCACCGGTTGGAGATCCGGGGCCAGGCCGCGCTCGTGGACGACGGGCTGCGGCCCGTGCCGCCGGCCGGGATGGCCCTGCTGCGGGCACTGGCCCGGCGGCCCGGCTGGGTCGTGGCCCGCGCGGACCTGCTGCGGGCCCTGCCGGGGGCCGGCCGCGACGAACACGCCGTGGAGACGGCCATGGCCCGGCTGCGCGGGGCACTGGGGGTGGCGAACCTCATCCAGACGGTGGTCAAGCGGGGCTACCGGCTGGCACTGGACGCGCAGGTCGACGCCAAGTACGCCGACGGCGGCTAGCCGCCGCGGGCGGTGCGGTGGACGTTGTGCTCCTGCACGTCCGGCAGCAGCGCCGCCGCAGCGGTGAAGTCCTTGTCGTCGTGGAGGATGACAAGCCCGTGGTGTGCTGCGGTCGCACAGACGATCCAGTCGACGACGGAAAGGCTCTGGTGCTGGCCGCGCTGCGCAAGGCGGTACTGCGCCGTCTCGATCCACTGCCACGCGTTCTTGGGTACGGCGACGTCGGGGTAGAGGTCGGCGAACATGTCCGTCATGGCCTCGTACTCGTCGAGGTTCCGCGCCGACCGGCGGAACTCCGTCCGCTGGGGTCGGCACGACCCGACGCTGCCCTCGTCGACCTCGTGGGCCCAGGCGCCGTTGAGCACCCGGTCGCGCTGGAGGCGCCACACCGCGGTCGAGTCGATCAGATAGCGGAGCACCTCAGCCGAGCCCCTTCTCGGCGCGGTGCTGACGGAGGAAACCCTCCTCGTCCCAGTCCTGCGCGGCCTGGAAGTGGCGCAGCCGGGCCTCCGTGCGGCGCCGTCGCTCGACGTACTCGCGCAGGGCGCGGTTGACGGTCTCCTTCTTGGTCCGGGCTCCCGAGAGCCGCATCGCCTCGGCCAGGGCTTCGTCGTCGAGATCGATCTGGGTGGCTGACACAAGGGCCTCCAGCAGAACATGGGCTTTGTCCAAGGGTATCGGATATCACATACATCGCGTTCGGCCTCGCCCGCGACGGCCTCGCCCACGACGTCGATGCCGTCGCCACGAGCAGTGCCGGCCTGGGCCTCCGCGCCCCCGTGACCCCCGCGACCGCCCCGCGGGACCGGTCCTGGCGCCCGCGGGACCGGCCGGACGCCCGTCCGGGGGGTTCCGCATCCACCCGGTGCGCGGCACTCTGAAAGCGCGTCCCTGGACAAGAGGCGGTGACGGGCATGTGGTTCGAATCCGGGCGGGTGTGCCTGGACCTGCTGGCCACTTCCGCGGCACCCGCCGCCGTACGCTCCGCCGGCGCCGCGGCAGGGCCCGCCGGTGCCTCCGCCGGCGCGGCCGACGGGCCCACCGAGGAGCTCCGCGACGGCGACGGGCTGCGCCTGTGGCTCGCCGGTGTCGGACTCGTCCCCGACCGGACCCCGCTGACCCGCGTGGGCCCCGACTGGGTCGCGGCCTTCCGGACCCTGCGCGCCGACGTCGGCAGCCTCGTCCGCGCCGAGCTCGGCGGCGCCGGGCCCGACGAGGGCGCGCTCGCCCGGGTCAACGCGCTGGCCGCCGGACCACCCCCCGGCCTGTGCGCCGTCCGGGACCAGGAGGGGCACCTCGTACGGGAGCTGTGCGGCGGGGTGGAGTGCGGGGCGCTGCTCGCCGCGGTCGCCCGGGACGCCGTGGAACTCCTCACCGACCCCGGTGACCGGGCCCTGCTGCGCTCCTGCGCGGCGGACGGCTGCACCCGCGTCTACCTGGACACATCCCGCGGCCACCGGCGCCGCTGGTGCTCCAGCGAGGTGTGCGGCAACCGCGAGCGCGTCGCCCGCCACCGGCGCCGCGCCCTCGCCGCCCGCCCGGCCAGGTGATCGGGGCGGCTGCCGGCGGAACGGGCGTGCGGACCGGGCACCGCTTCGCGTACGGTTGACGGTCGCCCACGCACGTCAGAAGGGGGCCTTGGTGGCCGCGCAGGATGCCGCTGTCGACAGCACGGCGGATTCCGTCCGCGATCGGGAGATCGCGATCGAGCAGACTCATCTGGACCAGGTGTACCGCCGCCTCGGGGAGAAGATCGACGAGGCCGAGTTCCTGATGAACGACGCGGCCAAGCGCGGCCAGGTCGGCACGCCCGGCGCGCTGGCCGAGCGCGACGCGCAGGTCTTCCGGGCGGGCATCCACCTCAACCGGCTGAACAACGAGTTCGAGGACTTCCTCTTCGGCCGCATCGACCTGGTGCTCGGCAAGGACGGCGCGCGCGGCCCGGACGGCGCGTACACCTCCGTCGAGCCCGCCGACGACGCGATCCGCGAGGGCGGCGGGGCCGGCCCGGTCGCCGACATCGCCGAGACCCTGCACATCGGGCGGATCGGGGTCCTCGACGCCGACTACTCCCCGCTGGTCATCGACTGGCGGGCGCCGGCCGCCGCGCCGTTCTACCGGTCCACGCCCAAGGAGCCCGGCCGGGTCGTGCGGCGCCGTGTGATCCGCTCCAAGGGCCGCAAGGTCCTCGGCGTCGAGGACGACCTGATGCGCCCCGAGGTCACCGCCTTCCTCGACGGCCGCGAACTGCCCGCCATCGGCGACGGCGCCCTCATGGCCGCCCTCGGCCGGGCCCGGACGCACTCCATGCGCGACATCGTCTCGTCCATCCAGGCCGAGCAGGACCTCGTGATCCGCGCCCCCGCCGCGTCCGTCGCCGAGGTCGCGGGCGGCCCCGGCACCGGCAAGACCGCCGTCGCCCTGCACCGCGCCGCCTACCTGCTGTACCAGGACCGGCGCCGCTACTCCGGCGGCATCCTGATCGTCTCCCCGACGCCGCTGCTCGTCGCGTACACCGAGGGCGTGCTGCCCTCGCTCGGCGAGGAGGGCCAGGTCGCCATCCGGGCGCTGGGCTCGCTGGTCGACGGCGCCGAGGCGACCGCCTACGACGAGGCGGCCGTCGCCCGGATCAAGGGCTCCTCCCGGATGCTGAAGGTCCTGCGCAAGGCCGTCCGCGGCGCGCTCGAACTCGGCGACGCCCCGGAGCGGCTGCGCGTGGTGGCCTTCTCCCGCCGCGTGGAGCTGGAGGCCGAGGAGCTGAACCGGATCCGGCAGAACGTCCTCGGCGGCACCGCCCCCGTCAACCTGCTGCGCCCGCGCGCCCGCAAGCTGCTCCTCGACGCCCTGTACGCGAAGACGGGCGCGGCCGGCCGGCACAGCGACCCGGAGCTCGCGGCGGAACTCCGCTCGGCCTTCGACGAGGACGTCTCCACCGAGGACTCGTTCATCGAGTTCCTGAACGCCTGGTGGCCCGAGCTGACCCCGCGCGGCGTGCTCGGCGCGCTCGCCGACGAGCGGCGCCTCGGCCGCTGGTCGCGCCGGGTGCTGAACCCGCGCGAGGTCCGCCGGACGGCCCGCTCGCTGCGCCGCGTCGGACCGGACGGCAGCGGCCCGCTGTCGGTGCACGACGTGGCGCTGCTGGACGAGCTCCAGCAGCTGCTCGGCGCCCCGGCGCGGCCGAAGCGGAAGCGTGAGGCGGACCCGCTGGACCAGCTGACCGGGCTGCAGGAGCTGATGCCGGTCCGCGAGGAGAGCCAGTGGGAGCGCGCGGAGCGGATCGCGGCGGAGCGCACCGAGTACGCGCACGTGATCGTGGACGAGGCGCAGGACCTGACGCCCATGCAGTGGCGGATGGTCGGCCGCCGGGGCCGGCACGGCACCTGGACGGTGGTGGGCGACCCGGCGCAGTCCTCGTGGATCGACCTGGAGGAGGCGGCCGCCGCCCGTGACGAGGCCCTGGGCACCCGGCCGCGCCGGCGCTTCACCCTGACGGTGAACTACCGCAACCCGGCCGAGGTCGCCGAGATCGCCGCGCGGGTGCTGAAGCTGGCGATGCCGGGGATGGAGCCGCCGACCGCGGTCCGCTCCACCGGCCTGGAGCCCCGGTTCACGGTCGCCGACGGCGATCTGGGCGCGGCGGTGCGGGAGGAGACCCGGAGGCTGCTGGAGCAGGTCGACGGGACCGTCGGCGTGGTCGTCGCCATGGACCGGCGCGAGGAGGCCGCCGGCTGGCTGGCCGACCTCGGAGAGCGGGCGGTCGCGCTGGGCAGCCTGGAGGCCAAGGGCCTGGAGTACGACGCCACGGTGGTCGTCTCCCCGGCGGAGATCGCCGGCGGCACCAGCCGCGAGGAGGTCGAGGCGGGCGAGTTCCCGGCGGGTCTGCGCGTGCTGTACGTGGCGCTGACGCGTGCGACGCAGCAGCTGACGGTGATCTCCACCGAGCGGGACGAACCGGACGCGGACGGCCTGCCGTCCCTGCTCCGTCCGTGACGGCGTCCGTGACGGCGTCCGTGACGGCGGCCTGACGGGGCTCCGGCGGGGCGGGGCAGGCGGCTGCGGCGCCGTCCGCCGTCCCGGATGGCCCGCGGCCGGAAGCGTGGTGGGACGGGGCGGAGTCCCGCGCGGGGGACCGCCCGCCCGGATCCTTTGTTAGCCTGGGTACGACACCGGCTCGATCCAAGCCCCCGGGCCCAACCTTCGTCGCCTAGAGCGACCACTTGCCGCGAGGCGAGCATGGCGGGTCGGTGTCATGGATTTCGGCAGGTCCGCGCTCCTCGAAGCCGAGGGGCGCGGACCTTTTTCGTGCCCGCGTGCGCCTCCCCGCCCACCACTTGTCTCGCATGGTGGAAGAATTTTTCCGGAATTCGTGGCTGGTTACCTGCTACTGACCGGTAGGTGGGACGATCGGACAACAGGTCCTGCCGCACCGACGTGCTGCGGGGCCCTGTACGTACACGAAAAACAGGGACAGAAGAGGAAACACGGCCATGGCAACGGCGCCCAGCGTCTCGTACTCGATGACGGTCCGCCTGGAAGTGCCCGCGAGCGGAACCGCGGTCTCCCAGCTCACCACCGCCGTGGAGTCGTCCGGTGGCTCGGTCACCGGCCTCGATGTGACCGCTTCCGGTCACGAGAAGCTCCGTATCGACGTCACCATCGCCGCGACCTCGACCGCGCACGCGGACGAGATCGTCGACAAGCTCCGCGGCATCGAGGGCGTCAGCCTCGGCAAGGTCTCCGACCGCACGTTCCTGATGCACCTCGGCGGCAAGATCGAGATGGCGTCCAAGCACCCCATCCGCAACCGCGACGACCTCTCGATGATCTACACCCCGGGCGTGGCCCGCGTGTGCATGGCGATCGCCGAGAACCCCGAGGACGCGCGCCGCCTCACCATCAAGCGCAACTCCGTCGCAGTCGTGACGGACGGCTCCGCCGTGCTGGGCCTCGGCAACATCGGCCCGAAGGCCGCCCTGCCCGTCATGGAGGGCAAGGCCGCCCTCTTCAAGCGGTTCGCCGGCATCGACGCGTGGCCCATCTGCCTGGACACCCAGAACACCGACGAGATCGTCGCCATCGTCCGGGCGATCGCCCCCGGCTTCGCCGGCATCAACCTGGAGGACATCTCCGCGCCGCGCTGCTTCGAGATCGAGGCCCGGCTGCGCGAGGCCCTCGACATCCCCGTCTTCCACGACGACCAGCACGGCACCGCGATCGTCGTGCTCGCCGCCCTCACCAACGCACTTCGCGTCGTGGGCAAGGCAGTTGGCGACGTCAAGGTCGTCATGTCGGGCGCCGGCGCGGCCGGCACCGCCATCCTCAAGCTGCTCCTCGCGGCCGGCGTGAAGAACGTCGTGAGCGCCGACATCCACGGCGTCGTGCACGCGGGCCGTCCCGACCTGGTCGACGCCGCCGAGGACTCGCCGCTGCGCTGGATCGCCGACAACACCAACCCCGAGGGCTACACGGGCACGTTGAAGGAGGCCGTCGTCGGCGCCGACGTGTTCATCGGCGTCTCGGCCCCGAACGTGCTGTCCGGTGAGGACGTCGCCGCCATGGCGGAGGGTGCGATCGTGTTCGCGCTCGCGAACCCGGACCCCGAGGTGGACCCGGCGATCGCCCGCCAGACCGCGGCCGTCGTGGCCACCGGCCGCTCCGACTTCCCGAACCAGATCAACAACGTGCTGGTCTTCCCGGGCGTCTTCCGCGGCCTGCTGGACGCCCAGTCCCGCACGGTGAACACGGACATGATGCTGGCCGCCGCGACCGCTCTGGCGGACGTCGTCGGCGCGGACGAGCTGAACGCGAACTACATCATTCCGTCCGTCTTCAACGACAAGGTCGCGGGCGCGGTCGCCGGCGCCGTCCGCAAGGCCGCCACCGCCGCCGCGGCCGCTGTGACGACGCCCACGTCCGCCTGAGCCGGATCCCGGCGCGTCGCGGGATGCAGGCAGGGCCGGCCGCCTCTAGTGTTGCGGGGAATGCCCACGAGGACCGGGACGCCCTTCCCACCGGTGCGGACGGAGCGTCACCGAGGCGTGACTGTGGCGCTTTTCGTGTGACCCTGGCGGGTGCCGGATTGGCTTTCCCGCCGCTGGTGGGGGCAGGATGCGTAACCGGGCGCGAGGGTCTGACGCTTCAGACCCGGGTCCGGGCACTGTCCGAGGGCCCTGGCAGCATCGGCTTCGATCTCACGCCTCCAAGGCAAGTTGAACACGGGAGTACAACATGAACCGCAGTGAGCTGGTGGCCGCTCTGTCCGAGCGCGCCGAGGTGACCCGCAAGGACGCCGACGCCGTTCTGGCCGCGCTCGCCGAGACCATCGGCGAGGTCGTCGCCAAGGGCGACGAGAAGGTCACCATCCCCGGCTTCCTGACCTTCGAGCGCACCCACCGTGCCGCTCGCACCGCTCGCAACCCGCAGACCGGCGACCCGATCCAGATCCCGGCCGGCTACAGCGTGAAGGTCTCCGCGGGCTCCAAGCTCAAGGAAGCCGCCAAGGGCAAGTAAGTCCCGCCCTTGTGCCGAGGGCCGCACAGGCCCCCGGGACGGCAGGAGTACGCAGCACGTACGAAGCAGAAGGGCGGCCACCCGGTGGGTGGCCGCCCTTCGGCCTGTCCGCGGCCCCTACGGGGCCCCTGAGGGCCCTTCAGGGGCCTCAGGGGCCACACGGGCCCCGGTGTGGGAGAGCTCGGGCTCAGACGAGCTCGCCGCCGGGGAGCTCGACCTTGGCCCCCAGCTCGACGAGCTTCTCCATGAAGTTCTCGTAGCCGCGGTTGATGAGGTCGATGCCGTGGACCCGCGAGGTGCCCTCGGCCGCCAGCGCCGCGATCAGGTACGAGAACCCGCCGCGCAGGTCGGGGATGACCAGGTCGGCGCCCTGCAGCTTGGTGGGGCCGGAGACGACCGCCGAGTGCAGGAAGTTGCGCTGGCCGAAGCGGCAGGCGGAGCCGCCCAGGCACTCGCGGTACAGCTGGATGTGCGCGCCCATCTGGTTGAGGGCCGAGGTGAACCCGAGGCGGGACTCGTAGACCGTCTCGTGGACGATCGACAGGCCCGTGGCCTGGGTCAGGGCCACCACCAGCGGCTGCTGCCAGTCGGTCTGGAAGCCGGGGTGCACGTCCGTCTCCAGGGCGATCGCGTTGAGCGGGCCGCCCGGGTGCCAGAAGCGGATGCCCTCGTCGTCGATCTCGAAGGCGCCGCCGACCTTCCGGTACGTGTTCAGGAAGGTCATCATCGAGCGCTGCTGGGCGCCGCGCACGTAGATGTTGCCGCCGGTCGCCAGGGCCGCGGAAGCCCACGAGGCGGCCTCCAGGCGGTCCGGGAGCGCCTTGTGGTTGTAGCCGCCGAGGCGGTCGACACCGGTGATCCGGATGGTCCGGTCGGTGTCCACGGAGATGATCGCGCCCATCTTCTGCAGGACGCAGATGAGGTCCTCGATCTCGGGCTCGACCGCGGCGTTGGTCAGCTCGGTGACGCCCTCGGCCAGGACGGCCGTCAGCAGCACCTGCTCGGTCGAGCCGACCGACGGGTACGGCAGGCGGATCTTGCAGCCGCGCAGCCTCTGCGGGGCCTCCAGGTACTGGCCGTCCTCGCGCTTCTCGATGGTCGCGCCGAACTGGCGGAGCACGTCGAAGTGGAAGTCGATCGGCCGGCCGCCGATGTCGCAGCCGCCCAGGCCCGGGATGAAGGCGTGGCCGAGGCGGTGCAGCAGCGGGCCGCAGAAGAGGATCGGGATGCGGGACGAGCCCGCGTGGGCGTCGATGTCGGCGACGTTCGCGCTCTCGACGTGCGTCGGGTCGAGCACCAGCTCGCCGGGCTCCTCGCCGGGGCGTACGGTCACCCCGTGGAGCTGGAGCAGGCCGCGGACGACCCGCACGTCGCGGATGTCGGGAACGTTGCGGAGCCGGCTGGGCTCGCTGCCGAGCAGAGCGGCGACCATGGCCTTGGGCACGAGGTTCTTCGCACCGCGGACACGGATCTCGCCCTCGAGCGGGGTACCGCCGTGGACAAGCAGGACATCGTCTGTGCCGGTCATGAATCTCGCGTTCCGGAAGGGGTCCGCCCGGCAGGGCCGGGGGAGGTGGGCAGG
>NZ_JACBGN010000223.1 GCF_013401435.1 Streptomyces sp. BR123
CCCTCCCACCGCAACGCGAACCACAGCTCCGCCCGCGCATCCGGATCGTCCAGGTCCCGCCCGAGCAGCACCGAGCAGCGGGCAACGCGCTGCCGGACCGTGTTCCGGTGCACCCCCAGAGCCGTGGCGCTGCGGTCCCAGCTGCCGTGGTGGGCCAGCCAGCCCCGCAGCGTCTCGCGCAGCACGGGAGCCAGCGGGGCGAGCAACGCCTCCGCGTGCGCCCGGGCCTCGGCTTCGCCGACCAGGCCCGCGAAGCCGGGTTCGGTGTGGCGGGCCAGCGGTGCGCGGGCCGCCTCGGCACGGTCCAGGGCGCGCCGGGCCTGCGCGTCCGCGGTGGCCAGCGCTTCGGGCGCGGCCGGGGCACTGACCCCCAGCCGCCATCCGGGCTGCGGGCCGGGATCCCGATCGGTCAGGAGCCGTACGCCGGGACCGGGCCGCGGATCCAGCAGTACGGTCCCCAGCGCCGCGGCGAGGGCCCGCGGGTCGGGGTCGGTGCCGCCGCCGCGGGCGTGGACCGCGTACCAGGGGCCGGGGCCCAGCACCTCCGCCGGGGAGCCCCCGAGCAGCAGCCGCGCCAGGGCGGCGGTGTCGTCCCCGGCGGGCCGTTCGGCGGTGAGCAGGGTCAGCAGGACGGCGGCGACCGAGGCGACGGTGTGATCGCCGGGGGCACGGGCCGGGGTGGCCGTCCCCAGCACGGCGTGGCGGCCGAGGGCGTACGCGGCGAGGTGCCGGCCCCCGGCCTGATCGGTGGCGGTGGCGGGCCCCCCGGCCCGGCCGACCCGGGCCATGAGCGAATCCAGAGCCGCATGCCCACCCTCCGGGGGCAGCGGTGTGCCCGCGGCCCGCCCGTCCGGCCACAGCACCACGTACCCGCCCAGACTCGCCGCGAGCCGGGACAGCACCGCCGGCACCGGATCCGGCCGGGCCGCGGCCGCAGCCAGCGCCTGCTGGGCCTCGGTCACGCGGCGCAGCTCACGGGTCCGCGCCTCGGCCATCAGCCGCCACACCGCGCGGGCGACCGCGGTGAACGGGGTGCGCGGCGGAACCTCCAGCAGCGGCAGCCCGTGCCGCGCACAGGCGTCGGCGAGCGCGGCCGGCACCTCCTCGTGCACGGGGGCCACTCCGAACCCGAGGGCCGCAGCCCCGGCGGCGGCGAGCCGGGAGACGTACCGGTCATAGGAAGCGGCAGCGAGGGCAGGCCCATGCCCACCGGGCTCGTCCCCACCGGGCCCGTCCCCCGGCCCCGCACCCGCAGTGAGCAGCAGCTCCCCGCCCAGCAGGTAGGGCGACGGATCGGCCATCTCGGAGGCGTGCACCCCGTGCACCCAGGCCTCGGCCGGCCCGGCCAGATGCCGCAGCCCGAGCTCCCGGTCCCCGAGCAGCGCCCCCAACGCGACAGGCGGCACAGGCGGCACAGGCGAAACGGACGGCACCGCCGACGGCCCGGCGGCGGCCCCTTCATCCACCGGACCCGGACCCGGACCGGAACCCGGATCCGGACCCAGCCCCGGCCCCGGAGCCGAATCGGACGGTTCACCCGCCCCTGATCCAAGACCACTCATGGATGCTCCGCACACGCCGGTCGGACAGTATGGATGGAACGTACACTGCGCGCCCGGACCCCGGCGACTTACGCTCGAAGCACCGCACAAGCACAACGCCAGCAGCACCTGCAAGACCTGCACGACCCGCAAGGCCTGTAGGACCTCCAGAAGGGCACCCCCATGAGCACCGAGCGCAACGAGCAGACGCCCCGCGGACCGGTCGACTCCTCCCGCATCCCGCGTTACGCGGGCCCCGCGACCTTCGCCCGGCTGCCCCGCCTGGACGAGGTCGGCTCGGCGGACGTCGCCGTCGTCGGCGTGCCCTTCGACTCCGGCGTGTCCTACCGCCCCGGCGCCCGCTTCGGCGGCAACGCCATCCGTGAGGCCTCCCGCCTCCTGCGCCCGTACAACCCGGCGCAGGACGCCTCCCCGTTCGCGCTCGCGCAGGTCGCCGACGCCGGTGACATCGCCGTGAACCCCTTCAACATCAACGAGGCCGTCGAGACGGTCGAGGCCGCCGCCGACGAGCTGCTGTCCGCCGGTTCCCGCCTGATGACCCTCGGCGGCGACCACACCATCGCCCTCCCCCTCCTCCGCTCGGTCGCGAAGAAGCACGGCCCGGTCGCCCTGCTGCACTTCGACGCCCACCTGGACACCTGGGACACGTACTTCGGCGCCGAGTACACGCACGGCACGCCGTTCCGCCGCGCCGTCGAGGAGGGCATCCTCGACACCGAGGCCCTGTCGCACGTCGGTACCCGCGGCCCGCTGTACGGCAAGCAGGACCTCGACGACGACGCCAAGATGGGCTTCGGCATCGTGACCTCCGCCGATGTGTACCGCCGCGGCGCGGACGAGATCGCCGACCAGCTGCGCCAGCGCATCGGCGACCGCCCGCTGTACATCTCCATCGACATCGACGTGCTGGACCCGGCGCACGCGCCCGGCACCGGCACCCCCGAAGCGGGCGGCATGACCTCCCGCGAGCTGCTGGAGATCATCCGCGGCCTGTCCTCCTGCAACCTGGTCTCCGCCGATGTGGTCGAGGTCGCCCCGGCGTACGATCACGCCGAGATCACCTCGGTCGCGGCGTCCCACACCGCCTACGAGCTGACCACGATCATGAGCCGCCAGATCGCCGCGGCGAAGGGCAAGTAGGCCCCGCCGCGTCGGCCGGCTGCCCGGCACGCCAGCACGGAAGGCACGTAACCGCGTGACGCACGACCACGACCTGGTACTCCGCCCCACCGACGCCCAGCGGGCGGCGGCCCTCGCGCCGCCGCCGGGCCGGACGGGCGGGGACCTGGTCGTGGAGACGCTGCGCGGGCTGGGCGCGACCACCGTGTTCGGGCTGCCCGGGCAGCACGCCCTCGGGCTGTTCGACGCGGTCGGTCGCTCCGACCTGCGGCTGGTCACCCTCCGCGTGGAGAACAACGCCGGCTTCGCCGCCGACGCGTACGGCCGGATGACCGGCGAGGCGGTGCCCCTCCTCCTCTCCACCGGCCCGGGCGCCCTGACCGCGCTCCCCGCACTCGCCGAGGCAGCGGCGGCCTCCTCCCCCGTACTGGCGATCTCCTCCCAGGTACCGACCACCGGCCTCGGCGGCGGCCGGCACGGCCACCTGCACGAGCTGCGCGACCAGGCCGCCTCCTTCCGGGACGTGGTCAAGTCCGTCCACCTCGCCCGGACCCCCTCCCAGATCCCATCCGTCATCGCCGAGGCCTGGGAGTCGGCACTGACGGCCCCGCACGGGCCGGTGTGGGTGGAGATCCCGGAGGACGTCCTCCGCACGGAAACGTTCGTCCCGCAGGTCACCGGCATGGACGCGACCCCGCACGACCTGCCCCCGCGCCCCGAGCTGACGGCCCTCGCCGCGCACTGGCTGGAGAACGCCGAACGCCCCGTGATCATCGCGGGCGGCGGCGTCGTCCGCGCGGACGCAGCAGGCAAGCTCAAGCAGCTGGCCGAACGCCTCTGCGCCCCCGTGGTCACCACCTTCGGCGGCAAGGGCGCCTTCCCCTGGACCCACCCGCTCTCCCTCCAGTCCTGGCTGGAGGACCGCCACACGACCGACTTCCTGGAGGACGCGGACGTCCTCCTCGTCGTCGGCTCCGGCCTGGGCGAGCTGTCCTCGAACTACCACACGTTCCGGCCCGGCGGCCGGGTGGTCCAGATCGAGGCGGACCTCGGCAAGCTGGAGTCCAACCACACCGCGCTCGGCATCCACGCGGACGCCCGCCTCGCGCTCCAGGCCCTCCTCGAAACCGTGGCCGAACGCCGCGACCCCACCGCCCCCGACCGCGTCCGCGCGGTCCTCTCCGCCGTCGCAGACCGCCTGGCCTCCCAGGACCTCGCCCTGGAGCAGGACCTCCTCCACTCCATCAGGTCGGCCCTCCCGCCCCGCTCCCCGTCCTTCTGGGACATGACGATCCTGGCGTACTGGGCATGGTCGGCCTTCGACCCGAAGCACCCGAACACCATGCACTCGGCCCAGGGCGCGGGCGGCCTCGGCTACGCCTTCCCGGCCGCCCTCGGCGCGTGCCTGGCCGAGCCGGGCACCCCGGTCCTGGCCGTCTCCGGCGACGGCGGCGCGATGTACTCCATCGCCGAGCTGGCCACCGCCCGCCAGCACGACCTGGACGTCACCTGGCTGATCGTCGACGACGGCGGCTACGGCATCCTGCGCGAGTACATGACGGACGCCTTCGACGGCCGCACGACCGGCACCGAACTGACCCGCCCGGACTTCACCGCCCTGGCGGAATCCTTCGGCATCCCGGCGACCCCGACCTCTCCGGACGCCCTCCGCGCGGACCTCGCGAAGGCCCTCGCCACTCCGGGCCCCTCGGTGGTGGTACTTCCGGCCAAACCCCGCATGTTCGCCCCCACGCACCTTTAGGGCTTGCTCAGGGGGCTCGCTAGGGTGGCCTTGATCAGGTGGGCGGAGTGCGAGGGGGAGCAGTGTCGTTCGAGGAGGAGTGGGGCCGGCACAAGCAGGCGGCCGCGACCGAGGGCACGTCGCCGCAGATGCGGCTGAACCAGCTCGCCGCCGACCCGGGCGGCGGCTCCGGGACACCCAGCGGATACGGGGTGCTGGCCACGATCCCTCCCGAGAAGAAGAAGGCGGCCAACACCATCCAGAACGTCCTGCAGCCCGGCACGACAAACGCTGCGAACGCGGCCGACGAGCCGACCAAGAACGCGGTCAAGGCCTTCACCGGCTGGGACACGGCGGCCGGTCTGACGAAAGCGCACACGCACTGGGACGACCAGGTCAAGCGCCTGATGGCACGGCTGGACTCGGAGAAGACAGGCCTGCGCGAGGCGTCGAACATGCTCAGCGGAACCGACCAGCTGACGGGCCGGAGCTTTCAGCCCCTGCAGTCCAAGGTCACGGGCCTCTACTAGAGGGAGACGGACGTGCCGAACTACGCCGAGATCATGCAGACGGACCTCTCCGCGCTCACCACGGCCGCCGACGGCTGGAAGGCCATGGCGACGCAGTTCAAGACCATGGAGGACGTCTACAAGGACGAGGTCCAGAAGGTCTCCGCCGGCGACGGCTGGCAGGGCAGCAGCGCGACGGCCGCCGCCGCCAAATCCTCCGTCACGCGCCAGGAGTACGCGTCGGCGCAGAAGGAGGCACTGGCCATGGAGTCGCTGCTCCGCGACGCGTACGCCCGGTTCACGGACCTCAAGAGCCGCCTGGTGTCCGCCGTGGCGGACGCCAAGGCCGCCGGCATGAAGGTCTCGGACGCCGGCAACGCGAGCTTCGACTTCTCCAAGGTCGACGCCGGCACCGCGAACGCGGCGCGGCACGATCCCGACCTCCCGGAGATCGAGCGGGCCTGGACCCGCCGCATCGCGGACAGCGTCAAAGCGATCACGGAATTCGACGCGGACGTCAAGACCGCCCTGCTGAACGCGTCGGGCGCGGACGGCACGGCGATGTTCGGCTTCAACTCGAAGCCCGTCAACGACGTCGAGGCGGTGGAGGCGCTCGCCCTCACCCAGAAGATCCGTGACGGCAAGGCCTCTCCGGAGGAGCTGCGGCACTACGACGAGGTCCTGAAGCAGAACTCCGGGGACAAGCACTTCAGCGAGGCGTACCTGAACGGGCTGGGGGCGAAGGGCACCCTGCTGCTCGCCGACCAGATGAACCTGGCGTCGAACGACCGCGGCGCGTCGGCGGCCGACAGGAAGCTCTACGAATCGATCAACGCCGGCCTCGCCGGGACGATCGCCTCGGGCACCAAGGACCCGGACAGCTACGCGTACAAGCCCTTCGTGAACGGGCTCAAGGAGCAGGGCCCCGAGCTGGTCGCCAAGGGCCTGCGGCCGACGTACGGCTACCAGTCGCTGGTCACCCTCATGGCGCACGGCGACGGCTACGGCAAGCAGTTCCTCAACGACGTCGGCGACGGCATGATCGCGGCCGAGAAGTCGAAGCCGCACATGTACGACCACGCCTGGGACTCCCAGCGCCCGAACCTGGTCTCCGACCCGCTGGACGGCCTGCTCAGCATCATGGCCAAGGACCCGGACTCCGCGACGTACTTCCTCGACCCCGACGCGCCCGGAAACAAGAACGAGCACCTGAAGTACATGCTCACCGAGCGCGACATGCCGGACCCCTATTTCGCGACCAACGTCGGTCAGCCGATCGAGATACGCGGCGACAAGACGGCGGGCCTCGGCGCGGCCCTCCAAGCGGCGGCGACCGGCCACACGGACGGCGAGAAGCTCGGCCCGCCCGGCCCGCACACCGAGGGCCAGGCCCGCGTGATGCACAACGCCATCCGCCTCCTCGACGACGAGATGGGCGGCGACAAGTTCCCGAAGCACCTGGAGGGCCTGCGCCAGCCGATGGCGAAGGCACTGGTCGACTACGTGGAGGACACCCACGACATCCTCGGCGGCCAGAAGTCCGACCTGGGCGGCATCAGCGGCAGCGACTCGATCCACGGTTCGGGCGACAAGGCCCAGATCGCGGTCGGCCAGGCCAGCCTGGTCCGCGTGATGCGCGGCATCGCGGACGACGGCCCGAGCTACGCCCTGCTGGTCGAGGCGGAGCGGAACTACTCGGCGGAGCTGCTCACCGCTGCCGCCCCGTACAAGGGTGACCTGCACGGTGTGAGCGCGGACTGGGACAACCGGGCCCATGACATCGGCGCCGCGGCCGGCGCCCTGAACGGCATCGGGGCCGACGTCTACAAGGACAAGGAAGACGACCGGATCAAGTGGGCGGAAGGCACTTCTGAGCACACGGCCGCCGCTGCGAACGGACTCATCGGCGAGATCCCGATCGCGGGCACGGTCGGAGGCTCGCTGATCGACTCGCTCAAGTACGAGTGGGTCGCCGGCGTCAAGGATGAGGCCGAGGAACAGGGGAAGAAGGATTCCAGTGGCAATTACGGCAAGGGCATACAGGCGACCAACGACATGCTCGACGCATGGGCCAGGGATCGACAGATCGTGAAGGACCCCGCCTTCGACCATGCCAAGGACGGTGCAGGCGACGCATACACGACTGGACGGGACGCCGCTCGTGCACACCTCCGGTCCTGATGTGCTCAAGACCCTCGGGCGGTCGACAGCTGCTCTCCTCTGTGTGCTGACACTGGCATCGTGCAACTTGGGCGACGCCGATGAGAAGGCGGCGGATCTGTGCGGGACCACGTCCTCCTCGGAAGAGGCGGTTCTTCTGCGTGAAGTCCTCGAGACCGAGGGCTTCACGACGAAGGTCCGCAAGTCCATGGGCGAACTGGTGAAGAAGCTGGAGCGCGACCTGCGGTCGATGCGTCCCGAAAAGCAGACGTACTACCACCTCACGTGCACGTTCCAGGCGGACACCGATACGCGTCTCGCCCAGGCGAACTTCTCGTTCGCATGGGCGCCTCGGACCTCTCCTCAGCAGCCGTGGTTTACCGGCGATGTGTCGTACGACGTGAACGGTGCGCGCGGCGTGGCGGACTACACGAAGGCGCGGTTGCTTGTCCAGTGCGACATGCCCGGTGAGCTCGCGGAGCAGTCGCAGAAGGCGTACCTGTCCGCGGACGTTTATTACTCGTTCATGGACTTCGAGCCTGACACGGGCCAAGCGGCAACGGACAGGAAGATGGCCCTCGCTGCCCTCATGACCCGCCGCGTCACCGAGGCCCTCGGCTGCGAGAACAAGCCCCTGGAGAAGCCCCCGGTCGTGAAGCCGCTCCCTACGCCCTGACCGGGAACTCGGCCCAGACCGTTTTGCCGATGCCGTGGGGGCGGGGCTCCTGGCCCCACCGGCCGGCGACGGCGGCCACCACGGCGAGCCCGCGCCCGCTCTCGCCGTCCGGCCTGTGCGGCCCCGGTTCCAGGTCCACCCAGTCGCCGGCGTCGGCGACCTCGACCCGCAGGCACGTGCCGTCCCACACCGCCCGTACGCCGATCTCCCGGCCGCGGGGCGCCCGGGCGTGCCGTACGGCGTTGGTGACGAGCTCCGACAGTGCCAGCTCCGCCGCCTGCACGACCTGCGGGGCGACGCCCCACGAGCGGGCTTGGGCCCGGAAGAACGCCCGGGCCCAGCCGGGTGTGCGCGGGCTTCGCGGCAGGAGCCAGAAGGCGTTGTCAGCAGGAGCCACAACTACCACCTCACCTATCTAGATAGGCGCCCAGTAAAGCGTCGGGGTGCCCGTCGGCCGCCCACTCGATCGCTAGATGTCTAGATATGTGCGCGGATGCAGGGTCGCGAACGGACAAACGCCCTTTCTTGCCAGGTGTCGCCCCCTAGGCTGTCCGGAGGTGATCAGGAGGTTCACATGCCGAGTGGCGGCGAGAAACGGCAGCCCAAGTACCAGCGCATCGCCGCCGCGTTGAAGGACGCCATCGCATCCGGCCGGTACGGCCCGGGCGACCGGCTGCCCGGTGAGAGCGACCTGATGGCCACGTACGGGGTGGCCAGGATGACCGCCCGCCAGGCGTTCGCGGCCCTGCAGGCCGAGGGGCTGGTCGAGGCGCGCAAGGGCGCCGGCGTGTTCGTCCGGGAGTTCAAGGTCGGCCTCCGGCGCCGCGGGATCCAGCGGCTCGCCGTCGAGGTCTGGGGCGCGGGCGGCTCGATCTGGGCTGCCGACGGCAAGGGGCACGACCTGGAGGTGGAGTTTCTCGGCGTGTCCGAAGAGCGTGCCCCGAGCGCGGCGGCCGCAGCCCTGAAGCTCCCCTCCGGATCGGCCGTCTGTGTGCGCCGCAGGAGGTTTCTTCTCGACGGCAGGCCGGTCATGGTCGCCACGTCCTACCTGGACGCCGCCCTCACCGCCGGCACCCCCATCGCCGAGCCGGACACCGGCCCCGGCGGCATCTACGCCCGCCTCGCCGACCTCGGCCGCAAGCCGGTCCGGTTCCGGGAGGAGATCCGCTCGCGGATGCCCACTCCGGAGGAGGCCGGAGCCCTCACCCTCGTGCCCGGAACGCCGGTCGTGCTGGTACGCCGTACCGCCTTCGCCGTCGACGGGCGGGTCGTCGAGGTGAACGAGATGATCCTCGACTCCGCGGCCTACGTCCTGGAGTACGAGTTCGACGCGCCGTGACGGCCGGGCGCAGGAGGACACGTACGGGACGCCCCGCGCGCGGGCTACGCCCCCTCAGGCGGCCTCGCCCTCCCGGGCCGTGAACGCGACCCGGGAGGTCTCCCCGACCAGGGTCAACCGCAGCTCGGAGTCCATGGCCCGCGCCAGCCGCGCCAGCAGCGGAACCGTGGGCACGGTCCCGCCGAGTTCCAGCTTCGACACCTGCGGCTGCGTCATCCCGGCCCGCCGGGCCAGCTCGGTCTGCGAGATCCCCAGATCGCGCCGCCGGTCGAACACGGCCTGCCCCAACTCGAAGGCGAGCCGGATCTCCTCCCGGTGGCGTGCGGCCTCGGGGGACTCGGCGACTCCTTGTGCCGCCTTGCGATCCCTGGCGAGTTTCCACTGAGCGTGGCTGACCATGGCGATTCTCCGTTCCAGACGTCACGGGTGTACACGCCGATTGCCGGGCCGCAGTACGCGCACACCGTCACCCAGGTGTCGCGAGTACGGCTCCCCGAGCGTGGTCGGCGCGTCGAGGAGGGGCCCCACGGCGTGCTCGGCCACCCGGTAGTCGCCGTCCGGCAGGTTCATGAGCCACAGCCTGACCTCCGGTTCGATCTCCACCGCGTATGGGCCGTTCATATATCGGAACGTATAGACATTCCAGTGCATGGGGTCCGGAAGAGGCAGGAAGTCACCCCAATGGGTGGGACACCGCCCGTGGCGGCCCCACCCCTCGTCCCCCAACGGCCGCGCCCCGCGTGCGTTCGAGGTGACATATCTGCACCTTCGAGATGTTGCGGCGGGATGAAATCCGCCGGTGGGGGCGTTGGGGGAGGCGGCAGCGACGGACGGACGGGGAGGCAGAACGTGGCGGCGGCGCACACAGCGACGGGGACGGCGCAGACGACCGGAGAGAGGCCGGACCAGCCCGGGCAGAAGCCCGGCCGGGGCGAGGGCTGGGCCAGGCGGCTGGCCGCCTACACCTGGCGGTACAAGGCCAACGTGGTGCTCGCGCTCGGCTCCTCCCTCGGCGGCATGGCCGTCATGGCCCTCGTCCCGCTCGTCACGAAGGTCATCATCGACGACGTCATCGGGGACCGGAGCAGGCCCATGGCGCCGTGGGCCGGGCTGCTCATCGGCGCGGCGGTGCTCGTGTACGCGTTCACCTACGTACGCCGCTACTACGGCGGGCGCCTCGCCCTCGACGTGCAGCACGACCTGCGCACGGACATGTACGGCACCATCGCCCGCCTCGACGGCCGGCGCCAGGACGAGCTGTCCACCGGCCAGGTCGTCGGCCGGGCCACCAGCGACCTCCAGCTGATCCAGGGCCTGCTCTTCATGCTGCCGATGACCATCGGCAACTTCCTCCTCTTCGGGATATCCCTGGCCGTCATGCTGTGGCTGTCGCCGCTGCTGACGCTCGTCGCGCTGCTGATGGCGCCCGCGCTGTGGTTCATCGCGGACCGCAGCCGCAAGAAGCTGTTCCCCGCCACCTGGTGGGCGCAGGGCCAGGCCGCCGCCGTCGCCTCCGTCGTCGACGGGGCCGTGACGGGCGTCCGCGTCGTCAAGGGCTTCGGCCAGGAGGACCAGGAGACCGCCAAGCTGCGCGATGCCGGCCGCGGCCTCTTCGCCGGGCGGCTGCGGAGCATACGCCTCAACTCGCGCTACACCCCCGCCCTGCAGGCGGTCCCCGCGCTCGCCCAGGTCGCCATGCTGGCCCTCGGCGGCTGGCTGGCCACCAACGGCCAGGTCACCCTCGGCACCTTCGTCGCCTTCTCCACCTACCTCGCCCAGCTCGTCGGTCCCGTCCGCATGCTCGCCATGGTCCTCACCGTCGGCCAGCAGGCCCGGGCGGGCGTGGAGCGGGTGTTCGAGCTGATCGACACCGAGCCCGCCATCCAGGAGGGCACGAGGGAGCTGCCCGCCGACGCCCCCGCCACCGTCGAGTTCGACGACGTCGTCTTCGGCTACGACCCCGAGCGGCCCGTCCTCGACGGCTTCTCCCTCACCGTCGCCGCCGGCGAGACCGTCGCCGTCGTCGGCGCCTCCGGCTCCGGCAAGTCGACCGTGTCCCTCCTCCTGCCCCGCTTCTACGACGCCGACCGCGGCACCGTCCGCGTCGGCGGCCACGACGTCCGCGAGCTCACCTACGACTCGCTGCGCGCCGCGATCGGCCTCGTGCCCGAGGAGTCGTTCCTCTTCTCCGACACCATCCGGGCCAACATCGCCTTCGGCCACCCGGACGCCACCGAGGAGCAGGTCCGGGCCGCCGCCCGCGCCGCCCGGGCCGAGGACTTCATCGAGCGCCTGCCCGCCGGGTACGACACCAAGGTCGGCGAGCAGGGCCTGACCCTCTCCGGCGGCCAGCGTCAGCGCATCGCGCTCGCCCGGGCCATCCTCACCGATCCCCGGCTGCTGCTCCTCGACGACGCCACCTCCGCCGTCGACGCCCGCGTCGAGCACGAGATCCACGAGGCGCTGCGGGCCGTCATGGCGGGCCGCACGACCCTCCTCATCGCCCACCGCCGCTCCACGCTCGCGCTGGCCGACCGGATCGCCGTACTGGACCGCGGCCAGCTCGCGGACATCGGTACCCACGAGGAGCTGGAGCACCGCTCCGGTCTGTACCGGCGGCTGCTGACCGACGCGGACGCGCTCGGCGCCGCTTCGCCGCGCACCCCCGAGGCCGCCCCGGCGGCCATGGACGAGTTCGAGCGGGACTTCGAGCAGGACATCGAGGTCGAGGCCGAGATAGACGCCGAGCCGGTCAACGCCAAGCGGCGCGTCGTCGACGGCATCACCCCCGAGCTGTGGCGCCGCCGCGAGGACTCCGCCAAGGCCGCCTCCGCCTCCGCCCCCGCCGCGGCCCCCGGCGCC
>NZ_JACBGN010000224.1 GCF_013401435.1 Streptomyces sp. BR123
CCTCGAAACCGCCCCCGTCCCCGTCACCACTCCTGACGGCGCGGAACGCCCGGCCGTCACCTGCGACCCCGACGGCCCCCTCGTCGCCGAGGTCGTCAAGACCTCCTCCGACCCCTACGTGGGCCGCATCTCCCTCGTGCGGGTGTTCTCCGGCACCCTCCGCCCCGAGCAGACCGTCCACGTCAGCGGCCACGGCCTGACCGACCGCGGTCACGAGGACCACGATGTCGACGAACGCATCGGCTCCCTCACCTCCCCCTTCGGCAAACAGCAGCGCCCGCTCACCCACGTCGTCGCGGGCGACCTGGCCTGCGTGGCCAAGCTGGGCCGCGCCGAGACCGGCGACACCCTCTCCGCGAAGGACCGGCCCCTGCTCATGGAGCCGTGGCAGATGCCCGACCCGCTGCTCCCGGTCGCCATCCAGGCCCACAGCAAGGCCGACGAGGACAAGCTCTCCCAGGGCCTGGCCCGCCTCGTCGCCGAGGACCCGACCATGCGGCTGGAGCAGAACCCGGACACCCACCAGCTCGTCCTGTGGTGCCTGGGCGAGGCCCACCAGGACGTCGCCCTCGAACGCCTGCGCACCCGGTACGGCGTCCAGGTCGACCCGGTCCCCCACAAGGTCGGCCTGCGCGAGACCTTCGGGGCGAAGGCCTCGGGCCGGGGCCGGCACGTCAAGCAGTCCGGCGGCCACGGCCAGTTCGCCATCTGCGAGATCGAGGTCGAGCCGCTCCCGCCGGGCAGCGGCATCGAGTTCGTCGACAAGGTCGTCGGCGGCTCCGTGCCCCGGCAGTTCATCCCCTCCGTCGAGAAGGGCGTCCGCAGCCAGGCCGCCCGCGGCGTGGCCGCCGGCTACCCCCTCGTCGACATCCGGGTGACCCTCCTCGACGGCAAGGCCCACTCCGTGGACTCCTCCGACGCCGCCTTCCAGACCGCCGGCGCGCTCGCCCTGCGCGAGGCCGCCGCCGAGGCCACCATCCACCTCCTCGAACCCGTCGCCGAGCTCACCGTGCTCGTGCCCGACGACTACGTCGGCCCCGTCATGAGCGACCTCGCCGGCCGGCGCGGCCGCGTCGTGGGGACCGAGCAGGCCGCCCAGGGGCGCACCCTGGTCCGCGCCGACATCCCCGAGATCGAGATCAGCCGCTACGCGATCGACCTGCGCTCCGTCTCGCACGGCACGGGCAGCTTCACCCGCGACTACGCCCGCCACGAACCGATGCCGCCGCACATCGCCGAAAAGGTGCGCGAACAGCTGGAGAAGGGAAGCACTCTGACGTAGGACCGGGGAGCCGCCCGTCCAAGCCTCTTGCGGCGGGCGGCATTTCCCTGTCCCATGACCGTGGGGGCAGATACGCCGATAGGCTCATCCGCGCGGCACAACAGCACAACGCACAGCGATGGGGGCAGCGGTGGCGGACGACGGATTCGACTTCAGGCCCGGGGCGCAGATCCCACTCCAGGGCGGTGGCGGCCAGACCGCCGCGACCAACGCCCTCGCCTCGGCGGCCTACCGCGACGGGGGCAAGGACACCAAGCTGTCCTCGATACTCGACGCCAACAACGAGTACCACTCCTCCACCGTCAAGGCCCCGAGAATCTCCCTCTTCGAGCCGAACCTCGGCGAGGCCTTCTGCCGCGCCGTGGAGGCCCGGACGCTTCCGGCCGGACGCAAGCCGATCATCCAGTCCTTCGGCGCCGACCCGCAGACCGTGGTGGAGCACTGTCTGGCCGCCTCCCACATCCGCAAGGAGCGCGACCGCAAGCTGCGCCTGATCATGCTGGTCGCCGGGGTGGTGTTCCTGCCCGGCCTGCTGCTGTGGCTCGGCCTGTTCCAGCTCCGCAAGACCCTCGTGGGCAGCGAGAAGTACGCGTCCTGGATGAGCACGCTCGTCCTGGTCGGCATCGGTGTCGTGGCGGCCGTCATGATGTTCCGGCTGCCGTTCGACGGGTTCCTCGGCCTCTACCTGCGCGGCATGGTCATCGCGCCGGCGCTCGGCTGGTTCCTCGCCCGCCGGATCTGCGAGTCCACCGCCGCCGACCTGCGCTCCCGCTGGGACGGCCTGCTCTCGGGGGGCGGCGTCGGCGCCAAGATCCCCGAGGCGGTGCCCGGCAACCCCGACGAGAAGGCCCGCGAGGACCTGCGCCACGCCCTGGCCAAGCTCACCGCCGAGAACCGCAGCAACGCGGTCTTCTACGCGGGCCCCAAGGGGATCCTGGGCATGGGCACCCGCTGGGGCAGCTGGCAGCTGGCCGAGGAGCTGGTTCCCAAGACGGAGGGCGCGGACATCCACCCGTTCCGCAGCTGGGACGTCATACGGGCCATCGACACCGAGCTGCGCAAGCTGGAGCGCGGCCCCCTGCACACCGGCGGCCTCCCGCCCGCGTCCGTCCAGCACTGGATCGTCGCCCCGATCGGCGAGGGGGCCGGCGAGGTGACCCGTCCGTCGGGCGCGGACGTGGACACCTTCCTCGTCAAGCCGCACGAGATCACCCGCATCTGCAACGAGCAGCAGTTCAGCGGCGGGAACCGGCACTACCTGGGCATCCAGTACCCGCTGTGGGACGGTCAGCTCGTGATCACCATGCTGGTCACGGTCACGGTGCTCTACAAGACGCTGCGGGTGGAGGTCACCGGCCACGCCCTCGGCCCGGTCCACGGCCTGTTCGGCACGAAGTCCAAGCCCCCGGTGGTGGAGGTCCCCAAGTCGATCAGGTTCTGGGAGACGGTGGAGCGCCCGCTGCCCCTCGTCGACGCCCAGGAGGTGGTCCGGCTCGCCGTCCGGGCGCCGCTGACCTGGTACCCGCCGCTGCTGGACTACTTCGGCGGCAAGCTGGTGCTGCCCGAGCCCTTCGGCGCGCGCCACGTGTGGGCCGGCCAGCCGTGGCGCCACCGTTTCATGGCCGACGACGCGATGCGCGCCGCGACCCCGGTCCTGCGCGCCGTCCACGCCGCCGCGATGCGGGTCCTGGACGAGAACGGCGTCGACACCGAGCGCTTCGGGAACCGGTCGATGGTGGTCAGCGGCCTCGTCCAGGACGCGTCCCCGCGCAAGGCGGACGTCTACGACGCGTAAGCGCTCCGCGGGAGGTCCGGCCGTGAAACCGCCGTCCGGCGGGGGTCGGCCGGGCGGTTCGCCGCCGAGCGGCGCGGAGGGGTGGTCCGGGGGCGGCGCACGGCCGGCCTCCGGACCACCCGGGTCCTTCCGGCTCAGTCGTTCGGCCAGGCGTCGGCGAGCATCTGCCGGGTGTCGGCGAGGAGCTGCGGGAGCACCTTCGTGTGGCCGACGACGGGCATGAAGTTCGTGTCCCCGCCCCAGCGGGGGACGATGTGCTGGTGCAGGTGCGCTGCGATGCCCGCGCCCGCCGCCGAGCCCTGGTTCATGCCGATGTTGAAGCCGTGGGCCCCGGAGGCCTTGCGCAGCGCGACCATGGCCCGCTTGGTGAGGTCGGCCAGCTCGGCCGTCTCGGCCGCGTCCAGCTCCGTGTAGTCGGCCACGTGGCGGTACGGGACCACCATCAGGTGGCCGCCGTTGTACGGGTAGAGGTTCAGCACGGCGTAGACGTGCCTGCCGCGGGCGACGATCAGGCCGTCCCCGTCGGACATCTCCGGGATCCCGCAGAAGGGGCAGCCGTCCCCGGCTTCCGGGCCGGTGGGCTTGTTCTCGCCCTGGATGTAGGCCATGCGGTGGGGCGTCCACAGCCGCTGGAACGAGTCCTGCGTCCCGACGCCGTTCTGCTGCTCCGGCTGAGTCGTCATGTGATGCAGCATATGACCTTGCCCTCGCGCGGCGTGTCGTCGGGGCGGAGATCGGCCTGCGGGCGGGGATCCTGGCCGGATGCACGAAGTATCGGACGAGCGCAGGCAGCGCTGGGAGGCCCTGACCGAGGTCCCGCTGCTGATCGCCTCGCTGCTCTTCCTCGCCGCCTACGCCGTCCACGTCCTCGTCCCGCCGACGGAAAGCTGGCTGCACGGCATCGCACTCGCCGTCATCGGCCTCACCTGGCTGTGCTTCGCCGTGGACTACCTGGTCCGGATGGCACTGAGCGGCCTGCCCCCGCTGCGCTTCCTGCGCTCGAACTGGCTCCACACCCTGGTCCTGGTGCTGCCCATGCTGCGCCCCCTGCGGCTGGTGCAGATCTACGCGGCCCTGCAGCGCCGGCGGGACCGTCCCCGGATGGAGCTGTACGCGCGGGTGGTCGCGTACGCCGGGACCTCGGCCTTGCTGCTGGGCTTCACCGGTGCCCTGGCGGTGTACCAGCAGGAGCGGTACGCCCCCGGGGCGAGCATCCTCACCTTCGGGGACGCGGTGTGGTGGACGTGCGAGACGCTGACGACGATCGGGTACGGGGACGTGGTCCCGGTGACGCCGATGGGCCGCTCGATCGCCGCCGTGGTGATGGCGTTCGGCTTGACGCTGCTGGGCGCGGTGACGGGCTCGTTCTCCTCCTGGCTCATCCAGGTCTTCGAGCGGGACGAGAAGGGGCCCCCGCGGAACGGGAGTTCCCCGGGGGCCCCTCAGTAGGCGCACGGCGTCCGGTCAGACCTGGACGCGGTCCTCGACGACCTTCACCAGCTTGGCGAGGGCCTCGTCGCGCGGGATGCCGTTCTCCTGCGAACCGTCGCGGTAGCGGAAGGAGACGGTGCCCGCGGCCATGTCGTCGTCCCCGACGATGATCATGAACGGGACCTTGAGCTTCTGGTGGTTGCGGATCTTCTTCTGCATGCGGTCGGAGGAGGCGTCCACCTCGACCCGCAGGCCCTTCTTCTTCGCCTCGGCGGCGAACTCCTTCAGGTAGTCCACGTGCCCGTCGCCGATCGGGATGCCGACGGCCTGGACCGGAGCCAGCCACGGCGGCATGGCGCCGGCGTAGTGCTCCAGCAGGACCGCGAAGAACCTCTCGATGCTGCCGAACAGGGCACGGTGGATCATGACCGGGCGCTGGCGGGAGCCGTCGGCCGCGGTGTACTCCAGGTCGAAGCGCTCCGGCAGGTTGAAGTCGAGCTGGACGGTCGACATCTGCCAGGTACGGCCGATGGCGTCGCGGCACTGGACCGAGATCTTCGGACCGTAGAAGGCGGCGCCGCCCGGGTCCGGGACCAGCGGGAGGCCCTGCTTCTCGGCGACCTGCCGGAGGGTCGCGGTGGCCTCCTCCCAGACCTCGTCCGAGCCGACGAACTTCTCCGGGTCCTTGGTGGACAGCTCCAGGTAGAAGTCGGTCAGGCCGTAGTCGCGCAGCAGGTTCAGCACGAAGGTGAGGGTGCGGTCCAGCTCCTGGGCCATCTGCTCGCGGGTGCAGTAGATGTGCGCGTCGTCCTGGGTGAAGCCGCGGGCCCGGGTCAGGCCGTGGACCACGCCGGACTTCTCGTACCGGTACACGGTGCCGAATTCGAACAGCCTCAAGGGCAGCTCGCGGTACGAGCGCCCGCGCGCGTCGAAGATCAGGTTGTGCATCGGGCAGTTCATGGGCTTGAGGTAGTAGTCGGTACCACCGTCGAGCTGCATGGGGGGGTACATGCCCTCCGCGTACCAGTCCAGGTGGCCGCTCTTCTCGAAGAGCTGCCCCTTGGTGGCGTGCGGGGAGTAGACGAACTCGTAGTCCTCCTCCTCGTGCCGCTTGCGGCTGTAGTCCTCCATGACCCGGCGGATGATGCCGCCCTTGGGGTGGAAGACGGCCAGGCCGGAGCCGATCTCGTCCGGGATGGAGAAGAGGTCCAGCTCGGTGCCGAGGCGGCGGTGGTCGCGCTTCTCGGCCTCGGCGAGGAAGTCGAGGTGCGCCTTCAGCTCGTCCTTCGACGGCCACGCGGTGCCGTAGATGCGCTGGAGCATCGGGTTCTTCTCGCTGCCGCGCCAGTAGGCGGCCGCGTTGCGCATCAGCTTGAACGCCGGGATGTTGCGGGTGCTGGGCAGGTGGGGACCGCGGCAGAGGTCCTTCCAGCACAGCTCGCCGGTCTTGGCGTCCAGGTTGTCGTAGATGGTCAGCTCGCCGGCGCCCACCTCGACGTTCGCGCCGTCGTCGGTGGAGGCCGAGCCCTTGATGCCGATGAGTTCCAGCTTGTACGGCTCGTCGGCGAGCTCCTCGCGGGCGGCCTCGTCGGTGACCACGCGGCGGGAGAACTTCTGCCCGCGCTTCTGGATCTCCTGCATCTTCTTCTCGATGGCCTTGAGGTCATCGGGGGTGAAGGGCTTCGCGACGTCGAAGTCGTAGTAGAAGCCGTCCCGAACCGGCGGGCCGATGCCCAGCTTGGCCTCGGGGAAGAGCTCCTGCACGGCCTGCGCCATGACGTGGGCGGTGGAGTGGCGCAGGATGTCGAGGCCGTCCGGGGAGGAGATCTCCACGGGCTCGACGGTCTCGCCGTCCCGGACCGCGTAGGAGAGGTCCTTGAGCTCGCCCGCCACGCGCGCGGCGATCACGGTGCGCTCGTCGGCGAAGAGGTCGGCGGCAGTAGTGCCCGTGGCCACCACGCGCTCGTCCCGCTCGGAATCGCGTTGGATGATCACACGGACGTCTGACACCGGTTTCTCCTGACTGAAGGAATGCCACAGCGAACGCTGCGCGACTGAATCGTACCGAGAGCGGCGGCCCGCCCGCGAAACGGTTATGCCTGTTCCCGCGCTGATTTCCGTGCGGGGCGCGACCTCCCGTTCGCTAGCGTGGGGGCATGGCGACGACGACCGGGCCGGTGGGGCCCCTTGACCTCGGCCACGACGCGACCGCCGCCGCCGTGCACCGGATCGGCAGGGCGGCGTACGCGGTGGAGGCGCGGCTGATCGGCTTCGACGGCATACCGGCGCTGCGCGAGAGCCTCGCCGAGCTGCGGGAGCGGCCGCTGCGCTGGCTGGGGGCGGCGGGCGCCGGAGCGGAGGGGTCGGCGGAGGGGTCGGACGGCCCGCTCGCCGGGTTCCTGGCCTGGGAGCGGGAGCCGGACGGCTCGGTCTGCGTGGACCGGCTGTGCGTGGACCCGGCCTGGTTCCGGCGGGGCGTGGCCTCGCTGCTGCTGCGGGCCCTGCTGGCGGAGGTCCCGGCCGACCGGCCGGTGAGGGTGTCGACGGGTGCGGCGAACGCTCCGGCGGTGGCCCTGTACGAGCGCTTCGGCTTCGTCCGCGGGGCGGACTTCTCCCCCGCACCCGGCCTGCTCATGGCCTCCTTCACCCTCGCCCCGCGCACCGGCCCGGCGGCCGGAGGGCCGGTCACCGGCCAGGCGCGGCGTCGGCCGAGCGGCCGCGGCGGGGTCGGCGGCGGTCCGGCAGCGCCCCGCGGGGGCGCGGGGAACTGATCGACCGGCCACGACCGGGCCGCAGACGGTCGCCGGGCCCTCGCGGCACCTCCCGCAGAGCGCTCAGTCGTCCGCGGACAGGACGTCCGACGGGTCGAGGGACTCGTCCATGGACTTGATCAGCCGGTCGCGCTGGGCCTCGTCCAGGGGGACGGCCCGCACGTCGCCGATCTCGGCGACGCTGCGGAAGCCGCCCCGCCGCTGGAGCAGCCCGGTGACCCTGATCGGCACTCCGGCGAGGTGGGCGTGCCCGGCGATCCGGTACGCCCGCTCGTCCAGGGCCATCCGCACCTGCGGTACGTCGGCCCCGGACAGCACCTGCAGGCGGACCGACCCGCCGGCCGCGGGTGTGGTGCGCCGCATGCGGACCACCGTCCCGGTGACCTGCACCGGGACCGAGGGCTCGTCCCGGGTGTAGCGCGCCGAGGCCTCGCGCAGCGCGGGCAGGTCCCCCGGGGAGAACTCCACCGGTTCGGGCCGGGCCGCGCACCCGGCGGGAGCCCCGGCCGCCGGCGCCCAGGCCAGCGCGATCCGGGCGCCCTCCGACCCGCTCACGAGCTCGATCAGCGCGTCGGAGAGCTCCCGGCTGACCCCGGCCTGGACCGCGGCGTCGAAGGCCTCCATCCCGCCGGTGGTGCGCCGGTAGTCCACGGCTTCGCGGGCCGCGTGCAGGGCGTGGTGCAGCCGGGTCAGGGTGCCGCGGCCGCCGGCGACGGGCAGGTACGCGGTGAGCCGGCCCCCGTCGGAGGACGGCCCGGCCACCACCCCGTCGAGGTCCCGTTCGGCCTGGCGGCGGTGCCGGGCCCCGTAGTACCCGGCGGTGGACCGGGCCGCCAGCGCCCCGGCGAGCAGCAGGCTGTGGGCGGCCGCGCGCAGGTGGTCCTCCACGGCCAGGGCGCGCGGGCTGCGGCCGGGGATCCGCACGATCTGGGGGTTCTGCCGCTCCCAGCGGATCTCGTCGCTGGGCACGTTCAGCCCGTGGAGCACCTCGCGGGCGCAGGGCAGGGCGCCGCGGGCGAGCGCGGCGAGCGCCTCTTCGAGCAGGTCGGTGCAGTCCGGGAAGGCGCGGCTCTCCGGGACGAGGAGGCTGGTGCCCGTGCGGGCCGCCGGGTCGGCCGCGGGCGGCGTCCACCGTCCGTAGATGCCGGCTGCGCCTCCGCGGCGCTGCCAGCCGTGCCGGCGCAGCAGGACGCCGAACACAGCCGGGTCGACCCGTTCGGGGTCGGGGACTCCCGGGGCGGGGCGGCCACCGAACTCCGGCAGGGCGGCGGGCGGCTGAAGGCGCGGTGGCGGCCGGTGCATCAAGGTGTCCCTCCCGACCCGACGCGGGTCATGATCTCGCACAGCGCCCGGTCGTCGAAGACCCGTGTGGTGGGGATCCGGACGGTGGTGCGGCGCCGGCCGGTCACGGGGTGCCCGGCGAGGTTGGTCCAGTAGCAGCAGTGCCGCAGGTCGAGCCGGTCGTGCCCCGCGGACAGCCAGCGGTCGCGCTCGCGCGGGACGAGCATCACGACGAGGATCTTGTGGACGGCGACCGGGGTCCGGGCCAGCTTCACCAGGTGGTCGTTGTCCAGGGTGAAGGCGAAGGTGGGCCCGGGTGGTTCGGGCGGGATCTGGTAGGTCGCCTTCAGCTGCACCTTGATGGTGACCTCGTCGTCCACGACGTGCTCGGGCGCGCCGTGGCTGACCTGCCAGTCGATGCCGTTGTCGGGGAAGGGCTGGGACAGCGAGCAGCCGGCGGCGGCCGCGACGGCGTGCAGGTATCCCACTTGGAGGGTCTCCATGCAGGCGGTGGTGGCGAGTGTGCCGCGCAGCGGTGCGGGGCGCGCCTGGTCGCGCGCACCCGTGCGCCCCTGCAGCACCCCGCCCGGTTCGGGCTGTGTGAGTGCCATGGCCGGATGCTCCCCATGCCCTTGCGGGCTCTGGCCGGATGAGAGCGGGCGGGGTGACGGCCGGTCATGTGTGCGGTCCCCCAAGGTGGTTGTCTCCCCAGCGGGCGGGCCGCAAACGGCGTACGGCGCAAACGGGCCGGGTATCACCGATTCGGGCAAGGGTGGCGTGTTCGACGTACGCCCCATCTGCCGATCGGGGACGAGGAGTTCGCCATGACACGCTGGTACGAGGGCCCGCTGGCCGCATTCGACACGGAGACGACCGGGGTGGACGTGGAGCAGGACCGGATCGTGTCCGCCGCTCTCGTCGTGCAGGAGTGCGCGGGCGGCCGGGTCCGCCAGACGCGCTGGCTGGTCAATCCGGGGGTGCCGGTTCCGCCGGAGGCGACGGAGGTGCACGGCCTGACGGACGAGTACCTCCAGCACAACGGCCGGTGGCCGGCGCCGGTCGTGGAGGAGATAGCCCGGGCGCTGGCGGAGCAGCAGGTCGCGGGCCGTCCGGTGGTGGTGATGAACGCGCCGTTCGACCTGACGCTGCTGGACCGGGAGTTGCGCCGGCACCGGGCGTCCTCGCTGGCCCGGTACCTGGACAACCGGCCGCTGACGGTGCTGGATCCGCGGGTGCTGGACAAGCACCTGGACCGGTACCGCAAGGGGCGGCGCACGCTGACGGACTTGTGCGAGCACTACGGGATAGAGCTGGACGGCGCGCACGACGCGGCGGCGGACGCGCTGGCCTCGCTGGAGGTCGTACGGGCGGTGGGCCGCCGGTTCGCGGGCCGGCTGGAGAGGCTCTCGCCGGCCGAACTGCACACGCTGCAGGCCGTGTGGCACGCGGCACAGGCGCGCGGGCTGCAGGCGTGGTTCGCGCGGCAGGGGACACCGGAGGCGGTGGATCCGCACTGGCCGCTGCGGCCGGAGGTGTCGACGGCGGCGTGAGGCGCGGCGTGAGGCGGTGAGCGCGAGGCGGTGGGGCCGCACATGCGGAAGGCCGGTCCGTCGTATGACGGACCGGCCTCTCCCGGTGGGCGATACTGGGATCGAACCAGTGACCCCTTCGGTGTGAACGAAGTGCTCTCCCGCTGAGCTAATCGCCCGGGAACGCACTGAACAATACAAGAGGCACGGGGTCAGGTCCAAACCGCGTCCGGCCCGGCTGCGAGCCGGGCGGCCAGGGCGCGCCGTCCGGCCCGCATCATCAGCACGTGGTTGAGCCGGAAGAGCGGCCGCGCGGGCAGCGACAGGCGGCGCAGCAGGGGCCGCCGCACCTCGACCTCCTGCTCGTACAGCACGCGCGTCCCGCCGCCGCCCGGGCGCGGGCGTACGGTCCAGCGCGCCCAGCCCTCGACGTCCCCCTGGAGGGCGGCCTCCAGGATCCGGCGCGCGGGGTCGCGCAGAACCTCGGAGGCGGTGATGCGGAGCTCGTACGGGAGGGTGGAGCGGATGCGCAGTGCGCTACTGTGCGCGTCGATCCGCTCGGTACGGCGGACCTGCGGCCACCAGCTCCCGTAGTCGTCGGCCTGTTCCAGTACGGCGTAGACGCGTTCGGGCGGGGCGTCGAGGTCCCACAGGCTGCGGAAGCGGTAGCGGCTCCACCGGCCGCGGCGGCTGCGGTCCATGGCTTCAGTCTGGCCTGTCGGCGGGGGCTGGGGTGTACTCAGCGCGGATCTGAGTACGCGCACCCATGTCCGCGGGGCGCGAGCGGGGCCACACTCCGAGCATGAACATGCCTCTGCCGCCCGCCGAGGAGCTGGCGCTGATCGACCGTGAGCTGGCGCAACTCGACGCCCGGCGCGGGTACTTGCTGGCCCGCCGGGCCTGGCTGCTGCGGTTCGCGATGGCGTCCGGGGCTCGGTCCGGGGCGCATTCCGGGACGGCTGCCGGCCGGGTGCCGGTGGTGCAGACCGTGCGTACGGCGGAGGCCTCGGGTCCGGGTGCGCAGAACGTGCTGCTGACGCTGGGCGCGGTGCTGCTGGCCGTGGCGGCCCTCGCGTTCACGCTGGTCAGCTGGGGCTCCCTCGGGATCGGGGGGCGCTCGGCGGTGCTGGGCGCCGTGTCGGCGGCGGCGCTGGGCGCGCCGGCGCTGCTGCTGCGGCGCGGGCTGCGGTCGACGGCCGAGTCGGTGGCGGCGGTCGGGCTGCTGCTGACGGTGCTGGACGCGTACGCGCTGCACGCGGTGGCCCTGCCGGGGACCGGCGGCACGGCGTACGCGGCCGGGGCGTCGGCCGTGCTGGCCGTGGTGTGGGCGGCGTACGGGGCCCTGCTGCCGAGGCTGGCGGTCCCGGCCGCGGGGGCGGTGCTCGCGGCGCAGCTCCCGCTGCCGCTGGCGGCGCTCGCGTCGGCGGAGGGGCCGATGGGGCTCGGGTGGGCGCTGCTGGCGACGGCGGCCCTGGACTGCGCCCTGGCGGTGTTCGGGGGCTCCGCGGCGGCGCTGCGGGCACGGGCGGCCTGGACGGGGCCGGCGGTGTGGGTCCTGGCCGCGGTCTGCGGGGCCGGGGCGCTGCTGTGCGGTCTGCCGGGGCTGGCGGCGGGGACTGCGGCCGCTGCCGCGGATCCGGCGCTGCTGGTCGGGGGGTGCGCGGTGCTGGGCGTGGCGGTGGCCTGGCGGGTGCCGGCCGCGTCCGGCGCCGCGCTGGCGGGCGGTCTGGCGGCGGTGGCGGCACTGGCCGGACCGGCACGGCCTGAGCTGGCGCCGGGCTGGCCGGTGGTGCTGTGCCTGCTCCTCGCGCTGCCGCTGCTGGGGGCGGCCGGGGTGGCCGCGCTGCCGGGGGCGGTGCGGCGCGGCCTGGGCC
>NZ_JACBGN010000225.1 GCF_013401435.1 Streptomyces sp. BR123
GCCCTGCCCCGCCCGAACGAGCTCGACGCGGCCGGCCTGCGCGGCCACCTGAACGAGGCCGCGTACGCCGCCGATCCCTTCTCCGGGGCCGTGGACACCTACTGGACCGGCAAGGCGCTCGGCCGGCTCGCCCAGCTCGTGCCGCTCGCCGACCAGATCGGCGAGACCGCCACCCGCGACCGGCTCCTCGGCCTCCTCAAGGGCCGCCTCCAGGACTGGTTCACCGCGGGCGGTGCGAACGAGTTCTCGTACGACCGCACCTGGAAGACCCTCACCGGCTACCCGGCCTCCTACGGCAGCGACACCGAGCTCAACGACCACCACTTCCACTACGGCTACTACGTGTACGCGGCCGCGATCGTCGCCCAGTACGACCCCGGCTGGGCCGCCGACTCCGCCTGGGGCGGCATGGTCAAGACCCTGATCCGCGACACCGCCAACCCCTCCCGCACCGACGGCGCCTTCCCGTTCCTGCGCGGCTTCGACGTCTACGCCGGCCACAGCTGGGCCTCCGGGCACCAGGGCTTCGCCGCCGGCAACAACCAGGAGTCGTCCTCCGAATCGACCAACCTCAGCGCCGCCCTCGTGCTCTGGGGCTCGGCCACCGGTGACACCGGCCTGCGCGACCTCGGCTCCTACCTGCTCGCCACCGAGGGCGAGGCGATCGCCCAGTACTGGTTCGACGCCGACGGACAGGTCTTCCCCGCCTCCTTCGCCCACGACACCGCCGGCATGGTCTGGGGCAGCGGCGCCGCCTACGCCACCTGGTGGACCGCCAACCCCGAGGAGATCCACGGCATCAACGTGCTCCCCGTCACCGGCGGATCGCTCCACCTGGGCGGGCACAAGGACGCGATCCGGCGGAACATCGCCGAGATGGAACGCGAGAACGGCGGCCCCGCCACCGAATGGCGCGACATCCTCTGGGAGTTCCGGTCACTGGCCGACCCGGCAGCCGCGAAGGCGAAGTGGGACGCGGGCAACGCCGCCTACACCCCGGAGGCGGGCGAGTCCAAGGCGCACACCTACCACTGGATCACGGCCCTGAACGCACTCGGCGCCCCCGACCCCTCGGTGACCGGCGACGTCCCCACCTCCGCGGTCTTCAGCAGGAACGGAACCCGCACCTACGCCGCCCACAACCACGGCGCCGCCCCCCGCACCGTCACCTTCTCCGACGGACGGACCCTGAGCGTGCCTCCCCGTTCCACCGCCACCGGCACGGGGACCGACCCGGACCCGGACCCGGACCCCGGGCCCTCCGGCGGCGACACCTACCGCCTCCGCTCCGGCGGGCTGCTCACCACGGACACCGGCGGCACGGCCGGCAGCGACACCGTGCCGTCGGCCGACGGCGCCAACCACGACGGCACCCCCTACGAGCCGCTGGTCTACGAGGCCCGGAACGTGAACGGGAAGCTCAGGGTCGGCGGCACGACCGCGTTCCGTCTGCCCGTGGACGCCGGCCCGGCGGTCGGCCTCGGCCAGCAGGCCCGGGTCAGCTACGACCTGACCGGCGACGGCAGCTTCGACCGGACGGAGACCTACCACTACTTCGCCACCGACCCGGTCACGGGCTGGGAGGAGTACCGGCAGACCCGGGGCCTGAAGGCCGTCACCGGCTCGCTCGGCGACCTGCGCGGCGGCACCGTGCGCCTGGAGGTCTGGAGCGCGATCGGCAACGCGCCCTCCCGGCTCCGAACGGGCGCGGACACCGCCGTGCTGGTCATCCCGTACGACTGAAGACCCGGGGGAGGCGCGGCGGCGGGCGCGGGGCGCACACGTCCCGGGCCCGCCTGCGCCGTCAGGCCGACACGCGCCGGACCAGACTCGTCGGCGTGACGACCGATGCCGACGCCGGCGCCGGCGGCACTGATGCCGACGCTGATGCCTCGTCGGCCGTCCCGGCCCCGTCCAGCACGCGCATCAGCAGCCGGACCATGAGCCGGCCCATGCCCTCGACGTCCTGGCGCACCGTGGTGAGCGCCGGCTCGGCATCCCGGACCACCGAATCCATGTCGTCGAAGCCGACCACCGCGACGTCCTGCGGCACCCGTATCCCGCGTTCCCGCAGGGTACGCAGCGCGCCCGCGGCCATCAGGTCGTTGGCGGCGAAGACGGCGTCGAGGTCCGGCCGCCGGTCCAGCAGCCCGGCCATCGCACGGGCCCCGCTCTCCAGGGTGAAGTCGCCCTGGCACAGCAGCTCCGGGTCGGCGTCGCCGGCCAGCACGTCGTGGTAGCCGGCGATCCGGTCCAGCGCGGACGTCTGCGTGCGCGGGCCCGCAATGTGCGCGATACGGCGGCGCCCCAGGGACACCAGGTGCCGTACGGCTTCCCGGGCGCCGCCGCGGTTGTCGCAGTCGACGAACGGCACGGCCCGCCCTGCGCCCGACGCCGGCCTGCCCCCGAACACCACGGGGACCCTGCTCCGGGCGATCAGCGCGGGCAGCTGGTCGTCGCTGTGCAGGGAGAAGGCCAGCGCCCCGTCCACGTGCCCCCCGTCCAGATAGCGGGCGATCCGCTCGTGGTCGCCGGGGCCCTCCACCCAGAGCAGCACCAGCTGCGTGTCGTGAGCCGTCAGCTCCCGGCTGATCCCGCGCACCTGCTTCTCGAAGAACGGGTCGGAGAAGATCCGGAACTCCGGCTCGGCAATGATCACGGCGACCGCGCCGTGCCTCCGCGTGACCAGCGAACGGGCCGCACGGTTCGGCACGTAGCCCAACTCCTGCACCGCCCCGCGCACCTTGTCCGCCACGGCCTGACGCACGCCCGCACCGCCGTTGACGACCCGTGAGACCGTGGCCCGGGACACGCCGGCCCGCGCGGCGACGGCTTCCAGCGTAGGGCGCGGCGATCCCGCCGTCTGCTCGGACAAGGCAGTCACTCCCGTTTCCATCCGCGGCCAACGCCGCACCGCCGGACCCAAGACGACCAGAATAGACGCTGCCCTCCGCCGACTGAGAGCGCTCCCAAACCCCGCCGCGGCAAGGCGAAGCGCAGCGGTGGTGGCTGCCGGCCGGGGACAGAGGGGCTGTTCCAGGTCCTCGCCGCCATCGCCTGGCGTCCTCCACGCGGCAGGTCCGATAATCGCTGGGGGTACGCTCAGCCCGTCGGCCACAATGCCCGCGATGATCTCCACCGCCGACGAGCTGCTCGCCGCCCTCGAACCCCTGCCGCACTCCGCCCGACTCCGGTACACCGCCGTCACCGCCCACCGGCTCGCCGCCCGGGGCGCGCTACGGCCCCTGCTCACCGCCCTGGACGCACGCGGTCCGTACGAGCGCCGCCTGGCCGCGCTGGCGGCCCTGACCGCCGGGGAACCGGGGCACCTGGCGGCCCGGCTCGCCGACCCCGATCCGGTGGTCCGGCGGTACGCGCTGCGCGGCGCCCGCCGACTGCCCCTCCCGGACGCCGCCGTCGAGGCTGCGTACGACGACGCGCCCGCCGTCGTACGCGCAGACCTCGCACGGCTGCTGCGCGACGGCCGGCGGCCCGAACTCGCCGAGCGGCTGGTCCTCCGGGTGCGGACGGAGTACGGCGACCAGGACGCGGCCCGCCTGCTGACGGGCTGCTCGACGGAGTTCACCGCGCGGCTGCTGCCCGAACTCGCCGGGGCGCTCGCGTTCGAGGACTGGAGCACGCTGGCCGTCCGCCATCCCGCCGCCGTCCTCGACCACGCGGAGCGGGAACTCGGCGACCTCCCCGAGCGGTTGCGCAACTCCTGGTGGGGGAGGCACGCCACCGGAATCGCCGCCGCCCTGCCCGCCGCGCCGGGGCGCGTGCTGGACCTGCTGGAGCGGTACGGCCCCGACGGCCTGCCCGGTCCGGTGCACGACCGGCTGGGCGACCTCGTCGCGCTGGACGCCGAGCGCGTCGCGCGCTGGCTCGCCGACCCCGAGCGGGCGGCCGAGCGGTGGGAACGGACGCCGGGTCGGGCGGTCATGCGGCAGCTGGCGGCGGCAGCACCGCCGTCCCTGCCCAGGCTCGCGGCCAGGTGGTTCCACCGGAAGGCCTTCACCGTTCTGCTGCGGTCGATGCCACCGTCGCGACGGCCCGGCTTCCTGGACGCCGTCGTCGCCGCGGGCGGTCCGCGCAGGAACTCCCACGTGCGCGAAGGGGTGCTCGCCCTGCTGCCGGCCGCCGAGCGGCACGCCCGGGCCCGTGCCGGGGCCGAGGCACTCCGCGCCGAACGCTCCACGAGCTGGGAGCTCTGGGATCGGATCGCCCTCCTGCCGCCCGCCGAGGCCCGCCCCGAACTCCTGGCCGCCCTCGCCACCGTTGACGCCGAGGACCGCGGGGCGATCTGGGACTGGCTGGCCGCCAACGCCGGACACACCCGCGACCCGGGGGAAGTCGCGGAGGCACTCACGCTGGCCGCCGGCCGACTGGCCAACGAGCGCGACCCCGTACGCGGGGAGGCCCTTTCGGCCTTCGCCGACCTGCCGGCGCCGCTCCTCGTGGCGGCCCTCGGAGCCGGCGCGCCCACCGCTTCCGCCGGGGGCCGCAACGCGCCCGAATCCCTGGAACGGCTGTGCCTGGACGCCCTGCGGGCCCGGGACTGCTCGTCCGGGACCCGGGACACGATCCGGACCCTGGCCGCCACCCTGCTCGCCGCCGCGGCAGGGCCCGCGGCCGACGGCGCGCCCGCCACGGACGTACCTGCCGGCGCTGGGGTACCTGCCGCCGCGGAGACGGCCATCGGCACGGGCGCGGCCGCCGACGCCGACCGTCCCGCCGCCGCCCTGCGGACCGCCGTACGCCTCCTGGAGGCGCTGACCGCTCACACCGGCACGGTGGACCTCGGCCCTCCGGGCACCGTGCTGCGCGGCGGCGGGACACGCGCCGTGCTCGACGCACTCGGCCCGTGGATGGACCGGGCCGCCGCCCGCGGGGACGTCACGCCCCTGCTCGCGCTGGCCATGTCCTGCGGACACCGCGCGTACCGGATCCCCGAACTCCAGGACCGCCTCGAACAGGCCCTGCACACCTGCCCGGACGAGGTCTTCGGCGAGGTCGCCGCGGCCTGGCTGGCCGACCCCGCGACCCGCGGCGACCGCGTGGCCGAGCTGCTGGCCCGGGAGCCCTCTGCGGTCTTCCTGCCCGAAGTGCTCGCCGTACTTGCCGCGGAACGCACCGACCTGCTGGACCGCGCGCTGTCCGAAACCCTGCCCCGGGACGGCCGGTTCCCCGCGGCCGGCACTCCCCGGCCGCTGCCCCCCTTCCGGTACGCAGACCGGTGGCTGCCCCGGCAGCAGCAAGCCGCGGTCCGACTGGCGGCAGCCGCCGTCGCCGACCCCGGCCGGGGTCTGGACGAACGCGCCGCGCTGCTCCGCGCGGTGGCCCCGGTGCCGGAGCACGGGCGGGCCCTGCTCCGGCGGTACACCGCCTCGGCCGGCCATGCCGAATCCGTTCTGACGGCGGCCGCTCTCGACGCGGCCGCCCACACGGACGACCCGGCCTCGGCCCTCGACGCCCTGCTCGACCACGCCGGCGACGACCGGGCCGCGGCTGCCTGGTCCGCGGCCTCCTGCGCCGCCGCCCACGCCCGGCCCACCCGGGTCGCAGCCCTGCTCCGTGACGTCCTGACCCGCGAGAGCGGGGTGAAGGTCACCGTCCGCAAGGCGGCCGCCCGCCTCGCCGCCCGGCACCTGCCCCAGGGCGCCGCCACCGCGCTCCTGTCCACCGTGGCCCGCACCCCGGGCATCCATCCGGACGTGCACGCCACCGTCGTCGGCCTGGCCACGACGCTGCTGCCGGCCGAGGGGATGTGGGCCCTGCTGGAATCGGCGGCCGGCGCCGGATCGCAAGCAGCCGTGCGCATCCTCCTGGGCACGAATCCGGCCGATCTCGCCCGGGCCCACCGGTCCCGGTTCGGGGAGCTCGTCGCCCTGCTGCCCTTCACCGCTGAGCAACAGGCGGCGGACCGGGCGCTGTACAGCCTCCAGGACTGGGCGCAGTACACCCCCGCGGCCGGCACGGCGCTGGCGGACGTCTACACCGACCTCGCCTCGCCGCTGACCGTCTCGCGGGCGGGCTACGCGCTGAGGGCGCTGGCCCAGTCCGAACTGCCCCACCCGATCGGGGGCGCGGAGCCCGGCAGCCTTCTGCGCGACGTCGTGGACCGGCTCCTGGCGCTCGTCGCGGCCGGCGAACCGGAAGGCGGGGGGCGCGGCGGGGACCTGCCGGCCCGCCGTCGCCTGCAGTCCCTCATCGGCTCGTCGATCCGCGACCACCGCATGTGCGCGGTCCTGGCCCGGCGGCTGGCGGCCGAACCGGCCCTCACCGCCACCCGCACCGCCCTCCTCGTACGGGCGGTCGACCTGGAGGCCGCCGAGCCCGAACTGCTGCTCTCGCTCCGCGAGCTGACCGCTGCGATCGAGGGCCGCCCCGTCCTCGCGGTCCGGGTGGCCGAAGACCTGCAAGGAGCACACCGGTACGGCGACCCGCTTTCCGACCCCGCGGCCTCCCTCGCCGCGGTCCGGGCCCTGGGCGGCGACGGCGGTCTCGTGGAGGGCCTCCTCGCCGTCGGCCTCGCCACGGTCCTCGGAGCCCGCCAGAACTGGCCGGACAGCTGCCGCGCTCCCGTCCTCGAACTGCGCCGCCATCCGGAGCAGGAGGTTCGGGAGGCGGCGTACGCCACGGTCCTGGGCGGAGACTGAGTACGAGGACCTGCCGACCCCGAGTACCCCGGCGCAGGCGCACCGGTCCCCCGCCCTGGCGAGAGCGGGCCGCTGGGCGGGATGGATCGCACCGGTTCCCCCGGCGGTCACCGTCCTGCTGTCCCTCGGCCTGTAGCCGGCGGGGCCACCCGGCGGCGGGCCCGCAAGCCCGCCGCCGGACCGCGGCGGAGTCTTCCGGCACTCGCTCGGGGCCGAGGGGCTGCGATGTCAAGTCGCGAGCTTTCGTGCCGTGACCGGCAGGACGGTCCGGGGCGCAATGGAGTCACACAGGCCGGCGGAGGAAGGCCATGCGGCGTCCGCCTGCCGTCCCCGAACCAGGAGCCACCCGCATGTCCAGCAGGAATCGACTCGTTGCCACCCCTGTGGCCCCCACGGGCGCCGCGAGGGGCACCGCCCTGGCGAGGCGTGTGCGGTGGCTGTGGGCGGGCGCGATCGTCGGCCTCGGGCTGGCGGCGTTGATCACCGCCGTTTACGCGTTCGACGCGGTGTCCCGAACTGTGCCCGGCGCCGCGCCCGCCCCTGCCCCGACGCCTTCGGTGGCTGACCGTAAGGAGTCGGCTACGCCCGAGCCGGATGTCTCGGCGGAGCCGGGCGTGGATCGGTCGAAGCTGCTCCGGAGTGCGGCGCTCGAGTATTCCGCCCGGGCGTCCGACGCGGCGGCCGAGTGGGCGAGCGTGTCCGTCGCCGCTGTTTCTGCCGCGGGCGGGATGATGAGCGGAGTGGCCGCGGTGGTCACCACTCGGCGCAGCAGGCTGCCGGCCCCCGCTCCGGCCCCGGCGGAGCCGGCCTCGTCCGACACGCCCGCGGCTTCCGGCCCGCCCTCGCGCGCGGTGTGCCGGCGCGAGCCGTCCTCTCCGCGGCTGCAGCAGCCCGGGCGCCGGCGTAGGCGTAGGCCCTTCCGCCATCCTGAGCCCCCACGGTGATCCGCCCCACCCGGGTGCGGGCCAGGCGACGGCGTCGTACCGCGGCCGTCGGCGGGCGTGGAGGTGACAGACCGCAGGCGGAGGCGTGTTTGCGCCGGGCGGCGGCTGGTAGGTCACTGTCTTGAAGGTCGGGAGCGGCCGGGGACCGCCGTCTCGGGGCATCGCCGGTCGGGGTGCGACGCCGGGGCCGCCCCCAGGGGTCGGCCGCGGTCCGCGCTCGCGCCGCCACCGGCGGGAATACCTCGGGTGCAGCCCCCGTTCCCAGGTGTAGTTGAATAGTAAACAATCAAGGGAAGGGGAGCCATGCAGTTCGGGATCTTCACCGTCGGTGACGTCACGGCCGATCCGACGACCGGACGCGTGCCCGGCGAGCACGAGCGGATCAAGGCGATGCTCGCGATCGCACAGAAGGCCGAGGAGGTCGGCCTCGACGTCTTCGCAACCGGTGAGCACCACAATCCGCCGTTCGTCCCCTCCTCGCCGACCACGATGCTCGGCTACGTCGCCGCGCGCACCGAGAACCTGATCCTGTCCACGTCGACGACGCTGATCACCACGAACGACCCGGTGAAGATCGCCGAGGACTTCGCGATGCTCCAGCACGTCGCGGACGGCCGCGTCGACCTGATGATGGGCCGCGGCAACACCGGTCCGGTCTACCCGTGGTTCGGGAAGGACATCCGCGACGGCATCGACCTCGCCATCGAGAACTACGCGCTGCTGCGCCGCCTGTGGGACGAGGACGTCGTCTCCTGGAAGGGCAAGTTCCGTACGCCGCTGCAGTCCTTCACGTCGACCCCGCGCCCGCTGGACGGCGTCGCGCCCTTCGTGTGGCACGGCTCCATCCGCTCGCCGGAGATCGCCGAGCAGGCCGCGTACTACGGCGACGGCTTCTTCCACAACAACATCTTCTGGCCGGCCTCCCACACCAAGCAGATGGTGAACCTGTACCGGCAGCGCTACGCCCACTACGGCCACGGCACCCCCGAGCAGGCCATCGTCGGGCTCGGCGGCCAGGTGTTCATGCGCAGGAACTCGCAGGACGCGGTCCGCGAGTTCCGCCCGTACTTCGACAACGCGCCGGTGTACGGCCACGGCCCCTCCCTGGAGGAGTTCACCTCCCAGACCCCGCTGACCGTCGGCTCGCCGCAGCAGGTCATCGAGCGGACCCTGTCCTTCCGGGACTACGCGGGCGACTACCAGCGCCAGCTGTTCCTGATGGACCACGCGGGCCTGCCCCTGAAGACCGTCCTGGAGCAGCTCGACCTGCTCGGCGAGGAGGTCGTGCCGGTGCTGCGCAAGGAGTTCGCGAACCTGCGCCCGGCCGGCGTGCCGGACGCACCGACGCACGCGGCCCGCGTGGCGGCGGCCAAGGACACCACCCGGCAGGAGGCCCAGGCATGAAGCTCGTCGTCGTATCCGCGGGACTGAGCTCGCCCTCCTCCACCCGCCTGCTCGCCGACCGGCTCACGGCCGCGACACTGGGCCAAGTGGACGCCGAGCCCGAAGTGATCGAACTGAGGGAACTGGCGACGGAGATCGCCCAGCACTTCGTCACCGGGTTCCCGCCCGCCCGACTGGCCGCCGCGCTCGACGCGGTGGCGGCCGCGGACGGCCTGATCGCCGTGACGCCGGTGTTCGCGGCCTCGTACAGCGGCCTGTTCAAGTCCTTCTTCGACGTCATCGACAAGGACGCCCTCACCGGCAAGCCGGTGATCCTCGGCGCGACCGGCGGCACGGCCCGGCACTCGCTGGTCACCGAACACGCTCTGCGCCCGCTGTTCACCCACCTGCGCGCGCTCGTCCTGCCGACCGCCGTGTACGCGGCCTCGGAGGACTGGGGCGAGGAGGGGCTGGCGCAGCGGATCGCCCGCGCCGGCGCGGAACTGGCGCGCTTCATGGCGCCCGCCGCCCGGGATGCCGCCCGCGCCGCCGCCCCGGACGTCGACACCGCCGCCGCGATCGCCCCCCGTTCGCTGACCGGGGCGATCACGTCGGCGGACCCGGCGAACGGCTTCGCCGTGGTGCCGTTCGAACAGCGGCTGGCCGCCCTACGGGCCCGGTAGCCGCAGAACGGCCGGTATTCGCGTCGGCCCTCCTGGCCCGGGCAGGCCCGAGGCGGCCCTGGGCGAGCCACCCGGACCAGCGGATCGCGCAGCGGCCGTCTCCAGCGGCTCGCGCGGCGGCTCGGCCGGCGGCTCGGCTGGCGGCTCGTTCCCGTGGCGGCGGACCCGGAGAACCACCACGGTGGAGATCAGCCTGAGCAGGGCCTCGGTGCGGTGCCGGTCACCGCTCGCTGCTCGCGCAGGGCTTCACCGACGGCCCGCAGCCGGGCCCGGGCAGCCGGTGCTCCGTCCCCGAGGTCATCGACCACCGGCTCGGTGATCAGGTCCCGGCATTTCCGTGAACAGCCGACCGGTCCCGGGGAGGGCAGGGCGGCACGGGCGGCGAAGGCGGCGGTCAGGTACCGACCCGGTCCAGGACCACCGGGTCGCACCCGCTGTGCGGGGGTGGGGCCGCGCCTGAAAGGGCGACGGTTCCGGTCGCGCGGCACGGCAGAATTGGCTGGTGCAGTACTACATACTCGGCGTCACCGAAGCGCGTGACGAGACCGGCGCTACCGTCCCCATCGGCGGAGCCCGCCTGCGCGCGCTCCTCGCCGCGCTCGCGCTCCGGGCCGGCGGGTCGGCCGCCGCTTCCGTCGCAGACCTCGTCGACGACGTCTGGGGCGACGGCCCGCCCCAGGACGCGCCGGCCGCCCTCCAGGCGCTCGTCGCCCGGCTCCGCCGGGCCCTCGGAGGACGGGACACCGTCCTGGCCGACCCGGCCGGCGGCTACCGCCTCGCCGTCGCCGACCGCGACGACGTCGACCTGCACCGCTTCACCCGGCTCGCCCGCGAGGGCCGCGCCCAGCTCACCTCGGCCCCTGCCGACTCCGCCCGCGCTGCCGAAACCCTCCGCGCGGCCCTCGCCCTCTGGCGCGGCCCGGCCGTCGCCGACCTCCCCGAGCCCGCCCGCGGCGACCACGCCGCCGCCCCGGAGGCGCACCGCGCCGCCGCCCTGCGCGACCGGATCGAGGCCGACCTGCGCTCGGGCCAGGCCGATCCGGCAGGGCTGCTGCCCGAGATCGAGGCACTGATCCAGGGGAGCCCGTACGACGAGACCCTGCGCGCCCAGCAGCTGCGCGCCCTGCGGGCGGCCGGCCGACGCGCCGACGCCCTCGCCGCGTACGAACGCACCCGCCGCACCCTCGCCGAGGCCCTCGGCACCGATCCGGGCCCCGAACTCGCCTCGCTGCACGCCGAACTGCTCCGACCGGCCGTCGGGATTCCGGCTGTCGGGATTCCGGCTGTCGGGACCTCGGCTGTCGGGATTCCGGCTGTCGGGATTCCGGCCGTCGGCACTCCGGCCGTCGGGACCTCGGCTGTCGGGACCCCGGCAGGCGCAATCCCGGTCGTCGGCACTGCGGCCCTCAGCACCCCGGCTGTCGGGACTTCTGCCGCCGGCACCTCGGCTGTCGGGACTTCTGCCGCCGGCACTCCGGCCGTCGGGACCCCGGCTGTCGGGGCCCCGGCAGGCGCAATCCCGGTGGTCGGCACTGCGGCCCTCAGCACCTCGGCTGTCGGGACTTCTGCCGCCGGCACCTCGGCTGTCGGGACCATCGGAACCCCGGCCTCCGGAACCCCGGCCTCCCAAGCTGTCGGGATCCAAGCTGTCGGGACTCCGGACGCCGGCATCCCGGCCGCCGGGACCCCGGCCGCCGGGACCCCGGCCGCCGGGACCCCGGCCGCCGGGACCCCGGCGGGCGGGCACCCCGGTCCTGCCGGGGTCGGGCCGGCTCGCGGGAATCTGCGGCCGCGCCTGAACTCCTTCGTCGGGCGCGAGCCGGAACTCGCCGCCCTCCAAGCCGACCTGGCCCGACTCCGCCTCGTCACCCTCACCGGACCGGGCGGCTCCGGGAAGACCCGCCTCGCCGAGCAGGCGGCGGCCGCCCACCCGGAGCCCGCCTGGCTGGTCGAACTCGCCCGCCTCGACCACCCCGCCGCCGTCCCCGGGGCCGTCCTCAGCGCCCTCGGCCTGCGCGAGAACACCCTCGTGGCCCGCGAGAAGACCGCCGCCGACGACGACCCCGCCGCCCGGCTCGTCGAACTGTGCGCCGACCGCCGCCTGCTGATCGTCCTCGACAACTGCGAGCACGTCATCGGCGCAGCAGCCGAACTCGCCGAGCTCCTCCTCACCCACTGCCCCGGAATCCGGATCCTCGCCACCAGCCGCGAACTCCTGGGCGTGCCCGGCGAAACGGTCCGCCC
>NZ_JACBGN010000226.1 GCF_013401435.1 Streptomyces sp. BR123
CGCCCTCCACCCCGCCCCTCCCCGAACCGCCTCGAACCCCGGCGGGGCCGGAGCGAACGGCCCGGCGGGGCCGGAATGGGCCGATCCGTTCTCGGCGGGCGACGGCTGGCGCATGGGCGGAACCCCGGCCTGGACGGTGCGCCACTTCCGCCTCCCGGGCCAGGAGCCCGTCATCATCCGTACCCGCCGTCGAGGCGAGGTGGTGGAGTTCGCACTCGACGGCGGGGACCAGCCGCAGCAAGCCCCGCAGCAAGCCCCGCCGGCGATCGAGGCGCGGGGTCCGGGGCAGGGCACCGGCGGGCCGGCCGCGGGCCGGATCGTCAGCCGCACCGCCGACCACCTCACCATCGAACTCGACGGCGTCACGCACACCTTCAGCCACGCCTCCTCCCCGGAGGGGACCTGGCTGGGCCGGGACGGCGACAGCTGGCACCTCCAGGACCACGACCCGGTGGCGGCAGCCCTCGGCGGCCGCGGCCACGCTGGGGCCGACACCCTCGCGGCGCCGATGCCGGGCACCGTCACCGTCGTCAAGGTGGCGGTCGGCGAGCGGGTCGCCGCCGGTCAGAGCCTGCTGGTCGTCGAGGCGATGAAGATGGAGCACGTCATCTCCGCCCCGCACGCCGGCACCGTCACCGAGCTGGACGTCTCCCCGGGCACCACCGTCGCCATGGACCAGGTCCTGGCCGTGGTCACCCCCGAAGCTGAGGAGGAGGGCGCATGAACGGACTGCCCATGACCGTCCCCGCCGCCGGTCTGCCGGCGCGGGTGCGGATCCACGAGGTCGGCGCCCGCGACGGGCTGCAGAACGAGAAGTCGGCCGTGCCGACCGCGGTCAAGGCCGAGTTCATCCGCCGCCTGGCCGCCGCCGGGCTGACCACGGTCGAGGCCACCAGCTTCGTCCACCCCGAGTGGGTGCCCCAACTGGCCGATGCCGAGGAGCTTTTCCCCCAGCTCGACGACCTCGCCCGGGCCGGGGTGCACCTGCCGGTGCTGGTGCCGAACGAGCGCGGCCTCGACCGGGCGCTGGCCCTCGGCGCGGACCGGATCGCCGTCTTCGGCTCGGCGACCGAGACCTTCGCCTCCCGCAACCTCAACCGGACGATCGACGGGTCCCTGGCCATGTTCGAGCCCGTCGTGGCCCGGGCCAAGCAGGGCAAGGCGCATGTCCGGGGCTACCTGTCCATGTGCTTCGGCGACCCCTGGGAGGGCGCGGTCCCGGTCCACCAGGTGGTCCGCGTCGCCAAGGCCCTGCTCGACCTCGGCTGCGACGAGCTGAGCCTCGGCGACACCATCGGCGTCGCCACTCCCGGGCACGTGCAGGCGCTCCTGTCCGAGCTCAACGAGGAGGGCGTGCCGACCGACCGGATCGGCGTGCACTTCCACGACACCTACGGCCAGGCGCTCTCCAACACCCTCGCCGCGCTCCAGCACGGCGTGACCACGGTCGACGCCTCCGCGGGCGGCCTCGGCGGCTGCCCGTACGCGAAGAGCGCCACCGGGAACCTCGCCACCGAGGACCTGGTGTGGATGCTCGACGGCCTCGGCATCGAGACCGGGGTCGACCTGGCCGCCCTCACCGCGACGAGCGTGTGGATGGCCGAACAGCTGGGGCGTCCGAGCCCCTCCAGAACCGTCCGCGCCCTCTCCCCCAAGGAGTAACGAGACATGTCCCTCGACCACCGGCTCTCCCCCGAGCACGAGGAACTCCGCCGCACCGTGGAGGCGTTCGCGCACGACGTCGTCGCGCCCAAGATCGGCGACTTCTACGAGCGGCACGAGTTCCCCTACGAGATCGTCCGCGAGATGGGCGCCATGGGCCTGTTCGGGCTGCCCTTCCCCGAGGAGTACGGCGGCATGGGCGGTGACTACCTCGCCCTCGGCATCGCCCTGGAGGAGCTGGCCCGTGTCGACTCCTCGGTGGCCATCACCCTGGAGGCGGGCGTCTCCCTGGGCGCCATGCCGCTCTACCTGTTCGGTACGGAGGAGCAGAAGCAGCAGTGGCTGCCGAAGCTGTGCTCGGGCGAGATGCTCGGCGCCTTCGGCCTGACCGAGCCGGGCGCGGGCAGCGACGCCGGCGGCACCCGCACCACCGCCGTCCGCGACGGCGACGAGTGGGTCGTCAACGGCTCGAAGTGCTTCATCACCAACTCCGGTACGGACATCACCGGCCTGGTCACCGTCACCGCGGTGACGGGCCGCAAGGCGGACGGCCGCCCGGAGATCTCCTCCATCATCGTGCCGTCCGGGACCCCGGGCTTCACGGTGGCGGCCCCGTACTCGAAGGTGGGCTGGAACGCCTCCGACACCCGGGAGCTGTCCTTCGACGACGTCCGCGTCCCGCTGGCGAACCTGGTGGGCCAGGAGGGCCGCGGGTACGCCCAGTTCCTGCGGATCCTCGACGAGGGCCGGATCGCGATCGCGGCGCTGGCCACGGGCCTGGCGCAGGGCTGCGTGGACGAGTCGGTCAAGTACGCGAAGGAGCGCCACGCCTTCGGCCGGGCCATCGGCGACAACCAGGCCGTCCAGTTCAAGCTGGCGGACATGGAGATGCGCGCGCACATGGCTCGAATCGGATGGCGCGACGCGGCCTCCCGCCTCGTGGCGGGCGAACCGTTCAAGAAGGAGGCGGCGATCGCGAAGCTGTACTCCTCGACGGTCGCGGTCGACAACGCGCGTGAGGCCACGCAGATCCACGGCGGCTACGGGTTCATGAACGAGTATCCGGTGGCCCGGATGTGGCGCGACTCGAAGATCCTGGAGATCGGCGAGGGCACGAGTGAGGTGCAGCGCATGCTCATCGCCCGAGAGCTGGGCTTCTCGTCCTGAACCCGGACATAGCACAAGGGGGCCCTGAAAATACTTAGGGCCCCCTTACCGTTTTCAGCCAAGGTTAGGCTAACCTTCCCAGCGAACGGCCCCGTGGTCGCCCCGGCACGTACTGAAAGCGGACACCAAAATGCCCAAGTCCCGTACCTCCCCCTTCACCCGACGCGGTCTCATCGCCGCGGGCGGTGCTCTCGGCCTCGTCGCGGCGCTGACCGCGTGCGGCGGCTCCGGCTCGGCGAAGAGCGAGGGCGACAAGGACAAGGGTGCCGCGGCCTCGGGCGCCTGGACCTTCAAGGACGACCTCGGCAAGGACGTCAGCCTGAAGGCGCAGCCGAAGAACGTCGTGGCCTACACCGGCACCGCCGCCGCGCTCTACGACTACGGCGTCCAGGTCAAGGGCGTGTTCGGCCCGACCAAGACCGCCGACGGCAAGCCGGACGTGACGGCCGGTTCGATGGACATCTCCAAGGTGGAGATCCTCGGCAACGTCTACGACGAGTTCAACGTCGAGAAGTACGCCTCCCTCCAGCCCGAGCTGCTGGTCACCAACACCTGGGACGGCACGTACTGGTATGTCCCCGAGGCCTCCAAGGACAAGATCCTGAAGCTGGCCCCGGCCGCCGCGGTCGGCGTGGGCGGGGACGCGTCCATGGACAAGGCCCTGCAGCGCACGGCCGACCTGGCCAAGGCCCTCGGCGCCGACCTGAACACCAAGAAGACCACCGACGCCAAGGCCGCCTTCGAGGCCGCTGCCAACAAGGTCCGCGAGGCCACCAAGGCCAACCCGGGCATCAAGGTGCTCGTCGGCTCCGGCACCGCCGACCTGTTCTACGTCTCCACCCCGAAGACCTCGGCCGACCTGAAGTACTTCGAGACCCTGGGCGTCGAGTTCGTCGTCCCGGAGCAGGACAAGCTCGACCAGGGCGGCTTCTTCGAGAGCCTCAGCTGGGAGAACGCCGGCAAGTACAAGGCCGATCTGGTCCTGCTCGACAACCGCACCGGCACCGCGCAGCCGGAGGACCTGAAGGCCAAGCCGACCTGGACCGAGCTGCCCGCCGTCAAGGCCGGCCAGGTCGCCCCGCGCGTGACCGAGCCGATCTACTCCTACGAGAAGTGCACCAAGGTCCTGGAGGACCTGGCCAAGGCCATCCAGGGCGCCAAGAAGGTCAGCTGACCACCGGCCTGACGGCACCACCGCTCCGACTGCACGAGCGGCCACCGGCGCCGGGCCCGCGGCAACCGCCCCGGGCCCGGCGCCCACCCGACTTCCCAGGGGGACTCCGCATGACCGCCACCGCGCCCGAGAGCGCCGAGGCTGCGGCCACCGAGGCCGCGGCCCACTTCCGCTTCTTCACGATGGAAGTGCTCCGCACCCGCCGCCTCGGCCACTCGTTCCTGCGGGTCACCTTCGGCGGCGAGTCCCTCGCGGGCTTCCGCTCGGGCGGCCGGGACCAGAGCCTGTCGCTGTTCCTGCCGCCCGCCCACCGGGAGCACACCGAACTCCCGTCCACGGACGAGGACACCTGGTTCGCGGGCTGGCGCGGGATGCCGGACGAAGAGCGCCCGGTGATGCGCTCCTACACCGTGCGCGAGCAGCGCACGGCGGACGGCGGTGCGGTCGAGGTCGACATCGACTTCGTGCTGCACGGTGACTCCTCCCCGGCCTCCTCCTGGGCCGGGCGGGCGGTGACCGGCCGCCGGATCCTGGCGATCGGGCCGGCCGTCGCGGAGAACAAGTCCGTGCGCTTCCAGCCGCCCGCCGGCACCGACATGCTGGTGATGTACGCGGACGAGACCGCGCTGCCCGCGGCCGCCGCCATCCTGGAGGGGCTCGACACCGGCATCCGGGTCACCGCCTTCTTCGAGGTCCCGCATGCCGACGACCGGCTCGACCTCGCCGCCCCGGTCGGCACGGACATCACCTGGATCGTGCGGGAGGCCGGCCCGGGCCGCACCGCGCGCGTCGTGGACACGGTGCGCGCGGCCGGACTGCCCGCCTCCGAGGCCCCGTACGCCTGGCTGGCGGGTGAGGCGGGCACGATCCGCGCCGTGCGCCGCCACCTGGTGCAGGAACGTTCCATCGACCGGCGCGCGGTGCGTTTCACCGGCTACTGGCGCCTGGGCGCGAGCGAGGAGGAGCTCCTGGCCGAGGCGTACGCGGGCCAGGCGCCCAGCGAGGACGCCGGCGCCGCGCTGTAGCGAACATCCGGCGGCCGCAGGCGCCTTCGCGGGCGTCCTGCGGACACCCGCGGCCGCCCTTCGGCGGGCCCTGGCTTTTCGGCCAGGGCCCGCCTCCATTTGGCTTGCAACTTAGGTTAGGCTAACCTAAACATCATCTTCCCCACCCTTCCCCCCCTGCCCGGAGGAAAGTTGATGCGCTCGCATCTCCTGAACGAGACGACCTCGGAGCACTACCGCCGCTCCGTCACCGAGGGCGTCGAGCGCGTCGCGGCCAAACTCGCGACCGTCCAGGGTCCCCACACCGGGATATCGGTCGACGAACTCGCCCCGGTCATCGACGGGATCGACCTGGACCGGCCGCTGGAGGACCCGGCCGCCGTCCTCGACGAGCTGGAGGAGGTCTACCTGCGGGACGCGGTGTACTTCCACCACCCGCGCTACCTGGGCCACCTCAACTGCCCGGTCGTCATCCCCGCCGTCCTCGGCGAGGCGATCCTCTCGGCCGTCAACTCCTCCCTGGACACGTGGGACCAGTCCATCGGCGGCACCCTCATCGAGCGCCGCCTCATCGACTGGACCGCCGGCCGCATCGGCCTCGGCCCGGCCGCGGACGGCATCTTCACCTCCGGCGGCAGCCAGTCCAACTTCCACGCGCTGCTCCTCGCGCGCGACGAGGCCTGCCGAAAGGTCATGCAGGGCAGCGGGCGGGCCCTGGCCAAATCCGAGGTGCTGCCCCGGCTGCGCATCTTCACCTCCGAGGCCAGCCACTTCAGCGTCAAGAAGTCGGCCGCCATGCTCGGACTCGGCTACGAGGCCGTCATCGCCGTCCCGGTCGACCGCAACCGCCGCATGGACACCTCCGTCCTCGCCCTGGAGCTGGAGGAATGCGTCCGCGAGGGCCTGCACCCGATGGCCGTCGTCGCCACCGCCGGCACCACCGACTTCGGGTCCATCGACCCGCTCCCCGAGATCGCCCGCCTGACCGCCGAGCACTCCGCGTGGATGCACGTGGACGCCGCCTACGGCTGCGGACTGCTGGTCTCCCCCACGCGCCGGCACCTCCTCGACGGCATCGAGCACGCCGACTCGGTCACGGTCGACTACCACAAGTCCTTCTTCCAGCCCGTCAGCTCCAGCGCGATGCTGGTCCGCGACCGCGACACCCTCAAGCACGCCACCTACCACGCGGACTACCTCAACCCGCGCCGCATGGCCGAGGAGCGGATCCCGAACCAGGTCGACAAGTCCATCCAGACCACCCGCCGCTTCGACGCGCTCAAGCTCTGGATGACCCTGCGCACCATGGGCGCCGCCGGCATCGGGCAGCTCTTCGACGAGGTCATCGACCTGGCCGCCGCCGGCTGGGACATCATCGACGCCGACTCCCGCTACGAGGTCGTCGTCCGCCCGCAGATCTCCACCCTGGTCTTCCGCTACGTCCCCGAGGGCGAGGTGCGCTCCGACCTCGTCGACGAGGCCAACCTGCACGCCCGCAAAGCCCTGTTCGCCTCCGGTGAGGCCGTCGTCGCCGGCACCAAGGTCGACGGCAAGCAGTACCTGAAGTTCACCCTCCTCAACCCGCAGACCACCACGGCCGACATCGAGGCCGTGCTCGACCTCCTCGCGTCCCACGCCGAGCAGTACCTGGGAGAATCCCTTGCAGTCGTCTCGTGAGCCCCGCTCCCCCCGCCGGCCCTTCGATTTCATCGGTGTCGGCCTCGGTCCCTTCAACCTGGGTCTCGCCTGCCTGACAGCGCCGATCGACGAGCTCGACGGCCTCTTCATCGAGACGAAGCCGCACTTCGAGTGGCACGCGGGGATGTTCCTGGACGGCGCGCACCTGCAGACGCCGTTCATGTCGGACCTGGTCACCCTGGCCGACCCCACCTCGCCCTTCTCCTTCCTGAACTACTTGAAGGACCAGGACCGGCTGTACTCCTTCTACATCCGGGAGAACTTCTACCCGCTGCGGACCGAGTACAACGAGTACTGCCGCTGGGCCGCCGACCGGCTCGACAACGTGCAGTACTCCACCTCCGTCACCGAGGTCACGTACGACGAGCAGGCCGGCCTGTACGCGGTCACCACCGACCGCGGCGAGACCCACCTGACCCGCCGCCTCGTCGTGGGCACCGGCACCACGCCGTACGTCCCGGCCGCCTGCGGGCAGCTCGCCGGCGACTTCATCCACAACTCCGTCTACATGCAGAACAAGGCGGAGCTGCAGAAGAAGAAGTCCATCACGCTGGTGGGCTCGGGCCAGAGCGCCGCGGAGATCTACTACGACCTGCTGTCCGAGATCGACGTCCACGGCTACCGGCTCAACTGGGTCACCCGCTCCCCGCGGTTCTTCCCGCTGGAGTACACCAAGCTGACGCTGGAGATGACCTCCCCGGAGTACGTGGACTACTTCCACGCCCTCCCGGAGGAGACCCGCTACCGCCTGGAGAAGGAGCAGAAGGGCCTCTTCAAGGGCATCGACGGCGCGCTCATCAACGACATCTTCGACCTGCTCTACCAGAAGAAGGTCGGCATGCCGGGCCCGGTGCCCACCACCCTGCTGACCAACACCTCGCTGAACTCGGCGGCGTACGACACCGCCACCGGCACGTACACCCTGGGCCTGCGCCAGGAGGAGCAGGAGCGGGACTTCTGCCTCGACACCGAGGGCCTGATCCTCGCGACGGGCTACACGTTCGGGCTGCCGGAGTTCCTCGCGCCGGTCCACGACCGCCTCAACTTCGACGGCCACGGCCGCCCCGACGCGGCCCGCAACTACAGCATCGACGTGACCGGCCGCGAGGTCTACCTGCAGAACGGCGCCGTCCACAACCACTCCATCACCTCGCCCGACCTGGGCATGGCCGCGTACCGCAACGCCTACCTCGTCAAGGAGATGCTGGGCCGCGAGTACTACAAGGTCGAGAAGTCCATCGCGTTCCAGCAGTTCGCGGCCCCGGAAGGCACGCACATATGAGCACCACCGAGCCCCTGTACTCCCGCACCGACGCCGCCCTCGGCACCTTCGCCATCCGCCCCCTGGACCCGTTCTCCGACGCGGAGCTGCTCCACGGCTGGGTGACCCACCCCAAGGCGGCGTTCTGGATGATGCAGGACGCCTCGCTGCCGGACGTCGAGCGCGAGTACATGAAGATCGCCGCCGCCGAGCACCACGACGCGTACATCGGCCTCCACGAGGGCCGCCCGGCCTTCCTGATGGAGCGCTACGACCCGAGCGAGCTGGAACTGGTCGGCCTGTACGACGCCCTGCCCGGCGACGTCGGCATGCACTTCCTCGTCGCGCCCAGCGACACCCCCCTGCACGGCTTCACCCGCGCCGTGATCACCACCGTGATGGCGGCCCTGTTCGCCGACCCGCGGACCCGCCGCGTCGTGGTCGAGCCGGACGTGAACAACACGGCCGTGCACGCACTGAACGCGGCCGTCGGCTTCGTCCCCGAGGGCCCGGTGCAGAAGCCGGAGAAGGAAGCCCTGCTGAGCTTCTGCACCCGCGAGCAGTTCGAGACGGCCACCGGCCTGACGGGAGCGACGGTATGAGCCTCTCCGAAGCGATCTCCCACCTCTCCCCCGAGCTGTGGGAACGGGCGAACCGCGCCCTGGTCCGCAAGGCCCTGGCCGAGTTCTCCCACGAGCGCCTGCTCACCCCGAAGCCGCTCGGCGACGGGTCGTACGCGGTCCTCAGCGACGACGGCACCGTGGAGTACCGCTTCACGGCCACCCGCCACGAGCTCGACCACTGGGCCGTGGACGAGTCCTCGGTCACCCGCCTCCAGGACGGCACCGAGCTCCCGCTGGACGCCCTCGACTTCCACATCGAGATGCGCGAGGCGCTGGGACTGAGCGCCGAGGTCCTGCCGGTCTACCTGGAGGAGATCTCCTCCACGCTGGCCGGCTCGGGCTTCAAGTACACCAAGCCGCAGGTGTCGGCCGCCGTCCTGGCGAAGTCCTCGTTCCAGGACATCGAGACGGGCATGACCGAGGGCCACCCCTGTTTCGTGGCCAACAACGGCCGCCTCGGCTTCGGCGTCCACGAGTACCGCGCGTACGCCCCGGAGACGGCGAGCCCCGTCCACCTGGTGTGGGTGGCGGCCCGCAAGGACGTCTCCACCTTCACGGCGGGCGCCGGCCTGGAGCACGACTCCTTCATGCGGGCCGAGCTGGGGGAGGAGACCCTCGCGGTCTTCGCGGAACGGATGGCCGACCGGGGCCTGGACCTGGCGGACTACCACCTGCTGCCCATCCACCCCTGGCAGTGGTGGAACAAGATCACGGTGACCTTCGCCGCGGAGATCGCGGGCCGCCGCCTGGTGCTGCTGGGCGAGGGCACGGACAGCTACCTGGCGCAGCAGTCCATCCGCACCTTCTTCAACACCAGCGCTCCCGAGAAGCACTACGTCAAGACGGCGATCTCGGTCCTCAACATGGGCTTCATGCGCGGCCTGTCCGCGGCCTACATGGAGGCCACGCCGGCGATCAACGACTGGCTGCACCGCCTGATCGAGGGCGACGAGGTGCTGCGGTCGGTGGACTTCTCGATCATCCGCGAGCGGGCGGCGATCGGCTACCACCACCGCCAGTACGAGCGCGCCACGGACCGCTACTCGCCGTACCGCAAGATGCTGGCCGCGCTGTGGCGCGAGTCCCCCGTCGCCTCCCTGCAGGAGGGCGAGCGCCTGGCGACCATGGCCTCGCTGCTCCACGTGGACTCCGAGGGCCGGTCCTTCGTCGGCGCCCTGATCGCCGAGTCGGGCCTGACGCCGCAAGAGTGGCTGCGCCACTACCTGCGGGCCTACCTGGTCCCGCTGCTGCACTGCTTCTACCAGTACGACCTGGCGTACATGCCGCACGGCGAGAACACCATCCTCGTCATCGAGAACGGCGTGGTGAAGCGGGCGATCTTCAAGGACATCGCCGAGGAGATCGTGGTCATGGACCCGGACGCGGTCCTGCCGCCGGCGGTGGAGCGGATCCGGGCGGACATCCCGGAGGACATGAAGCTGCTGTCCGTCTTCACGGACGTGTTCGACTGCTTCTTCCGCTTCCTGGGCCCCATCCTCGCCACGGAGGGCGTCTGCGAGGAGGACGTGTTCTGGCAGGCGGTCGCGGACTGCGCCCACGCCTACCAGGACTCGATGCCCCAGCTCGCGGAGCGGTTCGAGCGGTACGACCTGTTCGCGGAGGAATTCCAGCTGTCCTGCCTCAACCGGCTCCAGCTGCGCAACAACAAGCAGATGGTCGACCTCGCCGACCCGTCGGCCGCCCTCCAGCTGATCGGCAACCTCAAGAACCCCGTCGCGCCCTTCCCTCCTCTCCTGTCCTCCCTCTCCGCTCACTCCTCCCAGGGCACGTCCGGGGCGCGGTGGAAGGCGATGCCCTGCGCGTCCAGGCGGGCCGCGTGGGCGGCGAGGCGCCCGCTGTACGCGCCCCAGTCGCGCGCTGCCGGGCTCCAGCCCAGCTCCGCCAGGCTCAGCACCCGCGGGAAGGCCATGAACTCCAGGTCGGCCCGGGTCGCGATGGTCTCCGTCCACAGCGGCGCCTCCACGCCGAGGACGGCCGTTTCCGGGACGTCGGGCAGGTAAGACCCCGGGTCCCATTCGTAGGAGCGGCGCACCGGGACGTAGCCGGCCCAGGCCAGGCCCTGCTTCGTCGCCGTGTCGTACTTCATGTCCAGGTACAGCCGGTCCGCAGGCGACAGGACCAGCGGGTGGCCGGCCTTCGCCGCTGCGGCCACCGCCGCCTTCTCCGCCGCCGCCGTCCGGTCGTGGCCCCAGTACTGCAGGACCGCGCCGGGGGCCGGCCGGGCCGAGGCCAGCTGGTGCCAGGCCACCACCGTCTTGCCGTGGCGGGCCACGACGGCCTGCGCGCGGTCCATGAACGCCGCGTAGTCGGCCGCCGGGGTGGAGTGGGCCTCGTCGCCGCCGATGTGCAGGTAGCGGCCGGGGGTCAGGGCGGCCAGCTCCCCGAGCACGTCGTCGACGAACTCGTACGTCCGCTCCTTGCCGACGCACAGCGAGCTGAAGCCGACCTTGGTGCCGGTGTAGCGCTCGGGCGCCTTGCCGTCGCAGTTCAGCTCCGGGTAGGAGGCGAGGGCGGCGTTGACGTGGCCCGGCATGTCGATCTCGGGGACCACGTCCACGTACCGCTCGGCCGCGTAGGCCACGAGGTCCCGGTACCGGTCCTTCGTCCAGTGGCCGCCGGGGCCGCCGCCGACCTCGGTGCCGCCCCCGTACTCGGCGAGACGGGGCCAGGAGTCGATCGCGATGCGCCAGCCCTGGTCGTCGGTCAGGTGCAGGTGGAGGGTGTTGACCTTGTACTGGGCGAGCTGGTCGACGTACCGCTTGGCCTGGTCGACCGTGAAGAAGTGGCGGGCGATGTCCAGCATCGCCCCCCGGTACGCGAAGCGGGGCGCGTCGGTGATCCGGCCGCCCGGGACGGTGCCCGGGCCGGACACGGGAAGCAGCTGGCGCAGGGTCTGCCCGGCGTGGAACAGGCCGGCCGGGGTGCGGGCGGTCAGGGTGACCCCGCGCGGGCCGGAGTCCAGCCGGTAGCCCTCCTCTCCGAGCCCCCCGGCCCGGGCGTCGATCCGCAGCCGGATCCCGTCGCCGGCCCGGCCGTGGTCCACGGGCAGCGGAAGCCCGGACGTGCCCCGCAGTTGCCCGGCGAGGAGTTCGGCGACCCGGCGTACCTCCGCCCCGGCGGCCGGTCCGGTCCGGATGACCGTGGCCGCCCCGACGGGGTAGCCGGGGCCCTCGGCGCGTGCGGAGGCCGGGGCGGGCAGGAGCCGCTCGTAGGGGGTG
>NZ_JACBGN010000227.1 GCF_013401435.1 Streptomyces sp. BR123
ATAAGAGACAGGGCTGGGGTGCCGGCGGGGCCTGCGGGGCCTGGACCGGGGTGCCGAAGGACGGCGCGGGCGCGGCCTCCTGCGGCGGGGCGAAGGCCGGGGCGGGAGCCGGGGCAGCGGGCCGGCCCGGGGCCTGCTGCGCGGGCTGCTCCTGCTCCTGTTCCTGCTCCTCGGCCACCTCGCCGCCGAAGTGCTGGAGCAGGGCGGCGAGTCCGCCGTCGAAGCCCTGGCCGACCGCGGCGAAGCGCCACACGTCCTTGAGGTAGAAGTCGCCGAGCATCAGCGCGCGCTCGGTGCTGAACTCCGCGCCGGTGAAGGAGTACCGGACGACTTCCTCGCCGCCGGCCACGATCCGGATGTAGCCGGGGCCGATCTGCGACATCTGGCCGTCGCCGTCGAGGGTGGCGGTGAAGGACAGCTTGTGGATGTGGGCCGGGATGCGGTCCAGCGTCACCCGGAAGGACTCGGTGTCGCCGGCCTGTGCGCCGAGCTGCTGGATGGACTCCTCCGGCGACTTCGGCTGGTTGTAGAAGACGAAGTAGCGGTCGTCCGAGAGCTGCTCATGGGCGTCGAGCCCGAAGCAGCTGATGTCGAAGGCGAGTCCCGGCCCGGCGATCTGCACGCCCACGTACAGGTCCGTGCCCGCCGTCAGATCGCTGATCCTGGCCTTGTGACCGCGTTGGAATTCCCTGGCCATGCGTAAGACCGTCCCCCATCCCGACAGTGAAATGCGTGCCGCTCAGGCTAGCCGCATCCGACGACATCAGGCCAAGTCGGTACCGACCCGGTACAAGTCGGTACCGAGCCGGGACAAGTCGGTACCGAGCCGGTACACGGCGCCCGGTCACCGCGGGCCCGGTGCCCCGGGACCGGCGGCCCGCAGGAGTCAGTCGCCGCGGGGCCCGGGGATCTCGGGGAGGCGGTCGGCCGCGGCCGCGCCCTCCAGGTAGCCGCGGGCCCGCTCGGTGCGCGGGTAGGCCTCCAGCAGTTCCCAGAAGCGCGGGCCGTGGCCGGCCACCAGGAGGTGGGCCAGCTCGTGCAGCAGCACGTAGTCGACCACGTACTCGGGCATCCCCTGGAGGCGGTGCGAGAGCCGGATGCTGCCCTCGGCCGGGGTGCACGAGCCCCAGCGGCTGTTCTGGTTGGTGACCCAGCGGACCGAGCGGGGGCGGGCGCGGGCGCCGAGGTACTGCTCGGACAAACGGGCGGCGCGCTCCCCGAGTTCCGCGTCCCCGAGGGTGCGCCGGGTCTCCCGTGCGGCCAGTCTGTCGAGCATGACGCCCACCCAGCGCTGCTCCTCGGCCTCGGACATGCGGGCAGGAATGAGCACGACCGTCCGGTCGCCTTCGCGGTAGGCGGACACGGTCCTGCGGCGGCGCGCGCTCCGGCGGACTTCGACGGCGCGCTGCGTGGGGTCGGCGGGCACGCCCATGACCGTACCCGCTCGACGCGGACGGGGGAGCCCCGCTCCGCGGTTCGGACCTGATCCATTCGCAGCGGGTGCCGCATGCACGACCCTTCTCCATCTCATATGCCCAATAGGTCGTGCCTGTGGACAAACTCGCGCACCGGATGCGGCGGGCGGGCACTGTTGCGGTGGACGGGAAACCGGCGACGGGAATCCGAGGGCGGGGAACCGAGGGCGGTCCGCGCAGGCGGTGCGCCGACGAGGACGAGGAGGAGGGGGAGGGCCGTGTATCCGAAGGTGAAGCCCGCACTGGCCAGGGCGTGGCGGGATCTGCAGACGGTCCAGTTCGGGGTGACGCCGGCGCATGCCGTGGTGCTCGGCCCGGTCGACACGGCGACGGGGGCGCTCATCGACCGGATCGACGGGACCCGCGGCATGGACCTGCTGCGCACGGAGGGCGCGGCCATGGGGCTGCCGGACGGGCAGGTGGACGGGCTGGTCCGGCGGCTGGCCGCGGCCGGGCTGCTCGACGACGCCACGGCGGGCGGGCCGCGGGCCCAGGCGGTGCGCAAGCGGCCGGAGACGCTGGAGCGGCTGGGGCCCGACCTGGGCTCGCTCTCCCTGGTGCACCGCGAACCCGGCGGGGATCTGCGGGGCGTGGCGGCGCGGCGGGCGATACGGGTCCAGGTGCGCGGCAGCGGCCGGGTGGGCGGGCAGATCGCCGCGGTCCTGGCCGGGGCCGGCGTGGGCCGGGTGGAGGTGCTCGACGGAGGGCGGGTGGAGCCGGCGGACGTGGCGCCGGGCGGGATCGGGCCCGACAGTGTGGGCCGGCTGCGCTCGGAGGCCGCCGCGGGGCTGGTGCGCGCGTCGGCTCCGGGGCGGGCGCCGCGGGCGGCGGAGCGGGAGGGCCCGGAGACCGTCCCGGCCCTGGTGGTGGTCGCGCCGCGGGACGGCCTTGCCGTCTGGGCGCCGGATCCCGCGCTCGCGGCCGACTGGATCGCCGGCGGCGTCCCGCATCTGTACGCGGGGGTGCTGGAGGGCACGGGGATCGTCGGGCCGCTGGTGCTTCCGGGGGCCACGGCCTGTGCCGGCTGCATGGAGCGGGACCGGGTCGAGCGGGACCCAGCCTGGCCGCGGATGCTGGTCCAGTGGCGCTCGGCGCACCGCAGGCGGGCGGCCGCGGCCTGTGATCTGGGGCTGTCCACGGCGGTGGCCGGGCTGGCCGCGGCGCACGCGCTGTCCTTCGTCGACGGGGAGCTGCCGGCATCGACCGCATCCCGCTGGGAGGCCGCTCTGCCGGGGCTGCACTGGGAGCGCACCGGGATCCGGCCGCACCCGGGCTGCCCGTGCGCGGCGGCCACGCTGGCGGCGGAGGAGGAGGTACGGGAATGAGACGGGCCGGTTCGGGTCTCGGACAGGGCGGGGCGATGCGCGCCGGAGGGCGCGGAAGGGCCATGACAGGATGCGGGGAGGCCGCAGGCGCGGAGAGGGCACCCCTGAACCGCCGCTTGCGCCACGGCTGTCTGGGAATTGGAGGGGCGCATGTCTGATCTTCCCCGGAAGGCGGTCACCCGTACCGTCAAACTGGCCGCGCTGCCGCTGGGCATCGCGGGTCGGGCCACCTGGGGGCTGGGGAAGCGGATCGGGGGCAAGTCGGCGGAGATCGTGGCGCGTGAGATCCAGCAACGCACCGCCGAGCAGCTGTTCCGCACGCTCGGGGAGCTGAAGGGCGGTGCCATGAAGCTCGGGCAGGCGCTCTCCGTCTTCGAGTCGGCCCTTCCCGAGGAGTTCGCCGGCCCGTACCGGGCGGCGCTGACCAGGCTTCAGGAGGCGGCTCCGCCGCTGCCCGCGCAGACGGTGCACCAGGTGCTGGCGGAGCGTCTGGGGAGCGACTGGCGGGACCTGTTCGAGGAGTTCGAGGACAAGCCGGCTGCGGCGGCGTCGATCGGGCAGGTGCACAAGGCGGTGTGGCACGACGGCCGGCAGGTGGCGGTCAAGGTCCAGTACCCGGGGGCCGGAGAGGCCTTGGTGTCGGATCTGCGGCAACTGAGCCGGTTCGCCGGGCTGCTGGGGCCGCTGGTCCCGGGCATGGAGCTCAAGCCGTTGATCCAGGAGATGCGCGACCGGGTCGTGGAGGAGCTGGACTACGAGCTGGAGGCCGAGGCGCAACGCACCCATGCGGACGCGTTCGGGGACGATCCGGACGTGGTGGTGCCGGATGTGGTGCACCAGGGCGACCAGGTGCTGGTGACCGAGTGGCTGGACGGGACCCCGCTCTCGGAGGTGATAGCCGACGGCACGCAGGAAGAGCGGGACCGCGCCGGTCAGTTGCTGGCCCGGTTCCTGTTCACGGGGCCGGCGCGCACGGGGCTGCTGCACGCGGATCCGCACCCGGGCAACTTCCGCCTGCTGACGGGGCCGGAAGGCCGGATACGCCTGGGCGTGCTGGACTTCGGCACGGTCGATCGGCTGCCCGGTGGCTGGCCCAAGGCCATCGGCACCTCGCTGCGGATGACGCTGGAGGACGATGCCGAGGGCATGTACGGGCACCTGTCCGCCGAGGGGTTCGTGAAGGAGTCCATCGAGCTGGACCCGCGCGCGATGCTGGACTACCTGAAGCCCATCATCGAACCCATCGAGGCGGAGGAGTTCACCTTCACCCGGTCGTGGCTGCGCGGCCAGGCGTCCCGGCTGGCCGATCCGCGCTCCCCCGCCCACCAGTTGGGTCGGCAGATCAATCTGCCGCCGGCGTACCTGCTGATCCACCGCGTGACGCTGAGCACCATCGGGGTGCTGTGCCAGCTGGGTGCGACGGTGCGACTGCGGGGCGAACTGGAGGCCTGGCTGCCGGGGTTCGTGCCGCCGGAGTGAGGCGGGCTCACCACCAGGACGAGTCGAGGCGGCCCTCGATCGCCCGGAGGTTCTCCCGCGCGCAGTCCACGCAGAAGTACTGTCTGGTCCCGTTCTCCACCGAGCAGGTCCAGGTGGGCGGGGGGCCGTTCGGGGACCGTGTGCCGCAGCGCGCGCAGACGACGGGCTGGGCCTCGGGTTCCGACGGGTCGGGAGGAGGAGTCGGCTGGGCCACCTCCCGACGATATCCCCGGCGGGGCGCGGAGCGGTCCGCAACGCACCGGGGGGACCGGTCCGTTCGGACCGGTCCCCCCGGTGTGCTGCCCGCGCCGCCGGGTGGCGGCGCGGGCGGGCCGGTCTCAGTGCATGACGGCCATGGCCAGTGCACGGCGGGCGCGCAGGGAGACGCGCTCGGCACGCCGCTGCATGCGGCGGGCGGCGACCAGGCGCAGGGCGCGACGCTCGGCGTCGGCCTCACGCATGCGGTCGTCCATATGCGCACGGGCCAGGGCTTCTGGGATGAGTTGCATTTCGCGGGTCCTGTTCTGACGCGAGGTGATCGCGCCGGTGGTGATGAAGTCTGCGGTGGCGGAGCCGTGGGGCTTCTCGCTCGTCGTGTGGGCGGTCATGGAGGCCTGCTTCAGGGGGTCGTGCGTCAGGGGGCGGTCGATGGTTCCGATGGCGTTCATGCCGAGGCAACCGGGTTCTTGCGCGGGCGGCCACGGGGACGCTTGCGGGCGACGACCACACCCTGGACGAAGAGCTCGCCGCCCCAGACACCCCAGGGCTCGCGGCGCTCGAGCGCACCGGCGAGGCAGGCCTCGACCAGCGGGCAGGTGCGGCACAGGGACTTCGCGTACTCGACGTCGGCCGGGGACTCGGCGAAGAAGACCTCGGGGTCGTAGGTACGGCAGGCGACCGGTACGCCGAGGTTCTCGATGGCGTCGTCGAGCGCGGTGAGCGCGGTGAGGGGAGTCAAGGTGGAGTCCTCCGGGACTGCGGGCGGGGAGATCGTCTGGGTCTGCGGTACGGACGGGGCGTGCTCTTCGAGTTGCACGGTGTGTTCTTCCTCGTCTTGTTCGGTTAGTCGTTCCGGCCGGGTTCGGCCGGGGGCGGCTGGTACCTGGTCTTGCCAGTCCCGAGGCTCCTTCTCGCCGTCGTCCCCGATCGGGGACAAACAGAAGGGCCGCGGATCCCGGGTGGGGTTCCGCGGCCCTGAAGGCGCCGGCCTGATCGCTGGATCAGGCTGGATCACTCCAGGGTTCGAGCCCGCGGAAGGCCCACATCAGGTGGTGCTGCTGCTTCGTCTGCTTCGTCTTGGATCCGGCACCGGCCGCGAAGGCGAATCCATAGGCGTGCGCCTGGGCTTCTGCCAGTTCTGCCACCGGTGCCTGGGTCGGTCGCTCATTCCGCTCGCTCACGGTCGACGCGACGGGCGCGGCGGCCAGCAGGGCGCGGCTGTCGGCGGAAATCGCGGACAGACCGGTACCCATGAGCGGGAGGAGCGAGGAGGAGCCGAGCGTGCAGGAAGCGGCGACCGGGCGATCGGTCATCTTGGTGGTGATGGTGCTGGTCACTGGTCTCGCCTCCTCTCGGCGTCTCGGGGACGGGCCCGGGGGCCTGTCCCATGCGTATTCGGATAAGTACAGCACGGATCGGAAGCTTCGTCAGAAGCCACCGTTTCCGTTGCTAAGAACCTATGGGGATCGGCTGGGCATGTGCAAACTATTTTTCCGACGAGTTTCTACGCGTCGACGCCGCCCGCAGCTTCAGGCGCCTGACCTGCGCAGATGGCCAGGACCTCGGCTCCGTACCGATCGAGCTTCCGGCCGGGTACGCCGGGGATGACCGCGAGCTCGCCCGGCCCGGCGGGAGCGGCCTCGGCGATCGCCGTCAGCGTCTTGTCCGTGAAGACGCAGTACGCGGGCACCCTCTGTTCCCGGGCCTGTATCTCGCGCCACTCCCACAGCCGCTCGTAGAGGCCCTCGTCCATGTCGGACGGGCAGTCCTCGCAGCGCATCAACTTGAGCTCGCCGGCCGCGGTCAGCGTTCTGCCGCAGACCCGGCACCGCGCGGAGCCGCGGGGGGTGCGGCGGCGGGTCTCCCGCTCGGCCACCTCCCGCTCGGCCGGGGAGCCGGCCCAGGCCGCGAGGGTCCCGGAGCCCGGCCTGAGCCCGTTCAGGAAGCGGCTGGGCTCGCGGGAGGCGCGGCCGCCCGGAGAGCGCGAGAGGGCCCACGAGAGGCTCAGGTGCAGGCGTGCGCGGGTGACGCCGACGTAGAGGAGCCGCCGCTCCTCCTCGATCTGGTCGTCGGTCTTCGCGTACGTGATCGGGAGCATGCCGTCCGTGAGGCCGACGAGGAACACGGCGTCCCACTCCAGGCCCTTCGCCGCGTGCAGCGAGGCGAGGGTGACGCCCTGGACGGTCGGCGCGTGCTGGGCGGCCCGGCGCTCCTCCAGCTCGACCGCCAGGTCGGCGAGGGTGGCCCCGCCCCGGGCCAGGGCGAAGTCCTCGGCGAGCCGGACCAGCGCGGCCAGCGACTCCCACTGTTCGCGGGCGGCCCCGGAGCCGGCGGGCGGCTCGGCGGTCCAGCCGGTGGCGCTGAGCACGGCGCGGACCTGGGCGCCGAGCCCGATGACGTCGTCGAGCAGCGGGTCGTTGCCTGCGGAGCGGGCGGCGCCGCGCAGGGCGAGGAGCGCCCTGTGCACCTCGGCCCGCTCGAAGAACCGCTCGGCCCCGCGCAGCCGATAGGGGACGCCGGCGTCGGCGAGGGCCTGTTCGTAGACCTCGGACTGGGCGTTGATGCGGAACAACACGGCGATCTCGCCGGCCGGGACTCCTGCGGCGATCAGCTTCCGGATCCGGGCGGCGACGCCCTCGGCCTCGGCGGGCTCGTCGGCGTAGGCGGCATAGACCGGGTCGGGGCCGGGCTCGCGCTGGGAGACCAGCTCCAGGCGGTGGGCGGCGGCCCGGCCGCCGGCCTGGGCAAGGAGCCCGTTGGCGAGGTGGACGACCTGGGGGGTGGAGCGGTAGTCGCGGACCAGCTTGACGACGGTCGCGTGCGGGTAGCGGATGCGGAAGTCCAGCAGGTGGTCCGGGGTGGCCCCGGTGAACGAGTAGATCGTCTGGCTGGCGTCGCCGACGACGCAGAGGCTGTCGCGGTCGCCGAGCCACAGCTCCAGCAGCCGCTGCTGGAGCGGGCTGACGTCCTGGTACTCGTCCACGACGAAATGCCGGTACTGGCGGCGGATCTGCTCGGCGATGTCGTGGCGGTCCTGGAGGATGCCGACGGTCAGCAGCAGCACGTCCTCGAAGTCGATCATGCCGCGGTCGCGTTTGAGCTGCTCGTACGTCCCGTACAGCTGGGCGATCTCGGCCATGTCGCGGGGGGCGTCGCGGCCCGCCTTCAGGGCGGCCGCCGGATAGTCGGCGGGGACGGTCTGGGTGACCTTCGCCCATTCGATCTCGCCGGTGACGTCGCGCAGTTGGCTGCGGTCGAGGCGGACGCCGCAGCGCGTGCCCGCGTCGGCGACCAGCTGGACCTTGCGTTCGAGGAGCCGGGGCAGCTCGCCGCCGACGGCCCGGGGCCAGAAGTACTGGAGCTGGCGCAGGGCGGCGGAGTGGAAGGTCCGGGCCTGGACCCCGCCCGCGCCCAGGGCGCGCAGCCGGCCGCGCATCTCGCCGGCGGCGCGGTTGGTGAAGGTGACGGCCAGCACGCTGGCGGGCATGAGCTGCCCGGACCGGACGCCGTAGGCGATGCGGTGGGTGATCGCCCGGGTCTTGCCGGTTCCGGCGCCGGCCAGCACGCACACCGGTCCGCGCAGGGTCGTGGCGACCTCGCGCTGCTCCGGGTCCAGGCCCAGGAGCACCGCGTCGGCCGAGCCTGCCGAGTCGTCTGCGCCGGCGGGGAAGGACGGGAAGGGCGTTGCTGCTGTCACCCCGCCATGCTGCCAGGTCCGGACCTGGGGGCGGGAAATCCGTCCACAGGGAAGCGGCGCCGGTCACACTCGTCGTACTTGACGTATGCGGCGTGCGACGGGTGCGGGAATGGCTCGGGGGTCCCGTACGTTCGAGTACTCCGGATCACCCACCCCACGAAGGAGCGCAGCATGCAGGACACGGGTTCCGTCACGATGTACAGCACGACCTGGTGCGGCTACTGCCGCCGGCTGAAGACCCAGCTGGACCGGGAAGGCATCGCGTACAACGAGATCAACATCGAGCTGGACCCGGAGTCCGCGGCGTTCGTCGAGAAGGCGAACGGCGGGAACCAGACCGTCCCGACCGTGCTGGTGGTGTCCCCGTCGGGCACCGAGTCGGTCATGACGAACCCGAGCCTGGCGCAGGTGCAGCAGGCCCTCGCCGTCTGAGCCGGACCCCCGAGCCGGATCCGCGGCCGGGCCGGCGCGCCGGACGTACGCGCGGAAAGGCCCCCGCCGAGGCGGGGGCCTTTCGCTTGCCCGCCCTTCCACCGGCCCCCGGACAGCGCCGCGGGCTACGCGGCCGGGCGCGGCAGGGGCTCGCCGTACCAGCGCTCGACGAGCCGGGCCGCGATGGAGATCCCCGACGGGGGCAGCACCTCGCCCGTCTCGAAGGCGCGGCGCAGCTCCTCGCGGGAGAACCAGCGGGCCTCCTGGATCTCCTCGCCGTCGACGTTGATCTCGGAGGTGACGGCCCGGGCCGTGAAGCCGAGCATCAGGCTGTACGGGAACGGCCAGGGCTGGCTGGCGGTGTACTCGACCTCGCCGACGCGGACGCCCGCCTCCTCCCAGACCTCGCGGACCACCGCCTGCTCGATGGACTCGCCCGGCTCGACGAATCCGGCCAACGTCGAGAAGCGGCCCTCCGGCCAGTGCACCTGGCGGCCCAGCAGCGCCCGGTCCCGGTCGTCGGTGACCAGCATGATCACGGCGGGGTCGGTGCGCGGGTAGTGCTCCGCTCCGCAGCCCGGGCAGCGGCGGATGTGGCCCGCAGCCGCGACCACCGTGCGCTCCCCGCAGCGGGAGCAGAAGCGGTGCATCCGCTGCCAGTTCTCCAGGGCGACCGCGTGCACCATCAGCCCGGCGTCGCGCGGGGACAGCAGCATCCCGGCCTCGCGCAGGCCGGCCGGGCGGGCCGACTGGTCCATGCGGCCCGGCAGGACGTCCTTCTGCAGCGCGAAGTACCGTACGCCGTCCTCGTCGGTGCCGAGGAAGTAGCGGTGGGTCTCGGTGAGCGGGGCCTCGAAGGCCGGGGTCATCACGATCCCGGTGCCGCCGTCGGGGGTGTCGTCGATCAGGACCTGGCCGCCGGAGACCACGAAGACCCGGGTCGTGGGGTGGCTCCAGGCGGCGGCGAGCCAGGCCTCGTCGAGGCGGTGGTGCGCGGCGCGGTCGATTCCGCTGGGCGCGGCCAGCGAGATCGGGTGCTCGGTATACGTGCTCACAGGTACTTCCAACTCCCCCGGTGGCGTGGACGGGCAGGCTCGGTGGCTCGTGACTCGTGACTCGTGGTGCGTGGGTGGTGCGGGGCGTGCGGGGCGCGGCCGCGCCCCGCACGCGGGAGGCGGTGCCGCCGCGGGTCAGGCTGTGCCGGCGCCCGTGGGCTTCCAGTGGGCGGCCAGGTCGCCCCAGAGGTGGGCGGCCGTCTCGACGCCCTTGAGGAGCAGGTCCAGCTCGACCTTCTCGTTCGGGGCGTGCCAGCCGTCCGACGGCACCGAGATGCCGAGGAACAGCACGGGAGCGCCCAGGACGTCCTGGAGGTCGGCCGCCGGTCCGGAGCCGCCCTCGCGGGTGAAGCGGACCTTCTGCCCGAAGGCGCGGCCCATGGCCCGTACGACGGACTGCAGCGCCGGGTGGTCCAGCGGGGTCAGGCAGGGCCGGGTCGGGGCGCCGAAGACGATGGAGTGGCGGATCCCGTCGGGGACGCGGGCCGCGACCCAGTCCCGGACGGCGGCCTCGACCTCGTACGGGTCCTGCCCGGACACCAGGCGGAACGACAGCTTCAGGTGGGCGGAGGCGGGCACGATGGTCTTGCCGCCGGGGCCCTGGTAGCCGCTGCCGATGCCGTTGACCTCGGCGGTCGGGCGGGCCCATACGCGCTCCAGGGTGGAGTAGCCCTTCTCGCCCGCCGTCGCGTGGGACCTGGCGTTGGCCAGCCATTCGGCCTCGTCGAACGGCAGCTCGGCGATCAGCGCCCGCTCCTCGTCCGTCAGCTCGGCGATGCCGTCGTAGAAGCCGGGGATGGTGACCCGCTCGTCGGCGTCGTGCAGCGCCGCGACCAGGCGGGCGGCGACGGTGGCCGGATTGGGCACGGCCCCGCCGAACGCGCCGGAGTGGATGTCCTGGTCGGGCCCGTGCAGGTCGATCTCGCAGTCGGCGACGCCGCGCATGCCGGTGCACACGGTCGGGGTGGTCTCGGACCACATGCCGGTGTCGGAGACGATCACCACGTCGGCGGCGAGGCGGTGCGCCTCCCGCTCGACCAGGGCCCGGAAGTGCGGGGAACCCGACTCCTCCTCGCCCTCGACCAGCATCTTGAGGTGCACGGCGGGGGCGTCGGCGCCGGTCGCGGCCAGGTGCGCCCGTACGCCGAGGGTGTGGAAGAACACCTGGCCCTTGTCGTCGGCGGCGCCCCGCGCGTACATGCGGCCGTCCTTGACGACCGGCTCGAACGGCTCGGTGCGCCAGCCGTCGGCGAGCGCGGCGGGCTGCACGTCGTGGTGGCCGTACACGAGGACGGTCGGGGCCCCGGGGTCGTCGGCGGGCCACTCGGCGAAGACGGCGGGCGCGCCGTCCGTCTCCCATACTTCGGCGACCGGGAAGCCGGTCTCGGTGAGCTGGGCGGCGAGCCACTCGGCACTGCGTCGTACATCGCCCGCGTGCTCGGGCTGGGCCGAGACGGAAGGGATGCGGAGCCACTCGGCGAGGTCGTCGAGGAAGGCGGCGCGATGGGTGTCGATGTACGTGCGGACGACGTTGTCCGCCGGGGTTTCGCTCATGCCACGACCCTATCTGTCTGCCCGGCGGCCACTGGCCGTGCCCGATGTGCCTTGGAGGATCCGCTCAATGGTGGCCCGGCCGGGGAGGCGGCGCGGCCGGATCACGCGGCCGCTGCGGACGTGGAGGAAGGCCGCTCCGACCCGGCGCAGGGGGGTGCCGGTGGTCTCCGACCAGGCGAGGCGGTAGATCGCGAGCTGGAGGGGGTCGGCCTCGGTGGATCGGCTGGTCTTCCAGTCGACGATCTCGTACGCGTACCGGCTGCCCCGGGGGTTGCGGTAGACCGCGTCGATCCGGCCGCGGATCACGCGGCCGGCCAGGGTCAGCTGGACCGGGACCTCCAGGCGGTACGGGGTGCGCTCGGCGTACTCGCTGCGCTCGAAGGACTCCTTGAGGGCGGTGAGGTCGGCCTCGTCGGCGACCTCCTGGTCGGAGCCGGGCAGGCCGCCCCCTTCCGGGTCGAGGACGTCGAGGAAGGGGAGCGGGAGCTCCTCGAACCGGGACTCCACCCAGGCGTGGAAACGGGTGCCGCGGCGGGCCGCCGGGGCGGGTG
>NZ_JACBGN010000228.1 GCF_013401435.1 Streptomyces sp. BR123
CCCCCGCACCGGCCCCGGCCCCGGCCCCGGCCGCCGGCGTCGGCATGGACGACAAGATCAGCCAGCTCAAGGAGCTCTCGACCCTCAAGGAGCAGGGCGTCCTCACCGAGGAGGAGTTCGCCGCCCAGAAGGCCCGCATCCTGGGCTCCTGAGCCGGCTCCTGCCACCCCTGACCCGGCGCGGCCCGGCCAGAGCCGGGTCGCGCACGGTGACGCGTACGCTCCGCTCCGCGTCCGCGGCCGGCCCGGGAGCCGCGGGCGGAAGGCGGCCCCGGGCCCGCGGACGCTTCGGGTGCCGGAGGCGAGGTGAGTCGAGTCGTGCCGGACATTCCCCGCGAGGGCAAGGAGACGGACCCGCTGCGGGACCGCGTCCTCACGCGGTCGCTGCTGAGGTCGGCGAGCGCGGACCCGCACCACCTCCCCGAGTTCCTCGCCGCCTTCGCCGTACGCCACATGGGCCCGGTCGCGGCGCGCGCGGTGGAGCGGATGCGCGAGGCGCAGCCCGACTCCGGCCCGTCCGGGCTGCTGTCCCGGGTCCTCACCCGGGGGGAGCGCCGGACCGTCTCCGAGGGGGCCTTCGTCGGCGGGCCCTTCCTCGTGCTGATCCCGTTCGCCTTCTGCGTGGCCATCCTCAGCCAGGCGCAGGCGTGCCTGGAACTGGCCGCCCTCGACGGCCGGGACCCCACGGACCCCGAGCGGGCCGCCGAACTGCTCGTCCTGCAGGGTGTGCACGCGGACGTCGGCCGGGCGCGGGCCGTGCTCGCGGAGGTCCGTCTCCCCGAGGACGGCGGCGCCCCGGCGGCCGCGCCGCCGCCGGGGCGCATCACGGCCGTGCACCGGCTGGTCATGAGGATGGCGCGGCTGCTGGGGCTGATCACACCGGGAGAGGAGCCCCCGGGCCGGCTGCCGCGGTGGCTGGTGCAGACGGGCCGGTACGTCCTGCTCGCCGCGGTGGTGGCGGTCGGGATGGTCGCCCCCCTCGTCTGGCTCCCGTACATGGCGCTGTCGTACAAGCGGTCCACCGGCCGGCTCCTGGCGCGGGCCACCGCCTTCTACTTCGGTGAGCCGCCTGCCGCCCGGCCGAGGCGGACCGCGAGGATCGAGCCGGAGATGGTGGTGTCCGCGCTCAGGGCGCTGCTGTCGGTGCTGGTCCCGCTGGGGTTCGTCATCGGTGTCCTGGTCACCAACCTGCGGATCGCGGACCGGGGTTGGCCGGTGCTGGCCATCGCCCTGGCGGGTGCGTCGATCGGGATGGGAGCGGTGTGGCACTGGCGCCGCAGGCGGCGGAGCCCCGCCGACTGACACCGTCGGCACCGCTCCGGCGGGTCTCGGAACGCCCCCACTTTCCCGCCAACTCCATTGAGAATCTGCCGAGTTGCTGTGTCACTGGCCTATGTTCTGGGGACATGTCGGTTCGCCCCAGGAGGCCCGGTTGCAGTCCAGGCGCTTTCTCGCCCTCACCCGTGCGTTACGCCGCTCGTCTCTGCTCATCGCCTTCAGTCTCGGATCCCTGCTGGTCGGCCTGACCCCCTGGCTGGGGGTCGCGAGCCCGGCCCGCCCGTCGCCCAAACCGGCGCCCGTGCCCTTCGACCAGCAGACGGCCGTGGATTCCCCGCACCACCCCATCGCGCCCGCGAACGCCATGGAACCGACGGCTCCCGTTCTCGACCGGGCCGGATGGACGGCCACGGCGAGCGACGAGGAGACCGCCGGCGAGAACGGCCGCGCCGCCAACGTCCTCGACGGCAACACCGCCACCATCTGGCACAGCAAGTGGTCGGGCACCCCCGCCCCGCTGCCGCACAGCATCACCATCGACATGCACCGCACCGCGGTCGTCTCCGCGCTCGTCTACCTGCCGCGCACCGGCTCGGCCAACGGCCGCCCCGGCGAGTACGGCATCAGCCTGAGCACGGACGGCCAGAACTGGGGCAGCCCGGTCGCCACCGGTACGCTCGCCGACGACGCCAGCGCCAAGACGCTCGGGTTCGCCCCGCAGGGGGCCCAGTTCGTACGGCTGACGGGGCTCACCGAGGCCGGCGGCCGCGGGCCCTGGACCTCCGCCGCCGAGATCAACCTGCTGGGCGACCCCGGAACCCCGGCCGCCACCGTCGACCTGTCCCGCGCCGGATGGACGGCCACGGCGAGCGACGAGGAGACCACCGGGGAGAACGGCCGCGCCGCCAACGTCCTCGACGGCAACACCGCCACCATCTGGCACAGCAAGTGGTCGGGCACCCCCGCCCCGCTGCCGCACAGCATCACCATCGACATGCACCGCACCGCGGCCGTGTCGGCGCTCGTGTACCGTCCCCGCTCCGACGGTGCCAACGGGCGCGCGGGCGCCTACACCGTCACCACCAGCGCCGACGGCACCACCTTCGGCGCGCCGGTCGCCTCGGGCACCTGGCGGGACGACGACACCGCCAAGACGGCCACCTTCACCCGCACCGAGAACACCCGCTACGTACGCCTGACCGTGACCGGCGAGGCCGGCGGCCGCGGCCCGTGGACCTCGGCCGGCGAGATACGCCTGAGCGGTCCGGCCGACCCTGCGGTCCACGGCTCCTGGGACCGGATCACCGGTTTCCCGCTGGTGCCCGTGGCCACCGCAGTCCTGCCCGGCGACAAGCTGCTGGCCTGGTCCGCGTACGCGGTCGACCGCTTCGGCGGCAGCAACGGCTACACCCAGACCGCGATCCTGGACCTGAAGTCGGGCAAGGTCACCCAGCGCCGCATCGACAACACCGGCCACGACATGTTCTGCCCCGGCATAGTGATGCTCGCCGACGGCCGGGTGCTCGTCACCGGCGGCAGCAACGCGGAGAAGGCCAGCATCTACGATCCGGCCACCGACGCCTGGTCCGCGACCACCAGCATGAACATCGCCCGCGGCTACCAGGCCATGACGCTGCTCTCCACCGGCGAGGCCTTCGTCCTCGGCGGGTCCTGGAGCGGCGCCGGCGGCGACAAGGCGGGCGAGGTCTGGTCCCCGGACACCCGCACCTGGCGCAAGCTGCCCGGCGTCCCCGCCGCACCCGCGCAGACGGCCGACCCGGCGGGCCCGTACCGGTCCGACAACCACATGTGGCTGCACGCCACTTCAGGTGGCAAGGTCCTGCAACTGGGCCCGAGCAAGCAGATGAACTGGATCACGACGGGCGGCAACGGCAGCATCACCGCCGCCGGCAACCGCTCCGACAGCCCGGACGCCATGACCGGCAACGCCGTCGCCTACGACATCGGCAAGCTCCTCACCCTGGGCGGCTCGCCCGCGTACGAGAAGACTCCCGCCACCCGGCTCGCGTACACCGTGGGCATCTCGGGCAACCAGGTCCGGTCCGCTCGCACGGGCGACATGGAGCACGCCCGCGGTTTCAGCAACAGCGTGGTCCTGCCGGACGGCAAGGTGGCCGTCTTCGGCGGACAGGCCTACCCGGTGCCGTTCAGCGACGCCACCTCGGTCCTGACCCCCGAGCTGTGGGACCCGGCGACCGGTGCCTTCACCCCGCTCGCCACCATGGCCATTCCGCGCAACTACCACAGCGTGGCGAACCTGCTGCCGGACGGGCGGATCTTCTCGGGCGGCGGCGGGCTGTGCGGTGACTGCGCCACCAACCACGCCGACGGGGCCGTGTTCACGCCGCCCTACCTGCTGAACGCGGACGGCTCGCCGAAACCGCGGCCCGTCATCTCCGGCGGTGTGCCGCCGCGGGCCGCGCCCGGCGCGTCGCTGACGGTGAGCACCGAGGGGCAGGTGGCGTCGTTCGTCCTGATGCGAGCCGCTGCCGCGACCCACTCCACGGACAACGACCAGCGGCGGGTCCCGCTGGTGTCCGCGGTCGCGGGGAACGGCACGTACACCGTGTCCATCCCCCTTGACACCGGTGTGGTCGTGCCGGGGACGTACATGCTCTTCGCCCTCGACGCGCAGGGAGTGCCGAGCACCGCCAAGTTCGTGACCGTCGCCTGACCGTCACCGAGCCCGCGCCCGCCCCCGCTTCACCCGCCGCGACGGCCGTCCGGTCCGTGTGCGGGGGCCGGGCCGAGCGGCAGTGGCGGCTGGTCGGCCGCTGACCCGGTCCGCTCCGCCCGCCCGCCCGCTCCGGCCGCCGGCGCCCGCCCGTCCGGCCCGCGGACACCGCGGGGCCGGCCGCGGGTTCTTTGTTGCGGTGCCGGGATGCGCGCACCGATCGGACCCTTCGAAGACGCCCGGCCCGCGCCGGAGTGCCTCGCCGAACTCACCGGCCCCGTCGCGGAGGCGATCCGCGACTGGCAGGGCGGGACACCCGCCGACCGGATCGTGTACGTGGACACCGACCCGGCGATCGCCGACACCGCGGCCTTCGTCGGGCATTACGGCCGGGAGTTGCTCGGCCAGTCCGCGAACTGCGTGGTCGTCGCCGCCAGGCGGGGCGGCGGAACCACCCTCGCCGCCTGCCTCGTGCCCTCCGCGGGCCGGGTCGACGTGAACGGCGTGGTCCGGCGCCGGCTCGGGGCCCGCAAGGTGTCGTTCGCGCCGATGGCCACGGCCGTGGAGGCGACGGGCATGGAGTACGGCGGGATCACCCCGGTCGGGCTGCCCGCCGGCTGGCCGCTCCTGGTGGACGCCTCGATCGCGGGGATGCCGTACGTACTGGTCGGCAGCGATCGGCGGCGCGGCAGGCTCATCGCCCCCGGCTGCCTCTTCGGGCTGGTGCCCGGGGCGGAGCTGATCGAGGGCCTCGCCGTCTGAACCGGCCGCCGCCGCCCGGTCGGGCCGTCGCGCCCGGCGGAGGCGCTCTCGGCGGGACCGGTCCGTGCCCGCCGGTGCCTGTCCGGCCGGCACGGACCGGGCTCTCGGTGCCGGTTCAGGAGATCGCGTACCACTGGCTGCCCCAGCCGGTGTTGATGGTACTGGTGGACTGCTCGGCCAGGTTCACCTTGGCGGGCAGGGAGGTCTGGCCGGTCAGAAGGTTGCTGTAGCGCAGGAGCGGCGGGTTGAGCCCGGCGTTGACGGAGATCCCGGCGCCGGTGGCCTTGAGGGTGAGGAGGTTGGTGGCCCAGGTGCCGTTGAGGAGCAGGGCGATGAAGTAGGTGCCGGGTTCGGCCGTGAACGGCTTCGCCAGCGCGAACGGCTTGGCGACCGGGTCGGTCATCAGCTGCGGCGAGATGTCCGCGGTGGCCGCCCGAAGGGTGCCGGAGGCGTCGTACACGCCGAGGTAGCAGTCGGCCAGTTGGGCCTGGGGGTCGATCCCGGCCAGCCCCAGCCAGATGTTCGACCACGTGATCCGCTCGTGCAGGACGATGCGGACCAGGGTGACCCGGCCGCCGACCCCGGCGGCGGACTGGGCGGTGACGTGGCCCGCGTCGTTGGGGTCGCCCGTCCAGGCCAGCAGGTTCTGGTCCTGGGGCAGCGGCGCCTGGACCACACGGGTCCCCGGGGAGGCGGGCGCCGGCGAAGAGGCGGTCGCCGGGCGGCTGTCGGCGGGCGAGGCGGTGCAGCCGGTGAGGACGAAGAGTGCGGTGAGCGCGGCGCAGAGGCCGGCGAGGCTACGGGTGTGCATGATCTCCCCTGGGTTCGGACGACCGAGTGTACGAGCGGCTGACGCATCCGAACCACCGTTCCCTCACGCCCCGTACGTGCGGGCCGGCTCAGTCGGCCGTCCGGTGCCGGCGGCGCCAGAACGGAGTGTCCCCGCGCCGTTCCCTCCGGTGCTGCACGGCCCGTGCGCGCAGGTGTTCCTCGTGGAGGGCGGTGATGCGGCGCGCGTACGCGGCCAGGGCGCCGCTGTCCCCGGCGTGGTCGGCCAGGATCACGCGCGCCCCTTCCATCCCGGTGGCCAGTGCCATGACGATGCCGCGGGCCGCGAGCGGGTCGGTGGCGGTGGCGGCGTCGCCGACCGCCGCCCAGCCCGGTCCGGCGGCCGGGCGGGTGCAGGACGGGCCGGCGGCGGCCACGTCCAGCTGCCGGGGCGGCTCCCGCCAGGGGGTGATGCGGTGCCGGATGGGGCCGGTGGCCTGCGCCCGGGCCCACCACGCGTCCCGGTCGTGCAGGCGCATTCCGGCGACGAGGTCGGCGTCCGTCACGGCCATCAGCACCCGCCCGCCGCCCGGCAGCGGCGCGGTGTACCACCAGCCCCAGGGGTGGACTCCACCAGCGAGGTGCGCTCCGGCTCGGCCGGTCCTCCGCCCGGCGCGGCGAGGATCCCGGCGACTGCGGTCAGCCGGTCGGAGGGGCCGGGCGTCGCGCCGGGGCGCCGGGCCAGCCGGGCCGGGCTCCCGGTGGCGTCGACGACGTAACGGGCGGAAGGGGCAGCGGTGGAGGGGGTGGGGCCTGGGTGACGTCCATCGCCCCGGGTGTGCGCAGGATGCCGAAGACGAACCGACGGGCTTCCAGGCCGTCCTGGTCGTTGGAGGCCAGCAGGGCCAAGCGGGCGGGTTCGAAGAAGTTCCTCACGCGGTTGCCGTGGTTCTTGCGCGCCCGGCTGTTGACCCATGCGAACGCCACCGGCCGGACCGGCAGCGGGTGGATGTCGCGGGTGAAGGAGACTTCCGGAGGCCTGGGCAGCATGCCCGATGCCCGGGCGGTCTCCAGGGCGACGTCGTACAGCGTGATCAGGTTCTCCGTGTACGGGGCGAAGTCGGTCGGCGCGACCAGGCACCAGGCCTGCGTCACCGGTACCTGCCGGCCGCCCGGTCCCAGGGCCGCGGACGCGCGGACCGGTCCGTCGGAGATGTCGTCGCACCAGAAGTCGTTGTCGGCGTAAGTGCTGACGGGGTGGCCGGAATCGGCCGAGAAGGACGTTCCGGACCCGCCGAGGACGAGCAGCCTGCCGGCCTCGTCCGTGCGCAGTTCGCCCAGCGGAACGGTCTCCCCGAGGAAGGTGCCGTTGTCGAACCGGGCGCCCCGGCCGTCCTGGGCGGGGCCGGTCACGGTGCGGGGGCCGGGCCGGACGGCCAGGCGGGCGCGGTCGGTGGTGTCGGCGGGGTCGATGTGCAGGTTGCGGCGGTGGGTGTCGGAGGTGGACTGCCCGGAGCGGCCGGCGAACCGGAACCACGCGCCCTTGGCGTTGGCCAGTTCGACGGTCCAGGTGATCCGGGTCCTCGGCCGAGGTGAGTTCGCCGAGAACGGCACCGGACCGGTCGTAGGCGTACACCCGGAACCGGGCGGCCTGCCGTTTGATCCGGCCGACGGCGTCCCTGAAGCCGCCGTCGGGGCGGGGCGGGATGCCCGGGGATTCCGGGCCGATGAAGAACTCGTCGGGGCTGTCGCCGACGCGGCCGATCCCGATGGACGGGTGGATCTCGCAGTGGGCGATGTCGTCGAGTTGCACGGCCCCTCCAGGTCAGGGGGACGAGGGGGCGGTCAGTGGTGGTGGTCGTGGTCACCGCCGGTGCCCGAGGCCAGTTCTCCCTCCTGGAAGTAGAACTCCCGCTTCAGCGTGAACCGCAGGTCGATGGCGCCCGGCGCGCCGGCTCCGCCGTCCAGGAGGCGGGCCGCCGGCTGCTGCCCCTCGGCCAGCCTGTCCGGAATGCTGTCGGACCTGCCGGAGACGGCGAGCCGCGGCCCCTTCGCCAGGAGGTCGTCGGTGAGGGACACACCGGAGACGCTCCGGAGGTCGCCGATCTGCAGCAGGTGGTCGAAATCGGGTGGCGTGACGATCCGGTGGGCGAGGAACCGTTCACTTCCCTTGCCGAATGCGAGGTACGTGAGCTCCGGCGGCCGGGCCTCCTGCTCGTCCAGGCGCCGGAAGTGGACCACGCGCCGGACGTCGACCCGCACCGCGTCGACGACGGTCACGTCGCTGGTGTCGAAGTGGCCCCGCAGCAAGTCTCCCTTGAACGAGGTCAGCGCGGGCTGCCCCGCGGGGGTGACCAGGTCGGTGATGCTGAACGGCTCGGGGGCGAGCGTGTAGAGGTCCGTTCCCGTCTGACGGCGGTCCTCGACGTACAACTTCTGCGCGTTTCCGGCGTCGTTGTCCAGGGTCACTTCGAGCAGCACCTGGAAGGCGTGCGCGGGCGGGGAGAACATGGGCAGGTGGGACAGGTAGACCGTTTCCTCACCCACTACCGCCATTCCGTGGAACTTCTTGGGTTCGACGACCGGCATCGGGCTCATCTCCAGCATGCGTCGGCTGCCGCGGCAGCTGTGGGAGGGATGCATCCAGGTCGTTCTCAAGCCTGGCACCTCGATGCGGAGATCGCCATCGCGTTGCTTGACGCACGCGCCCACCGGAGTCGGCGGTAATTGCGGTGTGTGCCCCGTGCCGTACGCCTACGCTCGGCACATGGAGCCCAGCACCCTCGCCTGCGTCGTGCTGCCCGTCACAGCCGTGCTGTACGGGCAGCTCGGCCTGCTCCGGCGGCACCGGGAACGGTGGTACCGGGTCATGGCCGAGCGCTGCGCCGAGGTCCTGCGGGATCCCTACCGGGCCGCCGCCGGCCGGTGGTGGCCCCAGGACGACACGCAGGCGGCCGCCGCCCGGCTGCTGCTCGACGGGCTGGTCAGCGTCAACCACCGCGGCAACCTGAGCCTCACCGCGGACGGCGCCGACCCGGCACGGGCCGCCGGGCATCCGCTGCCGGACGCCCTGCTCGCAGCGCTGCGCCGGCGCACCGCGCCCGCAGCGCTCGGCAACATCAGGCTCCGGGACGCCGGCTTCAACACTGCCCGGGAGGAGTTCCACGCTGCCGGGCGCGCCCGCGTGCAGCACGGGGTCCCGGCGCTCGCGAGCGACCCCGCCGGACGGCCGGCGCGCATCGCGCGCCTGTCGGCCGCCCTGGTGATGCTGTTCACCGCGGTCGCCCTGGCCGGCCTCGCGGCACCCCGCGGTGCGGTGGAGTCGGCAGCGGTCGCCGTCACCGTGATCGGGCTGGTCGCGCAGATCGCCTGGTTCAGCCTGGACGAACGTCTGTGCACCGCGCACGCCGGGCGCGACCCGTGGGAGGAGCGGTTGGCCGGGCTGGACGTGCACCCGGCGCTCGCGGAACTGGCCCTCCTGGACCCGGAGGCCATGGTACGGCTGAGGGTCAGCCGACTGCGGACACGCCGGGGACGCAACCGGGGCAGGCCCCGGCGCCGCCTCGCCCCTGCCGAGGCAGAGGCCGCCGCCGAGGTCTGACGACACACCCGGCAGGGCCTGCCTTCATCGATCCGAAGCCGGACGATGCGCGGTACGGCATCCTGACCGCCCTGCACGCGTCCGCGAACGGGGATCGGTCGGGCCCGGCTCGACGCCCTCGCCGCCGGCTTCTCCGGCCCGGGCCGGGAGACCCCCACCGCAGCTCCGGGCTGCACGCCGCCACTCTGCCCGCGGTGACGGCCGCGTCGCGGTCGACGCCTGACGGCGGCCTCCGGCGGACGGGGCCCGGCGGCCTGCCGGTGCGGTGATCGTCCTACGATCCCGTCGTCGGCAGGCCCCCTCCGGGGTCGGCGGGAGCAGGAGCGGGAGCAGGGGCGCGCATGGGAGCGGTGGAGGCTCTGGAGAAGCTGGCACCGGTGGTACTGGCCTTCGGCTGCGGGGTCGTCCTCGCCCGACGCGCGGTGGTTCCGGCCGAGAGTTCCAAGGCCTTCGCGGACTACGCTTTCCTCTTCGCCGTCCCGTGCTTCCTGTTCGGCAACATCCACCGCAGCGATCTGGGGGCGTTGTTCCACTGGCGGGCCGTCACGGGGTATGCGGCCGCGGCCTGTGCCGCGGCCGTGCTGACCGGCGTGGCGGCACGGGCGCTGGGCGTCCGGGATCCGCGCGGGGTCGCGCTGCGCATCATGGCCGCCGTGCAGGTCAACACGGCCTACTTCGCCGTGCCGGTGTTCATCATGCTGTTCGGGGACGCGGCGCCGATCTTCCCGGTGCTGTTGTTCCAGGTCTGTGTGCTGTCGCTGGTCATCATCTCGATCATGGAGTTGGGGCGGCCTGACCGCGCCGGGCGCCCGGTCCGGCGGCTCGGGTCGGCTGTCGCGGCCTCGCTGTTGACGCCGGTCGTGGTGGCGTGCAACGCGGGCATCGCGCTCAACCTCCTCTCCGTCCCGGTGCCCCGGGTCGTGCTGGACAGCTTCGCGTTCGTCGGTGACAGTGCCTCGCCCGTGGCGCTGTTCGCCCTCGGGCTGCACCTCGGGGGCAGCGGACCGGCGGTCCGCGACACCACCCTGGAGGAGGTGTGGCTCATCGCCGCGAAGTGTGTCGTCCTCCCCCTGATCACGTTCGCGGTGTGCCGGTACGCCTTCGGGGTGGAGGGCGAGCGGTTGAGCCAGCTCGTCCTGATCGCGGCGATGCCGGCGCCGCAGAACCTGTTCGTCTTCGCGCAGCGCTACGGCGTGGGCGTGGACACGTCCGCCGCTCTCGTCGTGAAGAGTTCGGTCGTCGCGCTGCTGCTGCTCCCGCTGTGGATCCAGTGGGCGGTGTGATCCGGGCAGGCGATCGGAGTGCTCGCATCCGGGTTGACCTGCGACGAGTCCGTGACGAGCCCGTCGCAGGATCCGTGGTACATGTTCATGCCATGAAGAAGATCACTCGCAGACAGGCTCTGGGCACCGCCGCCGGCGCGGCGACCGCCCTCGGCCTGACTGCCCTCGTCATGTGGGATTCGGCCGAGCCCTCGCCGGCCCCCGGTCCGAAAGCACACCCCGGTGTCGACGCCTCGGGGCTCTCCATACCCGCCAAGGGCATCGACGAGGTGTTCGAAGGGCGCCGTATCCAGATTTCCCTCGCCAAGGGGGGCGGCGGCCACGAAGGGCACGGACTGCCCGCCTGGCCCACCATCAAGATCGACGGCAATGAGCTGCACATCATGCGCAACGCCGACGGCACCTGGGTGAGCGTCGTGAACCACTACGAGACCTTCCCCGACCCCCTCGCGGCCGCACGCGCCGCCGTCCGCACCCTCCAGGGGGGCCACCTCGCCCCGTTCGCCCCCGAGGGAGCCGCGCAGTGACCGTCCGCAAGAGCCAGGCTGCGCTCACCGCCGACGAGAAGCGCGCTTTCACCAACGCGCTGCTCGAACTCAAGCGCACCGGCGTCTACGACCGGTTCGTCACCACGCACAACGCCTTCCTCAGGACCGACTCCGACTTCGGTGACCGGGTCGGCCACCGCGGTCCGTCGTTCCTGCCGTGGCACCGGCGCTTCCTGCTGGACTTCGAGGCCGAGCTGCAGAAGGTGGACCCGAAGGTCGCCCTCCCGTACTGGGACTGGACCGTGGACCGCACCCCCACCTCCTCGCTGTGGGCACCGGACTTCATGGGCGGCACCGGCCGGCGGCAGGACAACGACCAGGTGCTCGACGGCCCGTTCGCGTACTCCGGGCGCAGGTGGAACATCACGGTGGGCGTGGACACGTATCCGTTCCTGCGGCGTTCGCTCGGGGCGGGCGGGGTCCAGCTGCCCACCAAGGCCGAGGTGAACGCCGTGCTGGACATGCCCGAGTACGACGCGGCCCCCTGGAACAGCTCCTCGGGCGGCTTCCGCAACCACCTGGAGGGGTGGCGGGGCACGGGCCTGCACAACCGGGTCCACGTGTGGGTCGGCGGCCACATGGGTACCGGGGCCTCCCCGAACGACCCGGTGTTCTGGATGCACCACGCCTTCGTCGACATGCTCTGGGCCGAGTGGCAGCGGCGTCACCCGAAGTCCCCCTACCTGCCGGCCGCCGCCACGCCGAACGTGGTCGACCTGCGGCGCCCGATGCGGCCGTGGAACAACGTGACACCGGCCGACATGCTGGACCACCGCAGGTTCTACACCTTCGACACCGAGGGGGCCGCGCCGCGCCGGCCGTAGTCCGGCCCGGGCATGGTCCTGCAGCCG
>NZ_JACBGN010000229.1 GCF_013401435.1 Streptomyces sp. BR123
GGGTGACCCTTACCGGTGGGGTTGGGCGGTATGGGGGGCCTGGGTTCTCCTCCTGCTCCTCGTCTTCCCGATGAGAACGTGTTGCATTGGTGGCCCAGTCGGCCATCCGGCGGCCTTCTGCCGACCGTTGGATCTCTTTCCGGGTTCTGTCCTGCTCGTGGACTCCTCTAACTGGAACTGGTATCAGTTCGGGAACGCCAAGCCGGAGGAGGCACCAGCCGTGACCGAGCGCGTGGAGCACCGACAGCTGTTCATCGGCGGGGAGTGGGCGGACCCGCTCGGCACCGGGACGATCGAGGTCGTCTCCCCCCACACGGAACAGGTCATCGGCAGCGTTCCACACGCGTCCCGGGGCGACGTGGACCGGGCCGTGGCCGTCGCCCGCCGGGCCTTCGACGAGGGCCCCTGGCCCCGGATGCCCCTGGACGAGCGGATCGCGGTCGTCACCCGGATCAAGGACGCGATCGCCGTCCGGCACGAGGAGATCGCCCGGTCGATCAGCTCCCAGAACGGCTCCCCGTACTCCTGGAGCATCCTCGCCCAGGCGCTCGGTCCGATGATGGTCTACGACGCCGCGATCCAGGTCGCGCGCGCGTATGCGTACGAGGAGCACCGCCAGGGCGTGCTCGGGCCGATCCTGGTGCGCCGGGAGCCGGTGGGCGTGGTCGCGGCCGTCATCCCGTGGAACGTGCCGCAGTTCGTGGCCGCGGCGAAGCTCGCGCCGGCGCTGCTGGCCGGGTGCGCGGTGATCCTCAAGCCGTCCCCCGAGGCGCCGCTGGACTCGTACATCCTCGCCGACATCGCCCGGGAGGCCGGGCTGCCCGAGGGGGTGCTGTCATTGCTGCCGGCCGACCGGGAGGTGAGCGAGTACCTGGTCGGCCACGCCGGTGTCGACAAGGTGGCGTTCACCGGGTCGGTGGAGGCCGGGAAGCGGGTCATGGAGGTCGCGGCCCGCAACCTGACCCGGCTCACCCTGGAGCTGGGAGGGAAGTCCGCCGCCGTGGTGCTGCCGGACGCCGACCTGGAGGCCGCCGTCGCCGGGATCGTCCCCGCGGCCTGGATGAACAACGGGCAGGCGTGCGTCGCCCAGACCCGGATCCTCGCCCCGCGCAGCCGCTACGGGGAGGTGGCCGAGGCGCTTGCCGCGGCGGCCTCCGCGCTGGTGGTCGGCGACCCCCTCGACCCGGCGACCCAGCTCGGCCCGCTCGTGGCGCGCAGGCAGCAGGAGCGGTCGCTGGAGTACATCCGGATCGGGCAGGAGGAGGGTGCCAAGGTCCTGGTGGGCGGTGGGCGGCCGGCCGGGCTGGAGCGGGGCTGGTACGTCGAGCCGACGCTGTTCGGGGACGTGGACAACGGGATGCGGATCGCCCGGGAGGAGATATTCGGGCCCGTGGTCTGCCTGATCCCGTACGGGGACGAGCGGGAGGCGCTCGGGATCGCGAACGACTCCGAGTTCGGGCTGAGCGGGAGCGTCTGGACGGCCGACGTCGAGCACGGCATCGACTTCGCCCGGCAGGTGCGGACGGGCACGTTCAACGTCAACACGTTCAGCCTGGACATGCTGGGGCCGTTCGGCGGCTACAAGAACAGCGGGATCGGGCGGGAGTTCGGGCCCGAGGGGCTGGGCGAGTACCTGGAGCACAAGATGATCCACCTACCGGGTGGGTACGGGTCCGGGGCCGGGGCTTGAGGGCGGCGTCCGTGACGGGTGACAGGTGGCAGGTGCAGGTGGACCGGGGCGTCTGCATCGGGTCGGGGATGTGCGTGAACCACGCCCCGGAGGGCTTCGCCCTTGACTCGGCGCGTCAGTCGCACGCGCGACAGGCGGAGATCGACGCGAACGAGCCGATTCTGGTGGCGGCCGAGGGGTGTCCCGTCGAGGCGATCACGATCCTGCTGGCCGGGAGCGGGGAGGCGGTCTTTCCGCCCGACGAGTAGGAGGGAAGGGGTGGGGGCTTCCCGGGCGCCCCTCGTCCTTCCGCGGCGGGCCGGCCTGTAAAAGGGCGCTCCTCCTTCGTCATCGCGTCGCTGCGCGATGGCCGCTGCGCGATGGCCTTCGGCCACGCTTGACCGCCCGACCCGCCCCGGAATGCCGGCAGACTCCCGGGAAGCCCCGGAGGAACGGCCGGGGGGCGGATGGGCGTACGGCCCCCGTCCGGGATGCGGCCGGCGGGCCTTCGGCGGCCGGCTCCCCCGGGGCGCGGAGCGCCGGGCCCGGGGTGCTGTGGCCGGGGCGGGCGGCGGGATCAGGACTTTTCGGGAGACGTCAGGTCGATCAGGCGGCAGACCGTTTCGATGTCGATCTTCACCTGGGCGATCGAGGCGCGGCCCGACAGCCAGGTGATCAGGGCCGAGTGCCAGGTGTGCTCGATGACGCGGACCGCCGACAGCTGCTCCGCGGTGGGCGGGGCGTCCAGGCCCATCGCGTCCAGGATGATGGCGGTCGTCAGGCGGGACACGGTGTCCACCTCGGGGCTGACGCTGCGGTCGGCGAAGGTCAGGGCGCGCACCATGGCGTCCGCGAGGTGGGGTTCGCGCTGGAGGGCGCGGAAGGCGCGCATCAGGGTCTCCGCGACGCGGGCGGCGGGGTCCTCGGCGGCCGGCGGGTGCTTGCGGAGGGCCGCGTGCATGTGCTGGAGCTGGTCCTGCATGGTGGCGACCAGCAGGTGCACCTTCGAGGGGAAGTAGCGGTACAGGGTGCCCAGCGCGACGCCGGCCGCCTCGGCGACCTCGCGCATCTGGACGGCGTCGAAGCCGCCGCGGCCGGCCAGCTGGGCGCTGGCGTGCAGGATGCGGCGGCGGCGGGCCTCCTGGCGCTCCGTCAGAGGTGTCGAGGTGTTCGGTTGCGCTGTCATGTGCCCCGTTCCGTGCGCTCCTGGCAGGCGACGCTGTCGTGGCGCGAATCACCTGCTCCGCCTCTTACGGTGTGGTTTCCGGCCGGTAGATTCAATGCTCTTCGACGGATCAAGTCTGAAACTTGTTCTACATTATCCGAGCGGTTACGCTCCGGCGAAAGTTGCAGGGAGAAGGGGGCCGAGAGTGACCGCAGAGGCCGTGGTGACGAGCCCTTTCGCGGAGACGGTGACGGACGGTGACCGGCCGTTGCGGATCGCGCTCCTGACCTATAAGGGGAACCCGTTCTGCGGGGGACAGGGCGTCTACGTCCGGCATCTTTCCCGTGAGCTCGTCGCGCTCGGGCACTCCGTCGAAGTCATCGGCGCGCAGCCCTATCCGGTGCTCGAAGGCGGGGCCACGCTGACCGAGCTGCCCAGCCTCGACCTGTACCGCCAGCCCGACCCGTTCCGTACACCGAAGCGCGGGGAGTTCCGGGACTGGGTCGATCTGCTCGAGGTCGCCACCATGTGGACCGGCGGTTTTCCCGAGCCCCTGACGTTTTCGCTGCGGGCCCGGCGGCATTTGGCTGCGAGGGCCGGCGAGTTCGACGTCGTCCACGACAACCAGACCTTGGGGTACGGGTTGTTGAGCGGGCTCGGTGCGCCTCTGGTGACCACCATTCATCACCCGATCACCGTCGATCGGAAGCTCGAACTGGATGCCGCCCAGGACCGGCTGAGGCGGTTGTCCGTGCGGCGCTGGTACGCCTTCACGCGGATGCAGGGGCGGGTCGCGCGGCGGCTGCCTTCCGTGCTGACCGTCTCCGGCTCGTCCAAGCAGGAGATCGAGGAGCACCTGGGGGTGCGCGGCGAGCGGATCCACGTCGTGCACATCGGGGCGGACACCGATCTGTGGTCGCCCGACGCGTCGGTGGCCGAGGTCCCCGGGCGGATCGTGACCACTTCGAGTGCCGACGTCCCGCTGAAGGGGCTCGTGCATCTCGTCGAGGCGCTGGCGAAGCTGCGTACCGAACAGCCCGGTGCCCACCTCGTGGTCGTCGGCAAGCGCGCCGAGGAGGGGCCCGTCGCGCGGGCGATCGAGTCCTACGGGCTCCAGGACGCCGTGCGGTTCGTCAAGGGCGTGACGGACGAGGAACTCGTCGATCTCGTGCGCAGTGCGCAGGTCGCGTGCGTGCCGTCGCTGTACGAGGGCTTTTCGCTGCCTGCGGCCGAGGCCATGGCCACCGGTACGCCGCTCGTCGCCACCACGGGTGGCGCCATTCCCGAGGTCGCCGGTCCTGACGGGGAGACCTGCCTCGCGGTGCCGCCCGGTGATGCGGGTGCGCTGGCCGCGGCGCTCGGGCGGCTGCTGGGCGACGCGCAGCTGCGGGCCCGGCTCGGAGCCGCCGGGCGTGAGCGGGTGCTGGCCCGGTTCACGTGGGCCAAGGCCGCCGAGGGCACCGTCGCGCACTACCGGGCGGCCATCGAGCAGGCGCGCCGGGTCCGCTGACTCAGTGTTTTTCATCGTTCCCACCGATCATCCCCGCGACCGCGAAGGCAGGACCCCGTGCTGACCGTCGATTTCTCCCGGTTCCCGCTCGCCGCAGGCGACCGCGTACTCGATCTGGGCTGCGGCGCAGGCCGCCACGCCTTCGAGTGCTACCGGCGCGGCGCCCAGGTCGTCGCGGTCGACCGCAACGGCGAGGAGATCCGCGAGGTCGCCAAGTGGTTCGCCGCGATGAAGGAGGCCGGCGAGGCCCCGGCCGGTGCGACCGCGACGGCCATGGAGGGCGACGCCCTGGCGCTGCCCTTTCCGGACGACTCGTTCGACGTGGTGATCATTTCCGAGGTCATGGAGCACATTCCCGATGACAAGGGTGTGCTCGCCGAGATGGTGCGCGTCCTCAAGCCGGGCGGGCGCATCGCCGTCACCGTGCCGCGGTACGGGCCGGAGAAGGTCTGCTGGGCGCTGAGCGACGCCTACCACGAGGTCGAGGGCGGCCACATCCGGATCTACAAGGCGGACGAGCTGCTCAGGAAGATACGGGCCGCGGGGCTGAAGCCGTACGGCTCGCACCACGCGCACGCGCTGCACTCCCCGTACTGGTGGCTCAAGTGCGCGTTCGGCGTGGACAACGACAAGGCGCTGCCGGTGAGGGCCTACCACAAGCTGCTGGTCTGGGACATCATGAAGAAGCCCCTGGCGACGCGGCTCGCGGAGCAGGCGCTCAACCCGGTCATGGGCAAGAGCTTCGTGGTGTACGCGACCAAGCCGCACCTCCCCGTCGGCGACGCCCAGTGAGCTCCACCGGGCGTACCGAACGCCTGGCCCTGGACGGAGTGCTGACGGCCGGCGAGGCCGCGGCCACCGTGGCCGGGATCCTTGCCGCGCAGCGCTCCGACGGCGCCATCCCGTGGTTCCGCGGACACCACCTGGACCCCTGGGACCACACCGAGGCCGCGATGGCGCTGGACGTGGCGGGCGAGCACGAGGCCGCCGAGCGGGCGTACCTGTGGCTGGCCCGGCACCAGAACGCGGACGGCTCCTGGCACGCGGCCTACGCGGACCGGCCGGACGGTGTGGACACCGCCGAGCCGCAGGACGCCGGGCGGGAGACCAACTTCGTCGCGTACGTGGCCGTCGGGGTGTGGCACCACTACCTGGCCACCGGCGACGACCGGTTCCTGGAGCGGATGTGGCCGGTCGTCCACGCGGCCGTGGAGTTCGTCCTGGGCCTCCAGCAGCCGGGCGGCGAGATCGGGTGGAAGCGGGAGGCGGACGGCACGCCCGTCACGGACGCGCTGCTCACCGGCTCGTCCTCCATCCACCAGGCGCTGCGCTGCGCCCTGGCGATCGCCGAGCACCGGGAGGACCCGCAGCCGGACTGGGAGCTGGCGGCGGGCGCGCTCGGGCATGCGATACGCCGGCACCCGGAGCGGTTCCTGGACAAGGGCCGGTACTCCATGGACTGGTACTACCCGGTTCTGGGCGGGGCGGTCACGGGTGCGCAGGCGCAGGAGCGGATCGAGGGGCGCTGGGACGAGTTCGTCGTGCCGGGGCTGGGGGTGCGGTGCGTCCTGCCGAACCCGTGGGTGACCGGCGGGGAGTCCTGCGAACTCGCGCTCACGCTGTGGGCGATGGGGGAGTCGGACCGGGCGCTGGAGATCCTGCGGTCCATCACGCACCTGCGTGCGGACAACGGCATGTACTGGACGGGCTACGTGTTCGAGGACAAGGCGGTGTGGCCCGTCGAGCAGACGACCTGGACCGCCGGTTCGCTGCTGCTGGCCGTGGCCGCGCTCGGCGGTGACGAGGCCACGACGGCGGTGTTCGGCGGGCTGGAGCTGCCGGCCGGCCTGGAGCCGGACTGCTGCACCGGCGGATGATGCGGGCGGGGCGGCGGCCCCGCCAGTCGGGTGGCCCGGACGGGTGGCCCGAGTGGCGGGGCCGGTGCCCCGGGGTGACGCTGCGGGGGACACCTCACTCCCCCGGAGGAAACCGTGTCCATACGCAGAACCGTCCGATTCCGCAGCGCCGTCACGGCGCTGACGCTGTCGACCGCACTGCTCGCCGGTGCCACCGGATGCGGTGGCGGGAGCGGCAGCGGGGCGAGAGCCGCCCAGGGGGCGAACGTGTCGCTGTCCGCGGAGCAGGCCGAGGCCCTGGAGTTGCAGGCCGCGGTGGCGCAGATGCGGGCGGAGGCCGCCTCGCTGGAGGCCGCTTCCGTGGTGGCCGTGCCCGTGGTCGTGGCCGAGCCGACGCCGACCACGTCGGCGGAGCGGCAGAAGTTCGCCAAGACGCGCTTCGTCCTCAACGCCGGGCTCGCGGCCGGGGCGACCTACCAGTGGATCGTCAAGCCGTACCGTGCGGGCAAGTTCAAGAAGGGTGCGAGCGGCCGTACGTTCGCGCTGGTCAAGGCGGGCCTCGCAGGTGCCTTCGCGTACAACCGGCTGAAGGCGGCGGTGAACAACGCCAAGGGCGACCCGCTGCTGTCCAAGGCGCTGGTTCCGCTGACCGCGGGCATCGAGTCGCTGAAGGGCCTGGGAACCAAGCTGCGTTCGGGTCAGGCCGGTGAGGCCGACATCAGCTCGTTCGAGGACGTCATCAACGGGGTGAAGGGCGCCGGCCGGAGCGCGGGCGCGACGGTGACCGACCAGGTGCCGAGCCTGTCCCAGCTGGGCGGGTAGGCCGGGCGGGGTACGGGGCCGGCGCCCGGGCCGCCGGCCCCGTACCCGGCCGCATCAGGCGTTGAGATCGGCCAGGACGCGCAGGGTGTGCGGGTCGGGGGCCGTGACGAGGAGGTCGGTGACCGGGCCCTTGCGCCACAGGTCCAGGCGTTCGGCGATCCGCCCGCGGGGGCCGACCAGGCTGATCTCGTCGGCGAACGCGTCGGGGACGGCGCGGACGGCCTCCTCGCGGCGCCCGGCGAGGAACAGGTCCTGGATGCGGCGGGCCTCGTCGGCGTAGCCCATGCGCGCCATGAGGTCGGCGTGGAAGTTGCGTGCGGCGTGGCCCATGCCGCCGATGTAGAAGCCGAGCATCGCCTTGACGGGCAGGAGCCCCTCGGCGACGTCCTCGCAGACCTTCGCCCGGGCCATCGGGGCGATCAGGAAGCCCTCGGGGAGGTCGGTGAGGGAGGCCCGGTGGACGTCGGTGCGGGTCGGCGACCAGTACAGGGGGAGCCAGCCGTCCGCGATGCGGGTGGTCTGGGCGATGTTCCGCGGGCCCTCCGCGCCGAGCAGGACCGGCAGGCCGGAGCGGAGCGGGTGGGTGATGGGCTTCAGGGCCCGGCCGAGGCCGGTGCCGTCCGGGCCGCGGTACGGGTGGGTGTGGAAACGGCCGTCCAGGGTGACGGGGGCTTCGCGGCGCAGGACCTGGCGGACGACGTCGACGTACTCGCGGGTGGCGGTGAGCGGGCTCGCGGGGAAGGGGCGCCCGTACCAGCCCTCGACGACCTGGGGGCCGGACAGGCCCAGGCCCAGCATCATGCGGCCGCCGGAGAGGTGGTCGAGGGTGAGGGCGTGCATGGCGGTGGCGGTCGGGCTGCGGGCGGCCATCTGGGCGATGGCGGTACCGAGGCGGATCCGGGAGGTGTGCGCGGCGATCCAGGTGAGCGGGGTGAAGGCGTCCGATCCCCAGGCCTCGGCGGTCCACACCGAGGTGTAGCCGAGCCGCTCGGCCTCGGTGGCGAGGGCGAGGTGGGCGGGGTCGGGGCCGCGGCCCCAGTAGCCGAGTGCGAGTCCGAGGCGCATGGCGCCTTCCTTCCGCCGATATCGCTGACGGTGCGTCAGGTGACGGGGTGACTGTAGGACAACGACCCCCCGCCCGGAAGGGGCGGGGGGTCGTCGGGTGTTCGGCGAAGGCGCTGTTCAGCCGCGCTGGATACCGGACGTGTCGTTCAGTACGCCGCGGCGGCCGTCCTGGGTCTGCGCGATCAGCGTGGACGGGCCGCGCTGGTCCACCGCCAGGTACCAGGTGCCCGGGGCGAGTTCGGCGATCGGGGTGGGGGAGCCGTCCTCGGCGAACAGGGGGCGGGCCACCGGCACCGCGAACCAGAACGGGGCGAAGTCGGCCGCCGGGGCGGCAGGGCCCGCGTCCTGCGGGCCCGGGCCCTGTGCCGGGGCGGGGGCTCCGCCGTACGGCGGGACCGGCTGCGGCGTGGTGCCGTAGCCGGGCTGCTGCTGGCCGCCCGGGTAGCCGTACCCGTCGGGCTGGGGCTGGCCGCCGAACGGCGCCGGCGCGGCGGGCCGGGACTCCGGCACCAGCGGTCCGGCGAGCGCCGGGACCTTGGCGCCGGCGACCGCGACGCCGGCCAGGACGAGGGTGGCGAGGAAGGCGATGATGCAGCCCGCGCCCAGGTCGGCGCCGCTCGGGCTGGTGATCAGCGACCAGAGCGAGGACCAGGCGGCCGCGACCGCGAGCACCGTTCCCCACGCGGACAGCGGCAGACCCGCCAGCTTGCGGGACTCCGGCAGGAACCGGCCGCCGACGATGAGGCCGGCGGCGATGAAGCCCAGCAGGAAGATGGTCGGCAGCGCCAGGCGGTATACGTCGGTGTCCCACACGCTCGGCAGGTCCAGGCCGGTCGCGGAGTAGAAATCGAGGAACGAGGCGATGAACAGCAGCACCGCTGCTCCGATCACCACGCCGTCGCCTCGAGTGAGGGAGCGGATGTTCACGTCTTAGGTGTCCTTCTCGGTCTCGGTCGTCTCGTGGTGCCGCGGTCGCGCATCCAGGAGCGGTGGGCGGGCTGGACCATGGTACGGAGGTTTCCCGCAGCCGAGAGGATCGGGGCGGGCGGGGCGTCCTCTCGGGACTACCCGCCCAGGAAGCCGACGATGCCGTCCGCGATGCCCTGGGCGGCCTTCTGCCGCCACTGCGGACTGGTCAGCAGCGCCGCGTCCTTGCTGTCGCGCATGTTGCCGCACTCGACGAACACCTTCGGCTGCGTCGAGAGGTTGAGGCCGCCGAGGTCGTCGCGGACGACCAACCCGGTACCGCCTCCGAGGTAGTTGGCGGGTGCGGAGCCGGTGGTGCGGGCGAGGTTCCCGGCGATCCGCTCGCCGAGGGTCCGGGACGGGCCGACGATCGCCGCGGTGTCCGCCGCGCCGCCCTTGACCTTGGCCGGGAGGATGATGTGGTAGCCGCGGCTGCCCTCGGAGACGCCGTCCGCATGGATGGACACCACGGCGTCGGCCTTCGCCTCGTTGCCGATGCGGGCGCGTTCGTCGATGCAGGGGCCCCAGGGGCGTTCGCCGTCGTGGGTGAACACCACCTTCAGGCCCTCGGCTTCGAGGGCGGGCCGCAGCCGGCGGGCCACGTCGAGGGTGAACTCGGCTTCCTTGTAGCCGGAGTTGGTGGTGGTGCCGGTGGCGTCGCACTCCTTGGTGGTGGTGCCGATGTCCACCTTCTTGTTGATCTCGGTGGTGTGCTTGAAGTTGCCGGTGTTGTGGCCGGGGTCGATGACGACGGTCTTGCCGGCGAGGGCGTTCCCGGTGGCGGTGCCGGGCGTCGTACGGGGTGAGGCGGACGGGGCGGGCGATGCCGACGGGGTGAGGGAGGCGTTCGCGGCGTCGGCCGCCGGCATCACGATCCGCGGCGGCCGCGCGTCGTCGGCCCCGGCGCCGGTGGTCAGCTCGACCAGGACCCATCCGGCCAGGGCGGTCGGGGCGAGGACGGCCGCCGCGACGGCCAGGGCGGAGCGGCGCGCGAACCGGCGCCGGTCCGGGCTGACCGCGGAGGCGGACTCGGGGGGCGGGGGGCTGTCGTGGTAGTGGCGCACGCCGCGAGCCTAGACCGGGGGCCCGCCGTGGGGCGGGCACTGGGCCATCCGAGGGCGCGGTGCGATAGTCCTCATGTATGCCCGGGAGGGCCGGTCCGTCCGGGCCCCGCCCCCGGCCCGCCGCCGCGGCGCCTGCGGGTCACATGCCCGGGCCGGTCCGGCGCAGGACGCGCAGGGAGTCGGTCACCGAGACCTCCTCGAAGGCGCCGGAGGCCATGGCGCGCAGGTAGATCCGGTACGGGGCCTGGCCGCCGTCGGCCGGGTCCGGGAACACGTCGTGGATGACGAGGGTGCCGCCCTCGGCGAGGTGCGGGACCCAGCCCTCGTAGTCGCCGGTGGCGTGCTCGTCGGTGTGGCCGCCGTCGATGAAGACGAAGCCGAGCTTGCCGCCCCACACCGCGGCGGCCTGCGGGGAGCGGCCCACGATCGCGATGACGTGCTCCTCCAGCCCCGCGCGGTGCAGGGTGCGGCGGAAGGAGGGCAGGGTGTCCATCAGGCCGACCTCGGGGTCCACGACGGACGGGTCGTGGTACTCCCAGCCCGGCTGCTGCTCCTCGCTGCCCCGGTGGTGGTCGACCGTGATCGCGCTCACCCCGGCCTCACGGGCGGCATCGGCCAGCAGGATCGTCGAGCGCCCGCAGTACGTGCCCACCTCCAGCAGCGGCAGCCCCAGGGCCGCCGCCGCGGCCGCGGCCGCGTACAGGGCGAGTCCCTCGGTGGCGGGCATGAAACCCTTGGCGGCCTCGAAGGCGGCGAGGGTCTCCGGCTTGGGGGTGGCGGGGGCCATGGGTTCCTCCTGAGCTGCGCATGAGCGGCCCATGCTGCCCTACCGCCCGGTAGGGCGCCACGCCCGGGTCGCCCTGCCCGGCCGTCGCCTACGGCCGGCCCGGTCGGAGCACTAGACGGGCTGCACCGAGGCCGTGCGGGCCGGGACGGGCTCCGGGTCCCGCTCCCGGCTCGGGGCCGGCTGGAGGAGCATGGCGCCGGCGTGGTCCACGAGATGCCGTAGGACCGGCAGGTACTGCTCGTCCCCGCCCAGTACGCCGAGGATGCGATGGGCGTCGGCGCGGAAGGCCTCCAGGTCCGCGCGGTAGCGGTGGAGCGCGGCCGGGGAGAGCAGGATCCGGGCGAGTTCCGCGCGGGCCGGACCGGAATTCCGGGCGGCCGCGCTCAGGGCGAGGACGTGGTCCCGGGCGCCGGGTTCGCGGGAATCCTCCAGGGTGCAGGCCAGCAGGTACGTGGCCGTCCCGTTGAGGAGGTCCTCATTGCGGCCGGAGAGGATGTCCTCCTGGTCGTTGAATATTTGCCAGAGTATGCCGAAGACGTAGCCGAACTCGCGCCAGAGCCCCACTCTCGCGCTGTCGGCCCCGGCCAATATCGCCGCCATGGCGGTGATCATCGAGAAGGGGCCGCCGGATTTTCCGCGGTAGGCGGTGATGACCGACTGCGGGGTGGCGCGGGCGGGGTCGGAGCCGATGTCGGTCAGCTGGCCCTCGGCGCCCACGGCCCAGCCGGTGGCGATCTCGGCCGTGAGCAGGTCGTGCACGGCCGTAGGCGCCGGCAGTGACCGGATGATCCTCAGCGGCAGGACGGTGCCGGTGAGGACGGATGCCAGCAGGCCCTCGTTCCGGTCGATGGCCGGGGGTGGGGGCGGGGC
>NZ_JACBGN010000022.1 GCF_013401435.1 Streptomyces sp. BR123
GGGCGGTATGGGACCCGTATGAACGGGTCGGTAGGCTGGCGGTCATGCGTGCACTCCTCGTGGCCAACCCAGCAGCGACGACCACCAGTGCGCGCACGCGCGACGTCTTGATCCACGCCCTGGCCAGCGAGATGAAGCTGGAGGCGGTGACCACCGAGTACCGGGGGCACGCCCGGGACCTGGGCCGGCGGGCGGCCGAGAGCGGCCTCGACCTCGTGGTGGCGCTGGGCGGCGACGGCACCGTCAACGAGGTGGTCAACGGCCTGCTGCACAACGGCCCCGATCCGGAGCGGCTGCCCAGGCTGGCGGTGGTGCCGGGCGGCTCGACGAACGTGTTCGCCCGCGCGCTCGGCCTGCCCAACGATGCGGTGGAGGCGACGGGCGCCCTGCTCGACGCGCTGCGCGAGCACCGCGAGCGCACGGTGGGCCTGGGGCTGGCGGCCGGCGCGCCCGGCTCGGAGGACGAGTCCGTCCCGGCCCGCTGGTTCACCTTCTGCGCGGGCTTCGGCTTCGACGCGGGTGTGGTGGGGCGGGTGGAGCAGCAGCGGGAGCGGGGCAAGCGTTCGACGCACGCCCTTTATGTACGACAGCTCATGCGCCAGTTCTGGGAGGAGCCGAACCGGCGGCGCGGCACGGTGACGCTGGAGCGCCCGGGCGCGGATCCGGTGACGGACCTGGTGCTGTCCATAGTCTGCAACACCTCTCCCTGGACCTACCTGGGCAATCGGCCCCTGTACGCGTCTCCCGAGGCCTCCTTCGACACCGCGCTTGACGTATTGGCGCTCAGCCGTTTGTCAACTCCGGCCGTCGCGCGCTACGCCACACAGCTCCTGACCTCGACTCCTGAGCGCGGCCCGCATGGCAAGCACGCCGTGACACTGCACGATCTGACCGACTTCACCTTGCATTCGAAGGTGCCGCTTCCCTTCCAGATGGACGGAGACCACCTCGGATTGCGGACCAGCGTTCGGTTCACAGGCGTTCGCCGTGCACTGCGTGTGATTGTGTGAGTAGAAGGCCCGAAACTCCTTCTAGTCGAACGTTTACGCGTCGATCCACCCTCAGGATGTAGGGCTGTGACCTAGTAGACACCGACGAATCAAAAAAAACTTTCCGGAAGGGGTTGTATCCCCGTCCGAGGTTTGCGAATCTCTTCATGGCGATCGGGACAGCCCGCAGAACCGGCTCCCGAAGACGCCAGAACCCCACCACGAGTCCTTGACTGACCACCCGCCACCCCTGGGCGGTCGCCCTTCCCTTACGGGGGGATTCGTGAAAGCGTTCACATTCACAAGCAACCTGCCCGCAATACAAGGAGATGGAGCAGCCATGGACTGGCGTCACAACGCCGTTTGCCGCGAGGAAGACCCGGAACTCTTCTTCCCCATCGGCAACACCGGTCCTGCGCTGCTGCAGATCGAGGAAGCCAAGGCCGTCTGCCGCCGTTGCCCCGTCATGGAGCAGTGCCTGCAGTGGGCGCTCGAGTCCGGCCAGGACTCCGGCGTCTGGGGCGGTCTCAGCGAGGACGAGCGCCGCGCCATGAAGCGCCGCGCCGCCCGCAACCGGGCGCGCAACGCCAGCGCCTGACATTGACTTTCGAGCCTCGAGCCGCAGCGCGTAGTAACACCTGGTAGCGCTCAGCAACGTGCTCTTGAGCCCCGGACGGGAACGTCACCGGCCACCGCCGGAAGTTCCCTCCGGGGCTCAGTGCTGTCCGCGGCGCTCCGCCGCCGGCAGCCGACAGCCCACGACCCCGTCACGCTCCGTGACGGGGTCGTCGCGTTACTTCTGCGGGCTGACGGGGACGTCGAGGACGACCTTGGTGCCGCGGGGCTCCGCCCGCACCATGTCGAAGGTGCCGCCGAGCTCGCCCTCCACGAGGGTGCGGACGATCTGCAGGCCGAGGTTGCCGGCCTTCTGCGGGTCGAAGCCCTCGGGTAGGCCGGAGCCGTCGTCGAGGATCGTGATGAGCAGCCGGCCGTCGGCCCGGCCGGAGCCGCTGCGGACCGCGGTGACCTCCACCGTGCCGCCCTCCCCCTGGGTGAAGGCGTGCTCCAGGGCGTTCTGCAGGATCTCGGTCAGCACCATCGACAGCGGAGTGGCCACCTCCGCGTCCAGGATCCCGAACCGGCCGATGCGGCGGCAGTCCACCTTGCCCGGCGAGATCTCGGCGACCATCGCGATCACGCGGTCGGCGATCTCGTCGAACTCCACCCGCTCGTCGAGGTTCTGGGACAGGGTCTCGTGCACGATCGCGATCGAACCGACCCGGCGCACGGCCTCGTTGAGCGCCTCGCGACCGGTATCCGAATCCATCCGCCGGGCCTGCAGCCGCAACAGTGCGGCCACGGTCTGGAGGTTGTTCTTCACCCGGTGGTGGATCTCCCGGATGGTCGCGTCCTTGGTGATCAGTTCGCGTTCGCGACGTCGCAGTTCGGTGACGTCGCGGCACAGGACGAGGGAGCCGATCCGGGTGCCCTTCGGCTTGAGGGGGATGGCCCGCAGCTGGATGACCCCGCCGTTGCCCTCGATCTCGGTCTCGCGCGGGGCCCAGCCGCTGGCGAGCTTGACGAGCGCCTCGTCCACCGGGCCGCGGGACGGGGCGAGTTCGGCGGTGATGGTGCCCAGGTGCTGCCCGACGAGGTCGGAGGCGAGGCCGAGCCTGTGGTACGCGGACAGCGCGTTGGGGGACGCGTACGTGACGACCCCGTCGGCGTCGAGCCGCATCAGGCCGTCCCCGACACGCGGGGAGGCGTCCATGTCGACCTGCTGCCCGGGGAACGGGAAGGACCCGGCCGCGATCATCTGGGCCAGGTCGGAGGCGGACTGCAGGTAGGTCAGCTCCAGCCGGCTGGGTGTACGCACAGTGAGCAGGTTGGTGTTCCGTGCGATCACGCCCAGGACCCGGCCCTCGCGGCGCACCGGGATGGACTCGACGCGGACGGGCACCTCCTCGCGCCACTCCGGGTCGCCCTCGCGCACGATCCGGCCCTCGTCCAGGGCGGCGTCGAGCAGCGGGCGCCGGCCGCGCGGCACCAGGTGGCCCACCATGTCGTCCTGGTACGAGGTGGGCCCGGTGTTGGGGCGCATCTGCGCGACCGAGACGTACCGGGTGCCGTCGAGGGTGGGCACCCACAGCACGAGGTCGGCGAAGGAGAGGTCGGAGAGCAGCTGCCACTCCGAGACCAGCAGGTGGAGCCACTCCAGGTCGGTTTCACCGAGAGCGGTGTGCTGGCGTACGAGGTCGTTCATGGAGGGCACGTGGCGAGCGTACCCCGGGCTCGGGCCATGACTTTCCCCACGGCGACTACCGGGGAGTATCCAGGAAGGGTCCACTCCGCGTACTGTTGGAGGAAGTCACGGGTTTCCGGTGCCCGACATTGGATGGACAGAACAGAATGGTCTAGTCCACAATTGACGTAAGCTTCCGCCCTCCCCGCACAGGAGGACGGATCGAGGTGGGCCACGCGCTCTGCCCTGACCGCGCAGGCAACCTCCCAACCGGCCGCCGGGAACCGCACACCCGCCGGCCGTAAGTACTCCGGGCTACGGTGCCGGGCGGGCTGAGGGTCCCGCCCCGGCACCGTGGCCCAGAGGAATCCGCCGGTGCGGCTACTGCGGCCAGGCGCGCACCGCGACCTTCGCGACCGCCTCCAGCTCCTCCCGGGTCGCCCCGTCGCGCGACTGCTGCGACATCCCCTGGAGCACCGACGCCGCGTACCTGGCCAGCGCCCGCGCGTCCGTGTCCGCGGGCAGCACCCCGGCCGCGACGTCCGCCCGGATCCGGCCCTCGAACAGCGCCACACTGGCCGCGCGCCGCTCGCGCAGTGCCTCCGCCACCTCCGGCGAGGTGGTGTTGACGGCAGCACTGATCACCATGCAGCCCGGCGGGTGCGCCGGGTCGGTGTACACCTCGGCGGCCTCGCGCAGGATGCGCTCCATCGCGGCGCGGGCGGTGGGCTCCTCGGCCAGCGCGATGCTCGCGAAGTCCGCGTACCGGCCGCCGTAGACGACCACCACCTCGTCGAAGAGCTTGCGCTTGTCCCCGAAGGCCGCGTAGAGGCTGGGCGCGCTGATCCCGAGCGACGCGGTCAGGTCGGAGATCGACGTCGCCTCGTAGCCGTTCTCCCAGAAGGCGAGCATCGCCTTGTCGAGAGCGGCGTCGCGGTCGAAGGAGCGGGGCCTGCCCCGCTGTCCGGTCACCATGCCCGGATTCTATAGCGGCCGCTATGGAATCTGGTACGGTCCGTTTCTGTAGCGACCACTACTGAATGCGAAGGGGGGCGCGCCATGGGCGTGCTCACAGGAAAGACGGCACTGGTCACGGGTGGCAGCCGGGGCATCGGACGGGCGATCGCGCAGCGGCTCGCGCGGGACGGCGCGCTGGTCGCGGCGCACTACGGGCAGAACGAGGCGGCGGCCGCGGAGACGGTGGCGGCGATCACGGCGGCCGGCGGGCGGGCGTTCGCGATCCGCGCGGAGCTCGGGGTGCCGGGCGACGCCGAGGCGCTCTGGGCGGCGTACGAGGCCCACCCGCTGCACACCGCGGAGGTGGACATCCTGGTCAACAACGCGGGCGCCCCGGCCTTCGCGGGCATCGCGGAGACGGACGAGGAGACCTACGACCGGGTGCAGGCGCTCAACGCGAAGGCGCCGTTCTTCGTGATCCGGCACGGGCTGGCCCGGCTGCGGGACGGCGGGCGGATCGTCAACGTGACCGGCACCCCGGACATCGCCCTGCCGGCGATCCTGGCCACGATCGCGGCGAAGGGCGCGGTCAACGCGCTGACCCGCTCCCTCTCCGCCGAGCTGGCCCCGCGCGGGATCACCGTGAACTCGGTGGGCCCGGGCATCACGGACACCGACCTGAACGCCGCCTGGCTGGCGGACCCCGCAGCGCGGGCGCACGCCGCCTCCCGGTCGGTCTTCCACCGGCTGGGCACGGCGGAGGAGGTCGCGGACGTGGTGGCCTTCCTGGCCTCGCCGGACTCCCGCTGGGTGACGGGCCAGCACCTGGACGCGACGGGAGGCCTCCAGTTGGCCCTGCTCTGACGGTGCCGGGGCGTCGGACGGAGCGGAGGGGTGTGCCGATCCCGGCGCGCGGGTCGTGGGGCCCGGCACGCCCGCCGCTCCGGAGGCGTACGAGGGGCCGCAGTCCCACTCCGGAGCACCGACGGGGGAACGGTCGGACCACCATGGATCCGAGGCGCATTCCGCGGCCGGAGCGGCCCCGACTCTGCTAGATTGGTCTATACCACATACCCGCACTCCAGATCGGCAGGCATCGCGTGGAAGTTGTCATCGTCCCGGACGCCAAGGCAGGCGGAGAGCTCATCGCGGAGGCCATCGCCTCGCTGCTGCGCCGCAAGCCCGACGCCCTGCTCGGCGTGGCGACCGGCTCTACCCCGCTGCCCGTCTACGAGGCACTGACGGCCAAGGTGAGGGCCGGCGAGGTCGACGCCGCCCGGGCCCGCGTCTGCCAGCTCGACGAGTACGTCGGCCTGCCGGCCGGGCACCCGGAGTCCTACCGGGCCACCGTGCTCCGCGAGGTCGTCGAGCCCCTCGGCCTGGCCGAGGCTTCCTTCATGGGCCCCGACGGGTCCGCCGAGGACCTGGTCGCCGCGTGCGAGGAATACGACCGCGCGCTCGCGGAGGCCGGCGGTGTCGACCTCCAGCTGCTGGGCATCGGCACCGACGGGCACATCGGGTTCAACGAGCCGTGCTCCTCGCTCTCCTCGCGCACCCGCATCAAGACTCTGACGGAGCAGACCCGCGTCGACAACGCGCGCTTCTTCGGCGACGACCTGGAGCAGGTGCCGCACCACGTGATCACCCAGGGCATCGGCACCATCCTCGACGCCCGCCACCTGGTCCTCCTCGCCACCGGTGCGGGCAAGGCCGAGGCCGTCGCGCAGACCGTCGAGGGCCCGCTGTCCGCGCTGGTCCCGGCCTCCGCGCTGCAGCTGCACCGGCACGCGACCGTCGTCGTGGACGAGGCCGCCGCCTCCGAGCTGAAGCTCGCGGACTACTTCCGCCACACCTACGCCAACAAGCCGGCCTGGCAGGGCCTGTAGGCCGGAAGGCCGCAGGACGGCGGACGGCGGACGGCGGACGGCGGACGAAGGACGGACGGAAAGGCCGGAAGGCCGGGCCCCCTCCACAGGGCCCGGCCTTCCGGCCGTCCGGCGCCGCTCGTCCGCCGGCGCCCCACGCACCGGCGGACGGGCGGACGGACAGGGCCGGCAGCGGGCAGCGGGCAGCGCCCCGGCTACCGGCGCGCGATGGCCTCCGCCGCCGCGCGCCCGCACACCCGTGCGGCGCCGTGGGTGGCGATGTACAGGGCCCCGCGCGGCTCGGCCCGCGGCAGCCCCATCTCGACCACGACCGTGTCCGGCCTGGCCGCGACCAGCGCGTCCAGGACCTCGGCCATCCACGGGTGCCGGTGCGCGTCGCGGACCACGGCGACCACCGTGCGGTCGCCGGCCGCCGCCAGGATGTCCGCGGCCGCGGCGCCCCGCGGGTACAGGCCCGAGCCGGTCCCCGGCACCAGCGCGGCCAGCTCGGCGGCCACGCCCCACGGGGTCTCGTCGCCCACCGCGATGTTGGCGACGGGGGCGAGCGTGGCGACGTACGGGACGGAGACGGGCGCCCCGCCGCCGGAGACGGTCAGCGCGCGGCGGGCCGCCTCCAGGCCGATGCCGGGCGCGCCCCCCTCCGGCGCGCCCGGCACGGCGGAGGCGGGCCGGGCCGAGCGGGTCCACTCGGCCAGTGCCCGGACCCGGGCTGCCGCGTCGGCGAGCCGCTCCTCGGGGAGCGTGCCCTCGCGCACGGCGGTGACCAGGGCGTCGCGGAGGCGGATCACGGTGGCCTCGTCGGCGAGCCCGCCGCCCACGCAGATCGCGTCGGCACCGGCGGCGATGGCGAGGACGGAGCCGCGCTCGATGCCGTACGTCCCGGCGATGGCGTGCATCTCCATGCCGTCGGTGACGATCAGGCCCTCGTGGCCGAGCTCCTTGCGCAGCAGTCCGGTCAGGATCTGCGGGCTGAGGGTGGCGGGCCGGGCGGGGTCGAGGGCGGGCACCAGGATGTGCGCGCTCATCACGGCCTTGGTGCCGGCCTCGATGGCGGCCCGGAACGGGACCAGTTCGCGTACGGCCAGGGTCTGAAGGTCCACGTCGATGCGCGGCAGCGCGTGGTGCGAGTCGACGCTGGTGTCGCCGTGGCCCGGGAAGTGCTTGGTGCAGGCGGCGACGCCGGCGGCCTGCAGGCCCTCGACGTACGCGGCGGTGTGCCGGGCGGCGAGGCCGGTGTCGGCGCCGAAGGACCGTACGCCGATGACCGGGTTGTCGGGGTTGGAGTTGACGTCGGCGGACGGGGCCCAGTTGAGGTTGACCCCGCACTCGGCGAGGCGGCGGCCCAGCTCGCGGGCCACACTGCGGGTCAGGCCGGTGTCGTCGACGGCGCCCAGGGCCAGGTTGCCGGGGAAGGAGGAGCCGCCGCGGACCTCCAGGCGCGTGACGTCGCCGCCCTCCTCGTCGATGGCGACGAGGACCTCGTCCCGCTCGGCCCGCAGCTGCGCGGTCAGCGCGGCGAGCTGCTCCGGCGAGGCGATGTTGCGGCCGAACAGGCCGACGGCGGTGAGGCCCTCGGCGACCCGGCGCAACACCCAGGCGGGGGCGGTGGTGCCCTCGAAGCCCGGCTGGAGGACGGCGAGCGCGTCGCGGGTCAGGGTGTCGGTGCGGTGCGCAAGGACAGTCATGGGCCGTTATCCCTTCACGGCGCCGGAGGTCATGCCGCCGACGGCCTTGCGCTGGAGGAAGACGAAGATGACCAGGACCGGGGCCGCGAAGAGGGAGGACGCGGCCATGGTGGCGCCCCAGTCGTTGCCGAAGGCGGTCTGGAACTGGGTCAGCCACAGCGGCAGGGTCTGCGCCGTCTTCTCCTTGTTCAGGATCAGGACCATGGCGAACTCGTTCCAGGCGGTGATGAAGCCGAAGAGCGAGGTGGACATCAGGCCGGGGGCCAGCAGCGGGAGGATCACCTTGCGGAAGGCCTGGCCGCGGGTGCAGCCGTCGATCTGGGCGGCCTCCTCCAGCGTCACCGGGACGGCGGCGATGAAGCCGCGCAGGGTCCAGATGGTGAAGGGCAGGACCATCACGAAGTAGATCGCGGTCAGCAGCGCGAGGCTGTTCAGCATCTCGGCGTCGCGGGCGATCATGTACATCGCGATGACCATGACCTCCCAGGGGGCCATCTGCGCCATCATCACGCCGAGGACGAGGCCTTTGCGGCCCTTGAACTTCATGCGGGCGATCGCGAAGCTCGCGGCGAGGGCCACGAGCAGCGCCAGCAGGACGGCTCCGACGGTGACCAGCAGGCTGTTCTGCACGTACGTCCAGAAGAACTCGACGCCGGTGGCCTTGGTGAAGTTGCGAAACGTCGGCGTGAAGGCGAAGACCGGGTCCTTGGTGAGGATCTGGCCGGACGGCTTGAGGGCCGAGGAGAACATCCAGTAGACGGGGAAGACGAAGACCGCGGCCAGGACGAGGGCGGCGAGGTTCTTCGCGACGGCTCCCGGGCGGAGCGGACGGCGGGTGCGCAGCCGCGGCGCGGGCTTGGGGGCGGGGCTCGTGCTCACTGCTCCTCCTCCTGCTTCAGGATCAGGCGGAAGTAGAAGGACATGACGACCACGAGCATCACGATCGTCAGGACGGAGATCGCTGCCGCGAGCGCGTAGTGGCCCTGGCTCTGGCCCTCGACGAAGGCGAAGACGGGCAGGGTCTCGGAGGCGCGGTCGGGGCCGCCGCGGTTCATCGCGTAGACCTGGGTGAAGGCCTTGAACACCCAGATCACCTCAAGGAAGGTGGTGACGAGGAAGAACGGCCTGAGGTTGGGGAAGACGACCTGCCAGAAGGTCTGCCAGCCGTTCGCGCCGTCCATCCGCGCGGCCTCGTACAGCTCGGCACTGACGGTGGTCAGGCCGGCGTACATGTTGAGGGCGACGAAGGGGACGGATCCCCAGACCACCAGGACCGTGATGATCACCAGGGTCGACCAGCCGGTCTCGAACCAGTTGTGCTGCTCGTAGCCGGAGAAGCCGAGCGTGCGCATGACCCAGTTCATGACGCCGAACTGCTCGTCGAACAGCCACTGGAAGACCGTCACGGACGCGACGATCGGCATGGCCCAGGCCATCACCAGGGCCATCGACAGGACCAGGCGCATCCACTTCCCCAGCCGGTTCAGCAGGAGGCCGAGGAGGCTGCCGACCGCCATGATGAGCGCGACGTTGGCGGCGGTGAAGGCGAAAGTGCGGACGACGACGGTCCAGAAGTGCCCGTCGCCCAGCAGCTGGGTGTAGTTCTCGACGCCGTGGAAGGGCGCCCTGCGCTGGATGAACTCGATCCTGTCGACCTTCTGGAAGGACAGGATGACGTTCTTGGCCAGCGGGTACAGCAGCAGCGCGGCCATGCTGAGCACCGCCGGCGCGATCAGCAGGTACGGCAGCCGGCCCGAGGGCGGCGAGGATGCGGCACCGCGAGGAGACGGGGCCTTCTTCGAGGTCTTCTCCGATCCCTTGGGGCCCTTCGTGGGGCCCTTCGTGGGGCCCTTCGCGGGGCCCTGCCCCCCGGCCCCGGTGGGCTGCGGCTGCTGAGGCGCCCCCGACGTGCGCAGCCGCCCGCCGGACTCGTGTGGTGCGCCCTGTGGAGCGGGCGCCGCTCCCTGGGAGTGCACGGTCATGTTGTGGTTTCCTCGCGGTTGGCTGGGGCGACCGGCGTCCGTCGCACCCGGGTCGGCAGCGGGCGGGCGTCGCGTACGGCTGTCCGTGCGGCCGGGGGTGCGGCGGGCGCAGCCGGCGTCCGCCGCACCCCCCGGTGCAGGTGTGGAGCGGTGCTACTTGTTGATGCGGCTCGCGATTTCCTTGTCCGCGTCCGCGCCCGCCTTGGCGGCGTCCTCACCCTTGAGGACCTTGGTCATGAACTCCTTGATCGGGTTGGGCTCGGTCTCGACGTTCGCCCAGCCCGGGGTGACCGGGGTGATCCTGCCGTTGACGCCGGCCTTGCCCATGGCCTCGGCGAAGGAGCCGGCGGCCGGGGTGAACTGGGCGGCGGCCTGGTTCGGCAGCGACGCGCCCTTGATCTCGGCGGCGTACTTCGTCATCTGGTCCTTGCCGGTGGCCAGGGCCAGCCACTCCTTGGCGAGCTCCTTGTTCCTGGAGCGCTCGGCGACGGCGAGGTTCGAGCCGCCCAGGAAGACGGTGCCGGGCTTGTCGGCGGTCTTCCCCGGGATCGGGAAGTAGCCGAAGTCGGCCTCCTTGCCCGCCTCCTTCAGGGCCTTCTCCGCGCCGCCGGCCTCCCAGCCGAGACCGATCCAGGAAGCGACGCCGCCCTTGGGGACGATGTCGGTGGACTGCTGCGGGGTGGCCTCGTCCTTGTCCTTCGGGGCGGTGGAGTAGGACTGCAGCTTCTTGTAGAACTCCATCGCGGAGGCCGCCTGCGGGGTGCCGAGCCCGCCCTTCCACTTGCCGCCGTCCTTGACGGCGAGCTCGCCGCCCTCGTCCCAGATGAGGCCCGCGAGGACGTACCAGCTCTGGCCGGGGAGGTGGATCGGCTGCGTGGACGGGTCGGCCGCCTTGAGCTTCTCCAGGCCGGCGATCCACTCGTCACGGGTCGTCGGCGGGGTGACGCCGGCCTTGGCGAAGGCCTTCTTGTCGTAGACGACGACGCGGTTGGCCGCGTACCAGGGGGCGGAGTAGAGCTTGCCCTCGTACTCGGCGGAGGCGAGCATGCTCTTCTGCCAGGCGTCGGCGCCCAGCTTGCCCTTCTCCTTGGTCAGGTCGGCGAGACCGCCGGTGACCGCGTAGCCGGCGCTCTGGGTGTTGCCGAGCTCCAGGACGTCCGGCGGGGTGTTCTCCGAGAGGGCCGTGGTGACCTTCTCCTGGATGCCCTTCCACGCCTGGACCTCGACCTTGACGGTGACCCCGGGGTGCTTGGCCGAGAACTCCTTGTTGACCTCGTCGATCCAGGCCTTCGGCGCGGAGCCGTCCATCACCCAGACGGTGATCTCCTTGGCGCCGCCCGCATCGGCCGTGCCCTCGTCGCCGCCACCGTTGCCACACGCCGCTGCACCGGCCATCATGCCCGCGACACCGACCGCCGCGATGAGCTTGCGCTTCACGCCACCCTCCTCAGGGATGCTGCCTGCAACTTCCCTCGCCCGCCGCGGTGATGCACCGAGTACTTCACGCGTACTGCCCGTGGGGCCGGGATCCGATCCATATTGGTGTAGACCAGTAACCGGAGCTTGGCCTAGACCTTTAGGGGTGTCAAGGGTCTAATGATCGGGTGCCGCGTCCGTTACCGGACCGACACCTGGGGGAGGACTTCAGGCCCGTCCCCCCACCCGTGTCACCATGTGACCGCACATATCGGAGGAGCCGGTGACGGCAGCGAAACTGGAGTCGGGAAGGCGGGCGGCGATGGCCACCGAAGGGGCGACCACCGAGCCGGAGGGTGGTGCGGCCACGCGCACCGCACGCGTGCCCAAGTACTACCGACTCAAGCGGCACTTGCTCGACATGACGGAAACGCTGCCGCCCGGCACACCCGTCCCTCCCGAGCGCACCCTCGCCGCCGAGTTCGACACCTCCCGCACCACCGTGCGCCAGGCCCTCCAGGAGCTCGTCGTCGAGGGCAGGCTGGAGCGCATCCAGGGCAAGGGCACCTTCGTGGCCAAGCCCAAGGTCTCCCAGCCGCTGCAACTGTCCTCCTACACCGAGGACATGCGGGCGCAGGGCCTGGAGCCCACCTCACAGCTCCTGGACATCGGCTACGTGACCGCCGACGACACCCTGGCCGGACTGCTCAAGATCGCCACGGGCGGGCGCGTCCTGCGCATCGAGCGGCTCCGCCTGGCCAGCGGCGAGCCGATGGCCATCGAGACCACGCATCTGTCGGCCAAGCGCTTCCCCGCCCTGCGCCGCTCCCTGGCCAAGTACACCTCGCTCTACACGGCCCTCGCCGAGGTGTACGGGGTGCGGCTCGCCGAGGCCGAGGAGACCATCGAGACCTCCCTGGCCACCCCCCGCGAGGCAGGACTGCTCGGCACGGACGTCGGCCTGCCGATGCTGATGCTGTCCCGGCACTCCCTGGACGCCGACGGGGAGCCGGTCGAATGGGTCCGCTCGGTCTACCGCGGAGATCGATACAAGTTCGTTGCCCGACTCCAGCGCCCCGCCGTGTGATCCGTAGTTGACTTCGTTCCGCCATGCGGACGGGGGCTTATGTTCACCGGTCAGGCCCCCGTAGATTCCCTGCGCTTGCGCAGATGATCAACGAGGGGACGAGGATCATGCCGGAACCGGAAGCAACAGACACCCAGCGGCACGCGGCGAGTTCGGGCCCGGTACCTGACTCGCCCTCCGCATCAGCCCGCATGACCCCGAAGTCGATCGCCGTGTGGGTGCTCATCGCCCTCATCGGGGCCGTCGGCTGGGCCGTGCTCGCACTCTCCCGCGGCGAGGAGATCTCCGCCGCCTGGCTGCTCGCCGCCGCCCTCGGCTCGTACGCCATCGGCTACCGCTTCTACGCGCGCTTCATCGCGCACCGGGTCCTGCGGGTCGACAAGACCCGGGCCACCCCCGCCGAACGCCTCGACAACGGTGTCGACTTCCACCCGACCGACCGCCGGGTGCTCTTCGGCCACCACTTCGCCGCCGTCGCCGGCGCCGGACCGCTCGTCGGCCCGGTGCTCGCCGCACAGATGGGCTACCTGCCCGGCACCATCTGGATCGTCGCCGGCGTGATCTTCGCGGGTGCCGTCCAGGACATGGTCACCCTGTTCTTCTCCACCCGGCGCGACGGCCGCTCGCTCGGCCAGATGGCCCGGGACGAGATCGGCCCCGTGGGCGGAGCCGCCGCCCTCGTCGCCGTGTTCGCCATCATGATCATCCTGCTGGCGGTGCTCGCCCTGGTCATCGTCAACGCCCTGGCGCACTCGCCCTGGGGCGTGTTCTCCATCGGCATGACCATCCCGATCGCCCTGTTCATGGGCTTCTACCTGCGCGTGCTGAGGCCGGGCCGGGTCACCGAGGTCTCCGTCATCGGCGTCGCCCTGCTGCTGCTCGCCATCGTCGCGGGCGGCTGGGTCGCCGAGTCCTCGCTGGCGTCCACCTTCACCCTGGAGAAGGAGACGCTGATCATCTGGATGGTCGCGTACGGCTTCATCGCCTCGGTGCTGCCGGTGTGGATGCTGCTCGCACCCCGCGACTACCTCTCCACCTTCATGAAGATCGGCACGATCGCGATGCTCGCCCTGGGTGTCGTCATCGCCATGCCGACGCTGAAGATGCCCTCGGTCACCGACTTCGCCGCCCGCGGGGACGGCCCGGTCTTCGCCGGGTCGATGTTCCCCTTCGTCTTCATCACCATCGCCTGCGGGGCGCTGTCCGGCTTCCACTCCCTGGTCTCCTCGGGCACCACCCCGAAGATGATCCAGAAGGAGACCCAGGTCCGGGTCATCGGCTACGGCTCCATGCTGACCGAGTCCTTCGTCGCCGTGATGGCGATGATCTGCGCGTGCATCATCGAGCCCGGCCTGTTCTTCGCGGTCAACTCCCCCGGCGGGGTCGTCGGCACCACCGTCCAGACCGCCTCGGAGGCGGTCACGAACTTCGGCTTCTCCGTCTCCCCCGAGTTCCTCGCCCAGGCCGCGAAGGACGTCGAGGAGACCAGCCTGCTGTCCCGTACGGGCGGAGCGCCGACCTTCGCACTCGGAATGTCGGAAATCTTCTCGGCCGTCGTCGGCGGCGCCGGCATGAAGGCCTTCTGGTACCACTTCGCCATCATGTTCGAGGCGTTGTTCATCCTGACCACGCTGGACGCGGGCACCCGCGTCGGCCGGTTCATGCTCCAGGACACCCTCGGCAACGTGCACAGGTCCTTCAAGGACGTCAGCTGGAAGCCCGGCGTCTGGCTGGCCAGCGCCCTCGTCGTCGGCGGCTGGGGCTACTTCCTGTGGGTCGGCGTCAAGGACCCGCTGGGCGGCATCAACCAGCTCTTCCCTCTGTTCGGCATCGCGAACCAGCTGCTCGCGGCGGTGGCCCTGGCCGTCTGCACGACCCTGCTGGTCAAGTCCGGCCGACTGAAGTGGGCCTGGGTGACCGGCGTCCCGCTGGTGTGGGACGTGGCCGTCACCCTCACCGCGAGCTGGCAGAAGATCTTCTCGGACGACGTGAAGGTCGGCTTCTTCGCCCAGCGCGACAAGTACCAGGACGGCATCGACGCGGGGAAGGTGCTCGCACCCGCGAAGAACATGGACGAGATGCACACGGTGGTCACCAACGCCACCGTCGACGGCGTCCTGGCCGGACTCTTCGCCGCCCTGATCGTCATCGTGCTGCTGGACGCGGCCCGTACCTGCATCCGGGCCGTCCGCAGCCCCGGGACGGTCCGGCTGACCGAGGTCCCGTGGACCGAGTCGAAGATCATCGCCCCGGCCGGGCTCATCGCGACGCCGCAGGAGCGGGCCGAACTCGCCGCCGCCGGGCTCGACTCGGGCGGCGGCCGTGCGAAGGAGCCGGTGGCATGAGCGCCGGCGGGGTGCGCGGCGCGCTGGCGAAGGCGCGGTTCTACGTGCGGGAGTTCTCCGGCGAGGCGGCGTACGACCGGTACGTCGCACATGCCCGCTCCCACGATCCGGACGCCGAGGTCATGACCCGCCGCGCCTTCGAACACGCCCGCACCGACGCCCGCGAGGCGGATCCCCGGGAGGGCTTCCGCTGCTGCTGAGGGCTGCCGCTGTGGAGGGGCCCGCCGGTCGTCCGGCGGGCCCCTTCGTTGTGCGTGACCTCAGCGCACCCAGTCCTTGAGGGGCTCAGTCTGCAGGGTGATGCCGACAGGCTCCGGGAGGATGATGTCCGACCCGTACGGCACGATGTGAACGCTCTCGTACCGGCGGCCGTTCGGCTGGCTGTAAACGGAGACCTCGCACTTGGCCCTGTCGATAAGCAGGTAGACGGGGATGCCTGTTTGCGCGTAGGCCCGCGGCTTCTCGACGTGGTCACGCCGGTGCGTGTCCGAATCCCAGGATGTGACCTCGACGGCCATGAGGATCGGCTCGGGGTCAGCCCAGTCGCCCTGCCCCACAAAAGCGTCCTCGTGTGCCAGTACGGCGTCGGGGATCGCCCGCCCGGTCCGGTACTCCTGCGCCTTGATCCCCATCCCCTGGTGCAACCAGAGTTCAGGCTGGTGCTGGATACAGATCCGCGTGAGCCACTGGATGATCCGCCCGTGGTCCCCGTCCGGCATGGCCTTGCTCCTGATGACACCGTCGATGAATTCCAGCCGCAGTCCCTCGATCTCCCGGGCGCCTATACGCGCGAGGGCTTCGAATTCTTCGGACAGCATGTGGGGCCGGTCAGTCATCACGGTCATGCCTCGCTCGCCTTCCTCGACGGTGCTACTCCAGACGATAGCGCCGGGCGCCTGCCCCCGTCCGGCACACTCGGCGGCATGGACATCGACATCAGGGCGGCCGTGCCCACCGAGTACGAACGGCTGGGAGAGATCACCGGGCAGGCCTACACCGGGGACGGGCTGCTCGACCGGAACGAGGACGACACCTACCTGAACGTCCTGCGCGATGTGGCCGGCCGGGCCGCCGCGGGCGAGGTGCTGGTCGCGGTACGGGACGGGCAGGTGCTCGGCGGGGTGACCTTCGCCCCGCCCGGGAGCCCGCTCGCCGACGTCGCCGGGCCGCACGAGGCCGAGTTCCGCATGCTCGCCGTCGCACCCGAGGCGCGCGGGAGGGGCGTCGGGGAGGCCCTCGTACGGGCGTGCATCGAGCGTGCCCGCGCCCTCGACGGGGTCACCGCACTGACCCTGTCCACCCAGCCGACGATGCGGGGCGCCCAGCGGATCTACGCGCGCCTGGGCTTCGTCCGCACCCCCGAACTGGACTGGTCCCCGATCCCCGCACTGACGCTGCTCACCTACCGACTGGAGCTGTGAGGCCACGCTCAGCAAAGGCCCGGGACACAACATCTAGGGGGTCGCACAGAAACCTCCCCCCACATGTATGCTCGTCCTCGCTGTCGCCGCAGGGGAATCCGGTGCGAATCCGGAACTGTCCCGCAACGGTATGAAGTACACCCATCGGTGTCACCGAAGTCCGACGACCTGCCGACGGCGCGCCCGGCTCGACCGAACCGGGTGCCGACCACGTCCGGGCCTCGAGGTAGGGCCGGCGGACGCCGCGCGGTGCTGCCCTCGGGGCCCCTGCCCGCGCGCGCCCGCTCGCGCCCGCGCCGCCGCCGTCCCGGAGCCGAGCGAGGGAGAGCTCCCCCCGTGACCATCGCGCCTTCCGCACCGCGCGCCGAGTCCGACCCGTCCGACAACGGAACTGAGGGGGGCCCCGGGGCCGCGCTGCTGCGCACCCTCACCGAGCTGACCGCCGACCTTCCCGACACCGACCCGGGCCGGGTCGCCGCCGCCGCCCTGCGCGGCCGCAGCGCGACCGCCGACGAGGCCGAGCTGCGCGGGCTGGCCACCGAGGCCGCGGCCGGTCTGATCTCCGAGGACCCGGCGTACTCGCGGCTGGCGGCCCGGCTCCTGACGATCGCCGTCGCCGAGGAGGCCGCGGGCCAGGGCGCGACCTCCTTCTCCGCCTCGGTCGAGGTCGGCCACCGCGAGGGCCTGATCGCGGACCGCACCGCCGAGTTCGTGCGCACGCACGCGGCCCGGCTGGACGCGCTGGTCGAGCACACGCTCGCCGAGGGCGCCGACGACCGCTTCGGCTTCTTCGGCCTGCGCACCCTGCACAGCCGCTACCTGCTGCGCCACCCGATCACCCGCCAGGTCATCGAGACCCCGCAGCACTTCATGCTGCGCGTGGCCTGCGGCCTCGCCGAGAACGACAGCGTCGCGGCCGTCGAGGAAGTGGCCTCGCTGTACCGGCTGATGAGCCGCCTCGACTACCTGCCGTCCTCCCCCACGCTCTTCAACTCCGGTACCCGGCACCCGCAGATGTCCTCCTGCTACCTGCTGGACTCCCCGCTGGACGAGCTCGACTCGATCTACAGCCGCTACCACCAGGTCGCGCGCCTGTCGAAGCACGCCGGCGGCATCGGCCTGTCGTACTCCCGCATCCGCGCCCGCGGTTCGCTGATCCGCGGCACCAACGGCCACTCCAACGGCATCGTCCCGTTCCTGAAGACCCTCGACGCCTCCGTCGCCGCCGTGAACCAGGGCGGCCGCCGCAAGGGTGCCGCCGCCGTCTACCTGGAGACCTGGCACGCGGACATCGAGGAGTTCCTGGAGCTGCGCGACAACACCGGTGAGGACGCCCGGCGTACGCACAACCTGAACCTGGCGCACTGGATCCCGGACGAGTTCATGCGCCGCGTGAACTCCGACGGCGAGTGGTCGCTGTTCTCCCCGGCCGACGTGCCCGAGCTGGTCGACCTGTACGGCGACGAGTTCGACGCCGCCTACGTCAAGGCCGAGCAGGCGGGCCTGGCCAAGAAGACCATGCCGGCCCGCGAGCTGTACGGCCGCATGATGCGCACCCTCGCGCAGACCGGCCAGGGCTGGATGACCTTCAAGGACGCCTCCAACCGGACCGCGAACCAGACCGCCCTGCCGGGCACGGTCGTCCACTCCTCCAACCTGTGCACCGAGATCATCGAGGTCACCAACGACGGCGAGACGGCCGTCTGCAACCTCGGCTCGGTCAACCTGGGCGCCTTCGTGCTCGCCGAGACGGGCGAGATGGACTGGGAGCGCCTCGACGAGACGGTCCGGACCGCCGTGACCTTCCTCGACCGGGTCGTGGACATCAACTTCTACCCGACCGAGGAGGCCGGCCGCTCCAACGGCAAGTGGCGCCCGGTGGGCCTGGGCGCGATGGGCCTGCAGGACGTCTTCTTCAAGCTGCGCCTGCCCTTCGACTCCGCCGCGGCCAAGGCCCTCTCCACGAAGATCGCCGAGCGGATCATGCTGGCGGCCTACGAGGCCTCCGCCGACCTCGCCGAGAAGCACGGCACCCTCCCGGCCTGGGAGCAGACCCGTACCGCCCAGGGCGTGCTGCACCCCGACCACTACGGTGTCGAGCTCACCTGGCCGGAGCGCTGGGACGCGCTGCGCGCCCGGATCGCGACGACCGGCATGCGCAACTCGCTGCTGCTGGCCATCGCGCCGACCGCGACGATCGCCTCGATCGCCGGCGTGTACGAGTGCATCGAGCCGCAGGTGTCCAACCTGTTCAAGCGCGAGACGCTGTCGGGCGAGTTCCTCCAGGTCAACGGCTACCTGGTGGAGGACCTGAAGAAGCTCGGCGTGTGGGACGCCCAGACCCGCGAGGCGCTGCGCGACTCCTCCGGCTCGGTCCAGGGCTTCAGCTGGATCCCGGCCGAGGTCCGCGAGCTGTACCGCACGGCGTGGGAGATCCCGCAGCGCGGCCTGATCGACATGGCGGCGGCCCGTACGCCGTACCTGGACCAGTCGCAGTCGCTGAACCTCTTCATGGAGACGCCGACCATCGGCAAGCTGTCGTCGATGTACGCGTACGCCTGGAAGCAGGGTCTGAAGACCACGTACTACCTGCGCTCGCGCCCCGCGACGAGGATCGCGCGCGCCGCGTCCGGCACCGCCGTCCCGGCCGCCGTCCCGGCGACCGCCACGCCCCTCCCGCAGGCCCTCGACGCCGAGGCGCTGGCCTGCTCCCTTGAGAACCCCGAGTCCTGCGAGGCCTGCCAGTAATGCCCACCCGTCACCCGGCCACCACCCCTGATGGACGGCGCTCCGCGCCGGAAGCCACTGCCGACAAGAACCTCCTCGACCCGGGCTTCGAGCTGACGCTCCGCCCGATGCGCTACCCGGACTTCTACGAGCGCTACCGGGACGCGATCAAGAACACGTGGACGGTGGAGGAGGTCGACCTCCACTCGGACGTGGCCGACCTGGCGAAGCTGACGCCCGCCGAGCAGCACATGATCGGCCGACTGGTCGCGTTCTTCGCGACGGGCGACTCGATCGTGGCGAACAACCTGGTCCTGACGCTGTACAAGCACATCAACTCCCCGGAGGCGCGCCTGTACCTGTCGCGCCAGCTGTTCGAGGAGGCCGTGCACGTCCAGTTCTACCTGACGCTGCTGGACACCTACCTGCCCGATCCGGAGGACCGCGCCGCCGCGTTCGCCGCGGTCGAGAACATCCCGTCGATCCGGGAGAAGGCCCAGTTCTGCTTCAAGTGGATGGACTCGGTCGAAAAGATCGAGCGGCTGGAGACGAAGGCGGACCGGCGCCGCTTCCTGCTGAACCTGATCTGCTTCGCGGCGTGCATCGAGGGCCTGTTCTTCTACGGCGCCTTCGCGTACGTGTACTGGTTCCGGTCGCGCGGTCTGCTGCACGGCCTGGCCACCGGCACCAACTGGGTGTTCCGGGACGAGACCATGCACATGAACTTCGCGTTCGAGGTCGTGGACACGGTCCGCAAGGAGGAGCCCGAGCTCTTCGACGACGAGCTCCGGCAGCAGGTCACGGACATGCTGAAGGAAGCCGTCGAGGCGGAGCTGCAGTTCGGCCGCGACCTGTGCGGTGACGGCCTGCCGGGCATGAACACCGAGTCGATGCGCGAGTACCTGGAGTGCGTCGCCGACCAGCGCCTGGTCCGTCTCGGCTTCCCGCCGGTGTACGGCTCCCAGAACCCGTTCTCCTTCATGGAGCTGCAGGGTGTCCAGGAGCTGACGAACTTCTTCGAGCGCCGCCCGTCGGCCTACCAGGTCGCCGTCGAGGGCACGGTCGACCTGGACGAGGACTTCTGAGTCCGGTCGGCCCGTCCCGGTACGTGCGCGAGGGCCCCGGCAGCCGTGATCGGCTGCCGGGGCCCTCGCGCGTTCCGTCGGGCGGAGCGGACCGCCTCCGTCCCGGGGCGCCTCAGTCCTGCGGGGGGTGCGGGCGCGGGACACGGCCCAGGCGCGGGCCGAGGCCGTACACGGGGTCGCCCGGCGGGTGCCTGCGCGCCTCGCGCAGCAGGCGGTCGACCACCCGCTCGTGCCGGAGGCCGACCAGGGCCGGGGCGAGTACCACGGCCATCATGGCCAGGACCGCCAGGCAGCCGAGGACGGTGTCCATACCTCCACTGTGGCCCCGGTCCGCGCGGACCGCGCGGCGGGCGGGCTACTCGTTCGGGACGGTCTCGTAGCGCGGGGTGCCCTCGGCCATCTGGCGCAGGGCGTCCTTGCGGTCCCGCTTCGAGAGCCGGTCGATGTACAGGTAGCCGTACAGGTGGTCGGTCTCGTGCTGGAGGCAGCGGGCGAAGTAGCCGGTGCCGCGCACCTTGATCGGGTTGCCCCGGGCGTCCTGGCCGGTGACCTCGGCGTAGTCCGGGCGGGCCAGCGCGGCGTACGCGGTCGGGACGGACAGGCAGCCCTCGTTGGAGTCGTCGAGGACGCGGGAGGCGGCCGGCAGCTCCACGAGCTTCGGGTTGACCACGACGCCGGTGTGGCGCACGCCCTCGTCGTCCGGGCAGTCGTAGACGAAGACCTTGGCATCGACGCCGATCTGGTTCGCGGCCAGGCCCACGCCCTCCGCGGCCCGCTGGCTGGCGAACATGTCGTCGATCAGCTGCGCCAGCTCGTCGCCGAACTCGGTGACGTCCTTGCACTCGCTGTGCAGCACCGGGTTGCCGACCACCGTGATGGGACGGGCGGTGCCGCGTTCGCGGTGGGCGAGCTCGCGCGCCGCACAGTCCTCGGTGTCCACGACGTAACCGTCGTCGTCCACCGCGATGACCTCGTTCTCCTGCTGCGCCATGTCCGCCGTACGCCTTCCGTAAGTCCACCCGTTCACAATGTGCCGGTACAGCCTACGGTGCCCGCTCAGCAGACTTCTTCGAGATCCCGCCACTCCCGGGTGTCCGGGCTGTCGGCGACCCAGCCGTCGAGCAGCCCGCGGACCAGGCCGGCCGGTGCGGCGATGCCGCATTCGCGCTCGGGGACCCACAGGGAGCCGGAGCCGGCCGTGCGGTGGCCCAGCGGGCCGGGGTGGCCGGGTTCGCTGTGGTCGTGGGGGTCCAGGTGCTCGCCGTCGCCCTCGCCGCTCGGCATGACGCTCTCCGAGCAGGTCCGGCACAGCAGCCGCACCGAGGAGGACCAGTCCTCGGCGGCGAAGCCCGCGTCCGAGGCGAGCTGCTCCAGGGCGTCCCTGTCGGCCTCGGTGGCGGCCTCCAGCAGCACCACCCAGGTCGGCACCGGGGACGGCGCCCACAGCTCGATCTCGTCGAAGACGGGGTAGGCGGGGCCGGCCGCGGTGACCCGCTCGCCGTTGGGCACCCCGTCGTGCAGGACGACCTCGCCCCAGCGCCGCCCGGAGGAGGGCAGCGGGATGGACAGCACCTCGATGCGCGCCGGGTCCAGCCGGCGGCCCCAGACCACCTCGGCCTCGCCCTCCGGGGACAGCCGGACGGCGGCGCTGCCGAGTTCCATGCCGACGGGTTCGCCGCCCTTGCCGTGCGGGTCCCCGGGAACCTTCAGCCCGTACGCCTGCCAGGCGCGCCGGGCCAGCGGCCAGTCCTGCAGCGCGGTCGCGGCGATGCCGACGTTCCACCAGTCCGGGGCGCCGGTCTCGCGGTCCAGCAGGGCCACGGCCCGCAGCCCGGCGGCCCGCGCCTGCTCCCAGTCGTGCCGGAACTTGTGCAGCAGGGCCAGGTTGAACCAGGACTCCGACAGCCAGGGCTCCAGGTCGGCGGCCCTGGTCAGCAGCGCACCCGCGTCCTCGTACCGGCCGTCGCCGATCAGCGTGAACGCGCGGTCGGTGGCCTGCCGCCACGAGGCGGAGGGCCTATGCCGTACCTTCCCGAAGATCCTCACGATTCCCGCCTGCTTGGGGGCCCCCAGCGGTGGCTGGGGGACAACGGTGCAGCCTTGCGGACACCCTCACGGACGCTCCTACTGGCATCCAACCATGCCCACTCGGACGGCCGCTCATTACCCATGGGTTACCCAGGCGGGAGCGGGTCAACTCTGTCACGTCCCTCGGGTACCGGGGACCCCGTCGGGCGTGCCCTGTACCCGGCCGCCCACAGGCCGACGCCCCCGGGGACCGGCTCCTCCGGGTGAACGAAGGGCCTTCCCCGGGGGCGTGGTCGTCCTCGGTCGCCGTCCTGTCAGCCGGCGGCGGGATCGGCGGTGACGTCGTGGTCGGGCACCGCCTGTCCCGAGCGGATCAGCTCGATCCGCCCCATCACCTTGGAGCGCAGGTCGCTCGGGACGTCGTCCGAGCCGCAGCAGCGCTTCACCAGCTTCTTCACGGCCTGCTCCAGGCCGTACTTCTCAAGACAGGGGTTGCACTCGCCGAAGTGCGTCTCGAACTTCGTGCAGTCGCTGTCCGGCATCTCGTGGTCCAGGAACTCATAGAGGTGGTCAAGCACCTCCGAGCACTCCGTCTCGTGCGGCTCTCCGCAGCTCATGAGCCCGAGCCTTTCAGGTCGTTCGACTCTCCCGCTCCCGCCGGGACCAGCCCGCGCTCACGGGCGTAGTCCTCCAGCAGGCCGCGGAGTTGACGGCGGCCACGGTGCAGTCGCGACATGACCGTACCGATGGGTGTACCCATGATGTCCGCGATCTCCTTGTACGCAAAGCCCTCTACGTCGGCAAGATAGACCGCGATGCGGAACTCCTCCGGAATGGCCTGAAGGGCTTCCTTCACGTCGGAATCGGGCAGGTGGTCGAGCGCCTGCGACTCGGCGGAACGGAGTCCCGTCGACATGTGCGACTCGGCGCGCGCCAGCTGCCAGTCCTCGATCTCCTCCGCTGCGCTGCGCTGCGGCTCGCGCTGCTTCTTGCGGTAGGAGTTGATGAAGGTGTTGGTCAGAATGCGGTAGAGCCACGCCTTGAGGTTGGTGCCCTCGCGGAACTGGTGGAAGGACGCGTACGCCTTGGCATACGTCTCCTGGACCAGGTCCTCGGCGTCGGCCGGATTGCGCGTCATGCGCAGCGCGGCCGAGTACATCTGGTCGAGGTAACCGAGGGCGTCCCGCTCGAAGCGCGCGTTGCGCTCGGCGGTCGTCTCCTCCGCGTGGCCTTCCTCGGTCCCAGCGACAGGACCCACCTCCTCCGACTGCGCGACGGCTCCGAAATCGGACCCGCTCGAATCGGAGAATAGTCGACCGTCCCGGCCGTCCGCCGCCCGGAGCGGGCTGCGCTTGGGCGCGGGGAGGACCGTCCATTCCAGACCGGCAGCCTGCGGACGGTCCTGGCCGATGACCTGGGTCATGCGCTCCCTCTCCTCCGACGAGTTCCCGTGCGTTCCGACATCCGGCACAACAGAAGCGTCGTGCCGCGCATTCCCGAGGGGGCACGTACGGTCGCGGTCTGTGTCAGGTCGCACAGCGGGCGGGCTTCAGCGGGGCAGTGCCTCCAGCCAGGCGGCGACGGCCTCGGCGATCACCGCGAGGGCCTCTTCCTGCGTCACGTCCGCCTTCTTCGGCACGGCGAAGCCGTGGTCGCCGTGCGCCACCTCGACGATCCCGTACGGCTCTGGCCCGGCCGGCGGCGGGAACTCCTGCGGGCGCCCGAACGGGTCCCGGCCGCCCTGGACCACGAGGGTGGGCAGCCCGGCTCCGGTCAGCTCCCCGGCCCGGGACCTCTCGGGCCTGCCCGGCGGGTGCAGGGGGAACGCCAGCGCCAGCACCCCGGCCGCGCCCAGTGCGGCGCCGGTCCGGCAGGCCACCCGGGCCCCGGCGCTGCGGCCGCCCGCCACCACGGGCAGTCCGGGCCGCTCCAGGGCCGGCCACAGCCCGTGCCAGCCCTCGTCGAGCACCTTGGGTGCGGCGGCCACCTTCTTGCCGGCGACCCGCCAGGGCTGCTCGACCAGGGCCACGGTGGTCCCGCGGGCGGGCAGGGCGGCGGCCAGCGCCTGCAGGTCGCGCGCCTCGATGCCGCCGCCCGCCCCGTGGCCGAGTGCCAGGACGAGCCGGGCCCCGGGCGCGGTGTGCCAGGTGATGCGGGCCTCGCCCGCCGGGGTGGGGACGCTCTCGGTGCGCGTACGCGTGGTCATGCCCCCATCCTGCCCGCCGCCGGGGTGGTGGCGCGGGGAACTGCGCGACCAGCCCCCAGCGGGCCCGCAGGCGACCGCCGGCCCATCACAGCACTCCCGCGAAGCGCTCAGGCGGGACAAGGCTAAGAGCTGCGCGGAAGACGAGTTGCACGTTCACCGAGCGCCGGTAGTTCTTGGAGCACTTCGTCTGCGACTGGTCCTCGACGGGGATGAGGGTGCCGTCCACGACCCACAGGTCCGAGCGGGACCCGTCGGGCGGTTCGAGGAGTCCGGCGACGAGGGTCGTCAGTCGGTCGATGATGCGGTGCACGGTGGCAGCGCCGACACCGAAGAGGTCGGCGAGCTGGCGGTGCGTGAGGTCGGTGCGCCATGCGATGGCGGCCGGCAGGACGTGGTTGTCCAGCAGGAGCGTCCACGGCCGCCCGCGCCGGGTCTCGGAGGGAGGAGGGCGGCGACGCGGGCGACCAGGACGAGGAACGCCTTGCCGGGGGGCGGTCCAGTGCAGCAGCGAGCGGGGCCGCAGGTTGGCGACGTTGATCTTCGACACGGACGGACGCAACAACCCACGGGGTCGCCTACTTCCCGTCCGAGAAAAGGTCGGTTAATCCCCCCGTTTCGGGTGCGCTGCTCGCCAGGCGTCGAGCCGGTCGACCGGCCACAGTGGGGTGCGGCCGACGTACACGGCCTTGGGGAAGTCGTCGCGGCTGGAGTTGAGGTTGTAGACGTGCTGGACGGTCACCTTGAGCCGGGCCGCTGCCTGACGGGCATCTTCGAAACCAGGAATAACCGAGCAACCCCGGATGAGCCGCGCCCCGTGCGCGACCACGCCGGAACGCCCGTTCCCCGCCCCGCGTGCAGTCCACAGCTCACCCTCTGGTGAATTGCGGATCAAGTCTTAGAAGAGGGTGCCCTCCTCCGGCGCGTCCAGTTCCTGCAGCAGCTCGGGGCCGTTGTTGCGCACGTTGCTCACGGCGGTGGAGACGGGGAAGGCGCGCATCAGCCCGCCCGGCGGCGGCGCGAGGAGCTTCTGCAGCGAGCCGTCGGCGTCGGTGTTCGCCGGGTCCAGCCAGGCGTCCCAGCGGTCCGGGGTGAGCATCAGCGGCATCCGGGGGTGGATCTCGCACAGGGCGCGCGGCCCGTCGGCGGGGGCGACGGCCAGCGGCGCGGTCTCGGCCTCGGCGGTGATCACCGAGCAGGTCGCCCACCAGGCCTGCGGGTGCTCGTCGGGGAGGGTGCGGTCGCGCCAGAACTCGTAGATGCCGGCCATGGCGAAGACGGAGCCGTCGGCGGGGAGCACGAAGTACGGCTGCTTGCGGGCCCGCTTCCGCTTCCCCTCGACCTCCAGGCGGCGCTCGTCGTGGGCGGTGACCCACTCGTAGTACCCGTCGGCGGGGATGATGCAGCGGCGCTGCATGAAGGGGCGGCGGAAGGACGGCTTCTCGGCGAGGGTCTCGGACCGGGCGTTGATCATCCGGGCGGCGCCGTCGGGGTTCTTGGCCCAGGACGGGACGAGGCCCCACCGAAGGACGCGCAGCTGGCGAACCGGGCGCGGGCTCGGGGCGTCTTTGAGGGGGCGGTCGAGGACGGCGTGGACCGCCTTCGTCGGCGCCACGTTCCAATCGGGGGCCAGGGTCTCCTCGGGCTCCCACCGCTCGACCCCGAAGATCCGGGCGAGGTCCTCGGGCCCGCGGCCCGCTGCATACCGTCCGCACATGGCTGTCACACTGCCATGTCGCCCCCGGCCACCGCCGGGAGGTGCCCTCCGACCCTCACCGCAAGGAGTCCGCCGCTTTATGGACAGCACCACGCCGGCCGGCCTGTGGGACCGGCTCACGGGCATACAGACCCCGCCGGCCCTGTGGCTGGTGATAGTGACGGGCCTGGCCGCACTGGCGCTCGTGGCGCCGCACCCGGTGTGGCGGGTCTCCCGCAACGCCGTGACCATCGCGCACGAGGGCGGCCACGGCCTGCTGGCGCTGCTGACGGGGCGGCGGCTCGACGGGATCCGGCTGCACTCGGACACCAGCGGGGTCACCGTCAGCCGCGGCAAGCCGACCGGCCTCGGGATGATCCTGACGGCGGCCGCCGGGTACACGGCGCCCTCGCTGCTGGGGCTCGGCGGGGCCACGCTGCTGTCGGCGCACCGGATCACGCTGCTGCTGTGGGCGGCGACAGCGCTGCTGCTGGCGATGCTGGTCATGATCCGCAACGCGTACGGGGCCCTGACGGTCGTGCTGGCCGGCGGCACGTTCGTCCTGGTGTCCTGGCTCGCCCCGGCCGAGGTCCAGGCGGCGTTCGCGTACGCGGCCGTGTGGTTCCTGCTGCTGGGCGGGGTCCGGCCGGTGTTCGAGCTGGGGGCCAAGCGGCGGCACGGCGGCGCACCGGATTCGGACGCGGACCAGCTGGGCCGCCTCACCCACACGCACCCGGTGCTGTGGCTGTTCCTCTTCCACGCCGTCGCGCTGTGCTCGCTGATCGGCGGCGCGCGCTGGCTTCTCACCCTCTGAGACCGGGCCCCGGGGCGCGGCTCGATCACGATCAGCGCCCGGGCGGAGCCACTAAAGTGGTGGCCATGACCCAGACCCCCGCGCTCCCCGCCCTCTGGCCTGCCCCGCACGCCGACGGCACCGTCCACGCCACCGTCACCGTGCCCGGGTCGAAGTCGGTGACCAACCGGGCCCTGGTCCTCGCGGCGCTCTCGGCGGAGCCCGGCTGGGTGCGCCGCCCGCTGCGCTCGCGGGACTCGCAGCTGATGGCGGACGCCCTGCGGGCGATGGGCGTGGGCATCGAGGAGACCGTCTCGTCCAGCTCCGGCGACGGCGCGGGCGGCGAGGCATGGCGGATCATCCCGGCGGCCCTGCACGGCCCGGCCACCGTCGACGTCGGCAACGCCGGCACGGTCATGCGCTTCCTGCCGCCGGTGGCCACGCTCGCCGACGGCGACATCCGCTTCGACGGCGACCCGCGGTCCTACGAGCGGCCGCTCGGCCAGGTCATCACCGCCCTGCGCAAGCTGGGCGCCCGTATCGACGACGGCGGCCGGGGCGCGCTGCCGCTGACCGTGCAGGGCGGCGGGGCGCTGGAGGGCGGCACGGTCGAGCTCGACGCGAGCAACTCGTCCCAGTTCATCTCCGCGCTGCTGCTCGCGGCCCCGCGCTTCAACCAGGGCGTGGAGGTGCGGCACGTCGGCGCGGCCCTGCCCTCGATGCCGCACATCCGGATGACGGTGGAGATGCTGCGCGCGGCGGGCGCCCAGGTCGACACGCCGGAGGCGGGTGGCGAGCCGAACGTGTGGCGGGTCGCGCCGAGCGCGCTGCTGGGCCGTGACATGGTGGTGGAGCCGGACCTGTCGAACGCGCAGCCGTTCCTCGCGGCGGCCCTGATCACGGGCGGCACGGTCACGGTCCCGGACTGGCCGCACCGCACCACGCAGCCCGGCGACGAGCTGCGCCGGATCTTCACCGAGATGGGCGGATCCTGCGAGCTGACCGATGCGGGCCTGGTCTTCACGGGCACCGGCAAGATCCACGGCATCGACGTGGACCTGGGCGAGGTCGGCGAGCTGACGCCCGGCATCGCGGCCGTTGCGGCGCTGGCGGACTCCCCGTCCACCCTGCGCGGCGTGGCGCACCTGCGGCTGCACGAGACGGACCGGCTGGCGGCGCTGACCGCGGAGATCAACGGGCTCGGCGGCGACGTCACGGAGACCGCCGACGGCCTGCACATCCGCCCCCGCCCGCTGCACGGGGGCGTGTTCCGCACGTACGACGACCACCGGATGGCCACCGCGGGCGCCGTGATCGGCCTGGCCGTCGGCGGCGTGCAGATCGAGAACGTGGCGACGACCGCGAAGACGCTGCCGGACTTCCCGAGGATGTGGACGGACATGCTCGCGGGCTCGGGAGCGTAGGGCCGTCATGCGCAGGTACGGCAAGCACACCGACGAGGACGACATCCGCTCCCGCCCGAACCCGAAGGGCAACCGGCCCCGCACCAGCAAGCGGCCGAAACACGAGGACGCGGCGGAGGGCTTCGTCCTCACCGTCGACCGCGGCCGGCTGACCTGCCTGGTGGAGGACCGCACGATCGTCGCCATGAAGGCGCGCGAGCTCGGCCGCAAGGCCGCGGTGGTCGGCGACCGGGTGTGGCTCGTCGGCGACCTGTCCGGGAAGAAGGACACCCTGGCGCGGATCGTGCGGATCGAGGAGCGCAGGTCCGTCCTGCGGCGCACCGCGGACGACGACGACCCGTACGAGCGGGTGGTCGTCGCCAACGCCGACCAGCTGGCCATCGTGACCGCGCTGGCGGACCCTGAGCCGCGGCCTCGCATGATCGACCGCTGTCTGGTGGCCGCGTACGACGCCGGGCTGGAGCCGCTGCTGGTGCTCACGAAGTCGGACCTGACGTCCCCCGACAAGATCCTGGAGATCTACGCGACGCTGGGCGTCAACTACGTGGTGACCAACCGCGAGGAGCTGGCGGCCGGCGAGGCCGCCGAGCGGGTGCGCGAGCGGCTGGCCGGCCGGATCACCGCCTTCGTGGGCCACTCGGGCGTCGGCAAGACGACCCTGGTGAACTCGCTGGTCGGCGAGGGCCGCCAGCGGGCGACCGGCCGCGTCAACGCGGTGACCGGGCGCGGTCGGCACACCACCACCTCGGCGCTGGCCCTGCCGCTGCCGTCCGGTGACGGCTGGGTCATCGACACCCCGGGCGTGCGGTCGTTCGGCCTGCACCACGTGGACCCGTCGCGGGTGATCCTGGCCTTTCCGGACCTGGTGCCCGGTACGGAGGACTGCCCGCGCGCGTGCAGCCACGACGAGCAGGACTGCGCGCTCGACGCGTGGGTGGCGGAGGGACACGCCGACCCGGCCCGGCTGGACTCGCTGCGGCGGCTGCTGGGGACGCGGGAGCGGCGCGAGGGCGACTGATCGTCCGGCGGGGTCCGGGAGGGTTTGCCGGGATCACGGTCCGGTGAATGCATAATCGCATTGAGTGACGCGATGTCACCTGACGCGGGGAGGCATTCGCCATGGCGTGGCTGCTGGTCGTCGTCGCCGGACTCCTGGAGACCGGGTTCGCGGTCTGCCTGAAGCTGTCCCACGGGTTCACCCGGCTGTGGCCGACGATCGCCTTCGCCGCCTTTGCGCTCGGCAGCTTCGGCCTGCTGACCCTGGCCCTGAAGAAGCTGGACGTGGGGCCCGCGTACGCGGTGTGGACCGGCATCGGCGCGGCCGGGACCGCGGTCTACGGCATGGTCTTCCTCGGCGACGTGGCCTCCACCCTCAAGATCGTCTCGATCGCGCTGGTCATCCTCGGGGTCATCGGCCTCCAGCTGTCCGGGTCGGCTCACTGAGCAGCCTCAGCAGCCCGAGCAGCTCACCGAGCCCCGGCTCCCGCGCCGGGGCTATGACGTACGACAGCGCGAGCCGCACGGCCAGTTCGCACCGCTGCCCCCCGTCGCCGGGTGCGAGCACGGCCGCCGCCCGCGCCCGCACCGCCCGGGCGAGCTCTGCGGGGGCGGGCGCGGGCACGCCGGGCCGGGCGTCCTGCCCGGGCGGCATCGGCAGCGTGCCGTCCCAGGAGCCGGTCAGCAGGGCCCGTACGAGGGGGCGCGCGCGGGCCGCCCGTACGGTCCACTCGGCGACCGAGGCGAGCCGGTCTCCCCCGCTGGCGGCCGGGGCGCGCAACACCCGGTCGATCCCGTCGAGGTACCAGTCGGCCTCGCGGCGCACGAGGGCGCGGCCGAGGCCCGCCTTGCCCCCGAACTCGTTGTAGAGGGTCTGCCGGGACACGCCGGCGGCGGCCGCCACGTCGACCATCCGCACGGACGGCCAGGGGCGCGCCGACAGCGCCACTGACGCCGCTTCCAGCAAGGACTCCCGTGCTGCCGGCATCGCGCCTCCCCGCTCGACTCCTCCGCCAGAGTTGACGGGCCGACAGATCCTGTCAAGGGCGCCTGTCCGGTCGCACGGTGGACGCCGCTCGCCCGCCCCCGCGCCTCCCGATACTGTTCGGGCATGCCCGAGTACGAAGATGACCTGCGCCTCGCCCTGGAGCTCGCCGACGCGGCGGACGCCGTCACGATGGAGCGGTTCCGCGCCCTGGACCTGAAGGTCGAGACGAAGCCGGACATGACCCCGGTGAGCGAGGCGGACCGGGCTGCCGAGGAGGTCGTCGGGGCGGGGATCGAGGCGGCACGGCCCGGGGACGCCATCCTGGGCGAGGAGTACGGCCTGAAGGGCAGCGGCCCGCGCCGCTGGGTCGTGGACCCGATCGACGGCACGAAGAACTACGTGCGCGGCGTGCCCGTCTGGGCGACCCTGATCTCGCTGATGGAGGAGGGCTCCGACGGGGTGTTCCGACCCGTCGTCGGGGTGGTCTCGGCGCCCGCGCTGGGCCGCCGCTGGTGGGCGGCGCAGGGCGGGGGCGCGTACGCGGGCGGAGCGCTGGGCGGCGAGCCGCAGCGCATCGGCGTGTCGAAGGTGGGCTCCCTCGGCGACGCGTCGTTCGCGTACTCCTCGCTGAGCGGCTGGGAGGAGCAGGGCCGGCTCGACGGGTTCCTGGAGCTGACCCGGCAGTGCTGGCGGACCCGCGGCTACGGGGACTTCTGGCCGTACATGATGGTCGCGGAGGGTTCGCTCGACCTGTGCGCCGAGCCGGAGCTGAACCTGTGGGACATGGCGGCCATCGCGGCCGTGGTCCAGGAGGCGGGCGGCCGCTTCACCAGCCTGGACGGGGTGGACGGCGTCCACGGCGGGAACGCGGCGGCCTCGAACGGGCTGCTGCACGACCGGATGCTCGGCTACCTGCGGCCCGGCGCCTGAGCCGCGGGCCGGCACGGGCCGGTGGGCCGGCACGGGCCGGTGGGCCGGCACGGGTCCGTGCGTGCGCTCGCGCCGCACCGGTGCGGACCCGCGGCTGCCCCGGACCGCTGCGGGCCGCGCTTGCGCCCGCACCTGCGGCCGGACAACCGCATGCGCCCTCTTGATGACCCTTCGTGGCCGTGGGAATCTGAAAATCCCCCGCTTGTGCACTTGTGAATGACTTCTCAAGCGGAGGACTCTCCCAGGAGGTGGCTCTCTTCATGCTCGTCCGTGACGCCATGAGCACCGTGATCCTCACCCTCGGCCCCGCCCACACCATCCGACAGGCGGCCTGCCTGATGTCCGGCCGCCGGGTCGGCGCGGCCGTCGTCCTCGACCCCGAGCACAGCGGAATCGGCATCCTGACCGAACGGGACGTCCTCAACTCCATCGGCGCGGGCCACGACCCCGACCGGGAGTCCGTGGGTGCGCACACCACGAACAACGTCGTGTTCTGCACCCCGGAGACCCCCCTGCAGGATGCCGCCGAGGCAATGGCCCACGGCGGCTTCCGGCATCTGATCGTCGTCGAGGACGGTGGCCCCGTGGGCATCGTGTCCGTCCGCGACATCATCCGCTGCTGGGTGCCGACCCGGCGCAGCACCGTGGCGGCATAGGCACAGGAGAACGGCGGCGGGCCGGATCCTCCGGGGATCCGGCCCGCCGCCCCCTACGGCAAGCGGCCGGTTCAGCCGCGCAGGGCCTGGACCGCGACCTCCAGCCGCTTGCCGAAGTCGCCGTCCGCCTGACGGAAGTTGTCGATCGCGCGCTCGGCTATGTCGTCACGGGAGACCTTGGCGATGAAGCCGGCCAGGTTCTGGATCAGACGGCCCTTCTCGTCCTCGGACATCAGGCGGTAGAGGTTGCCCGCCTGGACGAAGTCGTCGTCCTCGGAGTGGGCCGGCGCGGCGTGGTCGCCGGTGGCCCCGGTGACCGGGAGCGGCTGCCACAGCGGGCGGTCGGTCTGGTGCGGGCCGCCGAAGGAGTTCGGCTCGTAGTTCTTCGCACCCTTGTGGCGGCCGTCGTAGAGGAAGCCGTCACGGGAGTTGGTGCGCGCCGCGGTGGCGTGCGGGCGGTTCACCGGCAGGTGGTCGGCGTTGATGCCGACGCGGTAGCGGTGGGCGTCGCCGTAGGCGAAGAGGCGGCCCTGGAGCATCTTGTCCGGGGACGGGCCGATGCCGGGCACGAAGTGGGCCGGGCTGAAGATGCTCTGCTCCACCTCGGCGAAGACGTTCTCCGGGTTGCGGTTGAGCTCCAGCCTGCCGATCTCCATCGGCGGGTAGTCCTCGTGCGGCCACACCTTGGTGAGGTCGAACGGGTTGAAGCGGTAGGCCGCCGCGTCCGCCGCCGGCATGATCTGGACCTGCACGGTCCAGGTGGGGAACTCGCCGCGCTCGATGGCCTCGCGCAGGTCGCGCTGGTGGGAGTCCGGGTCCTCGCCGGCGAGGGCATTGGCCTCGGCCTGGGTGAGGTTCTTGATGCCCTGGTCGGTCTTGAAGTGGTACTTGACCCAGAAGACCTCGCCCGCCTCGTTGTTCCACTGGTAGGTGTGCGAGCCGTAGCCGTTCATGTGGCGGTACGAGGCCGGGATGCCGCGGTCGCCGAACAGCCAGGTCACCTGGTGGGTGGACTCGGGCGACAGGCCCCAGAAGTCCCAGACGTTGTCCGCTTCGGTCGACCCGGTGTAAGGGTCGCGCTTCTGGGTGTGGATGAAGTCGGGGAACTTGATGGCGTCCTTGATGAAGAACACCGGGGTGTTGTTGCCGACGAGGTCGTAGTTGCCCTCTTCGGTGTAGAACTTCAGCGCGAAGCCGCGGGGGTCGCGCACGGCGTCGGCGGCCCCGAGGTTGCCGGCCACGGTCGAGAACCGGAGGAAGACCTCGGTCTCCTTGCCCGTCCCGGAGAGGAACGCGGCACGGGTGTACGGCGTCACGTCGGCCGTGACGGTGAAGGTGCCGTAGGCGCCGGCGCCGCGGGCGTGCACGACGCGCTCCGGGATGCGCTCGCGGTTGAAGTGGGCGAGCTTCTCCAGCAGGAGCTGGTCCTGGACCAGGACCGGACCGCCGACGCCCGCCGTCTCGCTGTTCTGGTTGTCGGCGACCGGAGCCCCGGCCTCCGTGGTGAGCGGTCCCTGCGTCACGTGCGCCTCCTGCGTCATTGCTGCCGTGTCCTGTCCCGGCCTGTGTCTGTCCTCGGCCAATGCCGTACCCGATCCTACAATGGACTCTGTCTAATTCAAATAAGCATCCAAGTCCGTACGGGCTCGGGAATTGCACCCGGTCCCCCGCTGTTAGGCTGGTGTCCATGAGTGACCTGCTGGAACGACTTCGCGGCCGCGGATGGCGCATGACCGCACAGCGGCGCGTCGTGGCCGAGGTGCTCGACGGTGATCACGTCCACCTGACGGCGGACGAGGTACACGCGCGCGCCGTGGACAAGCTGCCCGAGATCTCCCGGGCGACGGTCTACAACACCCTGGGTGAGCTCGTGGCCCTCGGCGAGGTCCTGGAGGTCTCCACGGACCGGCGGGCCAAGCGCTACGACCCCAACGCCCACAAGCCCCACCAGCACCTGGTGTGCGCCCGGTGCGGGGCGATCCGCGACGTGCACCCGGCGGGCAACCCGCTGGCCGACCTGCCGGACGCAGAGCGGTTCGGCTTCGTGGTGTCGGCGGTCGAGGTGACCTACCGCGGTGTGTGCCCGGACTGCTCCGGCGCCTGACGACGGCAGAAAGGCCCGGGAGCGGCTGCCCCCGGGCCTTTCCCGTGTCTTCATGCAGGTCGCGGCGTGCTGGATCCGGCTTCCGGCGGAAACGGCGAAGGCCCGGATCCTGAGGATCCGGGCCTTCGCCATCAGTAGCGGGGACAGGATTTGAACCTGCGACCTCTGGGTTATGAGCCCAGCGAGCTACCGAGCTGCTCCACCCCGCGTCGGTGAACCTGACTTTACGCGAGGCCGCCCGGCAGATGCAAATCGCTTAACGAACGCGGCACCGGACCGGCCCTACACGGACAGCTCGTCGGCGAGCGCGTCACGCAGCCGGGCGGCGCGCTCCGCGACCTCGGCCGGTCCCAGCTCTATCGCGCGCACGCACCACTTCTGCCCCTCGGCCAGGTCACCGTGCCGGGCGGCGAGGAGCCCCAGGCGCAGCGCGGCGCGGCCGTGGCCGGCCACGGCCGCCCGGGTCCACCATAGGGCGGCCTCCGGCTCGTTCCCCTCGCGCGCGAGCAGCAGCCCGAGGTTGAACGCGCCGTTGCGGGAGCCGGCCTCCGCCGCCTCCCGGTACCAGCGCGCCGCCACCGCCATGTCGCCGCGGGCCGCGGCGAGCATCCCGACCCGCACCTGCGCGCGGCGGTGCCCCTGCTCGGCGGCCCGCTCGTACCAGTCCTCGCTCTCGGTGCGGGCGCCGCCGCCGACGGGCGCGCCCAGGGCCGGCGGCTCCGGCGGCGGGGCCAGCGACTCCAGAAGCGCGGCCAGCCGGAACGCGGCCTCCGCGCTGCCGCCGCCGGCCGCGCACCGCAGGTGCCGCTCGGCGGCCCGCTCCTCGCCGTCGCGCACCAGGGCGATGCCGACCTGCAGTGCGGCGTCGGTGTGGCCGGCCGAGGCCGCCCGCTCGTACCACTTCAGTGCCGTGCGGTCGTCGTCACGGCTCGCGAAGAGGATCCCGAGGTTGAATGCGGCGTCCACGCTGCCGGCCTCGGCCGCCTTCGAGAACCAGGGCTCGGCCCCGGCCGCGTCGCCGACCTGGAGCAGCATGATGGCGAGGGCGTTGGCCGCCTCGCGGTGGCCGGCGTAGGCCGCCCGCCGGTAGAACTGCTCGGCCTGCGCGGTCCGGTCCTGCGCGGCGCACAGCAGGGCCAGGTTGTACGCCCCGTTCTGATCGCCGGCGTCCATCGCGATCCTGTACCACTTCTCCGCGGTCTCGGTCTCGCCCCGTGCGGCGTGCAGGGCGCCGAGCGCGTTGGCGGCGTTGCCGTCGCCGTCCTGCGCGGCCCGGTTCCACCAGGCGATCGCGCTCTCCTCGTCCCCGGCGTCGCGCAGCAGGAAGCCGAGGGCGCACGCGGCGCGCGCCTCGCCCTGCTTGGCGGAGGTCAGGTACCAGCGCCCGGCCTCCTTGAGCTCGCCGCGGGCCTCCAGCAGCGCGCCCAGGTGCAGGGCGGCGCGCCGGTGGCCGCGCGCGGCGGCCTGCCGGTACCACTGCTCGGCCTCGGCGGGGTCGCCCTTGCGCAGGTGCCGGGCCAGGCGGTACGCGGCCTCGCGGTGGCCCTGCTCGGCGGCCTGCCGCAGCCAGCGCTCGATGCCCTTGTCGCCGCGGTGCTCCAGCAGGTCGGCCAGGGCGTACGCGCCGAGGGCGTGGCCGGATTCCGCCGCCTGCCGGAACCAGTACTCGGCGGCGGGCTCGTCCCCGCGCTCGCGGAAGTGGCGGCCCAGGGCGTGGGCCGCGGGGGCGGATCCGGCGACGGCGGCGACCCGCCACCAGTCGGCGGCCTCGTCGGGGTAGCCGCGCTGGAGCAGCAGGACGCCCAGGTTGTTGGCGGCGGCGCGGTCCCCCTCCGCGGTGGCGCCGCGCAGGTACGGCTCGGCTCCGTCAAGGTCCCCGCGCCGCAGCAGCAGGGCTCCGAGGACGCTCATCGCCCCGGGGTCCCCGCGGTCGGCCGCGACCCGGTGGCGTGCCTCCAGCTCGGTGTCGCTGGCCGTGTCGGCCTCGGCGAACACCTCCTCCGCGAAACCCGCATCGGTCAGTGGGGTCTGCGCGTTAACGACCCAAGCCTCCTCTTTGACTGCTGCATCCGACCCTGCTTCGGCCGCCCTCACAAACCGCCCTGTCTCCAGCAGAGTTGACCTGTCCCCCATATACCCCATCGTCGCATCACCTGCTACCCGCGTACACCTGGTATGTCGCAGCCTGTGAGGTCACTACAGCGTTTTGTCGACATGCCCACAGAGAGACAAGTCAAACACGGTCCCGGCCCAACTCACCCGCCCCGGCTACCTCATGCCCCGATGTATCGATCGCGGACATGACGAAGGCCCGGATCCAAGGATCCGGGCCTTCGTCTTTCAGTAGCGGGGACAGGATTTGAACCTGCGACCTCTGGGTTATGAGCCCAGCGAGCTACCGAGCTGCTCCACCCCGCGTCGGTGAAACCACCGTATCACGACGCGGGACCGAGCCATTACCGGTTTCAGCCCGCCGGCTTCGGGGCCGACTCCTTCGCCTCCGCGTCGATCGCCCGCTTCAGCGCCGCCTGGAGGTCGCTCTGCGCCTTGCCGTAGGCCGCCCAGTCGCCGGCCTTCATCGCCTTGTCGGCCTCCTCGATGGCCTTCTGCGCGTCGGCGAGGGCCGCCTTGACCGTCGGGTTCTGGGCGGTCGGCGGCGTCACCGTGCCCTCGCCCGGCGGCGGGTTCACGGGCGTCGTCGGCGCCTCGGCCCCGAAGACCACGTTCAGCGCCTTGTCCAGGGTGTCCTCGAAGGCGGTCTGGCCGCCGTAGGTCACCAGCACCTTGCGCAGCAGCGGATACTTCAGGCCGGCGCTGCGGACGTACACCGGCTCCACGTACAGCATCCCGCCTTCGAGCGGCACCGCGAGCAGGTTGCCGTACTCGACCTCGGAGTCGCCGCCGCGCAGCAGCCGGATCGACTCGGCGATCTTCGGCTCCGACTGGAACTTGCTCTGCACCTGCTTCGGGCCGTCGACTGGCTTGCTGGTCGGCAGCTTCAGGATGCGGATCTTGCCGTAGTCCCGGGTGCCCGGGTCGGCGTTGACCGCCATGAAGGCGCTGAGGTTGTCCCGCTCGTTCGGCGTGAACGTCGTGGTGAGCGAGAAGACCTGGTCCTTCTCCGTCTGGCCCGGCATCTTCATCGACAGGTAGTACGGAGGAACCGCCGTGCCGGCCTTGGTCGTCGGGTCGTCCGGGACGGCCCAGGCCTCGCTGCCGCTGAGGAAGGTCTGCGGGTCGGTGACGTGGTACCGGGTCAGCAGCTCGCGCTGGACCTTGAACAGGTCCTGCGGGTAGCGCAGGTGGTCCATGAGCGGCTTGGAGATCTCGCTCTTGGCCTTGACCGTGCCGGGGAACGCCTTCATCCAGGTCTTGAGGACCGGGTCCTCGGCGTCCCACTGGTACAGGCTGACCGTGCCGTCATAGGCGTCGACGGTGGCCTTGACCGAGTTGCGGATGTAGTTGACCTGGTTCTCCTGCGCGACCACCGCGCGCTGGCTGTTGGTCAGCGAGTCCGCGGTGCTCTGGCCCAGCGTGGTGCGCGAGGCGTACGGGTAGCCGTTGGTCGTCGTGTAGGCGTCGACGATCCACTTGATGCGGCCGTCGATGACCGCCGGGTACGGGGCCCCGTCGATGGTCAGCCACGGGGCGACGGCCTCGACGCGCTCCTTGGGCGTGCGGTTGTAGAGGATCCGCGAGCCCTCGCCGATGGCGCCCGAGTAGAGGATCTGGGGCTCGCTGAAGGCCAGCGCGTACGCCGCCCGGTTCACCGGATTGCCGAGGTTGACGCCGGAGTCGCCCTGGTAGCTGGTCTCCTTCTCGCCCTTGTCGTCCGAGTAGTCGAGCTCCTTCTGCGGGCCGCCGACGATCGAGTACTGCGTCGTCCGCTCACCGTAGTAGATGCGCTGCTCGAAGTCGGTGCCGAAGAGCCCCTTGGAGGGGAGGTCGGACTGGGTGAAGTCGGGGGCGCCCTGGTCGTCGACGGTGGTGCCCTTGGCCGCGACCACACCGTAGCCGTGCGTGTACTTGAAGTGGTCGTTGATCCAGTTGTTCTTCGGGATGCCGGCGATGTTCAGCTCGCGCAGGCCGATGACGGTGTCCTGGCCGCTGTACCGGTCCACGGCCAGCGTGGACGGGAACGCGTAGTAGCCCTTGACCTGCTGGAGCTGCTGGAAGGCCGGGGAGACGATGTTCGGGTCGAGGATGCGGATGCTGGCGTTGGTGCCGGCCGCCTGCCGCAGCTTGGCCTTGTCGTCGGTCTGCGGGACGCCCGGGTAGTCCTTCACCTCGGACTGGTCGATCCCGTAGGCGTCCCGGGTGGCCTTGATGTTCTTCTCGACGTACGGCGCTTCCTTCGCCTGCTCATTGGGCTGGACCTGGAACTTCTGCACGATCGCCGGGTACAGCCCGCCGATCAGGATCGCCGAGAGCACCATCAGGCCGAAGCCGATCACCGGCAGCTGCCAGGTGCGGCGCCACAGCGTCGCGAAGAAGAGCACGGCGCAGATCGCGGCGATGGCGACGAGGATCGTCTTGGCCGGCAGGTACGCGTTCGCGTCGACGTACCGCAGGCCGGTCCAGTTGTCGGCGGCCTTGAAGTCGCTCGACTTCACGGCCAGGCCGTAGCGGTCGAGCCAGTACGCGACGGCCTTCAGCGTGACGAAGAGGCCGAGCAGCACCGACAGGTGCCCGGTCGCCGCGGCCGTGGCCCGGGCGCCCGGGCTGGTCACGCGCAGTCCGCCGTACAGGTAGTGGACGACGACGGCGGCGATCACCGACAGGATGACGGCGGCGAAGCCGAAGCCCAGCAGGAAGCGGTACCAGGGCAGGTCGAACGTGTAGAAGGACACGTCCAGCTTGAACTGCGGGTCCTTCCTGCCGAAGGACACCCCGTTCACGTACATCAGCCAGGTCTTCCACTGGCCGGCCGCGGAGGCGCCCGCGATCATGCCGACGAGGGCGGAGATGCCCGGCAGCAGCCACTTTTTGTACGGGGCGATGCTCATCCGGTAGCGGTCGAGGCTCTGCTGCTCCAGCGACATCGCGCTGAGCGGCGGCCTGAGCCGGTACGCCAGCCAGATGTTCAGCCCCACCGCGCCCGCCATGAGCAGGCCGAAGACGGCGAACAGGCCGACCCTCGTCCACAGGGTGGTGGTGAAGACGGTGGAGTACTTCACGGAGCGGAACCAGAGCCAGTCCGTCCAGAAGCCTGCGAACATGACGAACGCCATGCCCAGGACGGCCAGCACCCCCAAGGTCATCAGGAGAGTGCGGGAGCGCCGGGAGGGGCGGCCGACTCTCATCCGTGGCCCCGAGGGGCCTGAGCCGCGGTCCGGCATCTGGAAAGCCAAGGTGCGCACCTCGAAAGCTGAGTCTGGTTACGTGTCACAAGCTGGGCCCCGATCGTAGAGCCCACTCTGAAAACTTACTGAGGCTTTGCTCAGTTCCCGTCGGCGGGTGGAAACGAGGCAGGATGTTGTCCATGACCAACGTTTCTCCCTCCCCCGGCACTCCGATGGCGGCCGGCCCGCTGACCCGCGCCTGCCTCGAGATCGACGAATACGCGGCCGGCCTCGGCTGGGACCAGCCGGCCCGGCTGTTCGCGCTGGTCGACACGGCCCGGCTGCGTCGGCAGGAGCCCCGCCTCGCGCACCAGCTCGGCGTCGACACCGACGACGCCGGCAGGTCCTCCCTGACGCCGATCGAGCAGGACAAGCTGCCCAAGGGGACTGCCCTCGACAAGTTCCTGGGCACCATCGCCTGGCCCGACGCGGTCGTCGGCTGCGCCCTGACCGTGGAGCGGCTGATGCTGCCGCCGTCCGCGGAGGCCTCCGTACCGGAGGGGCTCGGCGACAAGCAGCTCGCCAAGTGGGTCGCCGGGCACCCGGAGCGCCAGGAGGTGCGTCTGACGGTGGCGGTGCTGCGCGACGGCTCGCGCGAGTCCGCGGTGCGGCTGCGCGACAAGGACTCCGTCACCGAGGTCCTCACGGGCGCGGGCCTGGTGCCCGGGCTCGCCGACGCGCTCGCCGCGACCTTCCAGTAGGACCGGGCGGCAAGGACCGTCACGACCCGGCCCGTGCGCAGCGGGGCGGGGCGGCGGTCAGGGCTTGCCACAGAGCGGCAGCCCGGCCTTGTCCCCCTTGCCGATCTTCTCCAGCGCCTGCCGGGCTTCACCGATGGTGCCGACCTTGATCAGGGTCAGGCCGCGGGGGACGTTCTTGACGGCCGAGGCGCAGTTCTCGGCGGGGGTCAGGAAGTACTCGGCGCCGGCCTTGCGGGCGCCGATGGTCTTCATCTGGATGCCGCCGATGGGGCCGACCTTGCCGGTTTCGTCGATGGTGCCCGTGCCCGCGACGAACTTCCCGCCGGTCAGGTCGCCCGGGGTGAGCTTGTCGACGATGCCGAGCGCGAACATCAGGCCGGCGCTCGGGCCGCCGACGTCGGCCAGCCGGATGTCGATGGGGAACGGGAAGGTGTGGGCGGTGCCGGCCCGGATGCCGACGATGGCGTGGCCGTCGCCCTCCGCCTTGGCCGAGGTGATCGTGATCTTGGTCGTGCCGGCGGGCTCGCGGTGCGCCTTCTGGGCCTCTGCCGCCTCCGCGGCGGGCACGATCGTGAACTCGACCGGCTCGCCGGCCTTGTGCTTGGTGACCAGCTTCGCGACGTCCCCGGGGGCGCCGACGGGGCTTCCGTCGACGGCCCGGACCACATCGCCCGCGTGCAGCCTGCCCTCCGAGGGGCTGCCCTTGACCACGGACGCGACCACGACGCGGGTGGGGACGTCGACGCCCAGCTGCTTCAGGGCCGCCACCTTGGCGGTCTCCTGGGACTGGCTGAACTCCTCGGCGTTCTCCTGGGTCGACTGCTCCTCCGTCTTGCCGTCCGGATAGAGCGTCTCGTGCGGGACGACGATGTTGTCGCCGGACAGCCAGCCGTAGACCGCTTCGATCAGGTTCATGTCGTAGTCCGCGCCCGTGACGCGGACGGTCGTCATGTTGAGATGCCCGGTGGCCGGGTAGGTCTGGTGCTCGCCGATGCTGATGACGGCTTCACCGCGGTTGTCGCCCAGCGTGTTCCAGGTCGGCCCGGGGCTCATCTCCGAGTACGGGACCTTGATGAAGACCCCCGCGCAGAGCAGCCCGAACAGCATGAGGGTGGCGGCGAGCATCGTCGCGGTGCGGCGTGGCATGGGACCGACAGTACGGGACGGGCCTGGCGGACGGCCGCCGGGGCCGGTCCGCGGGCATGCGGGAGCCCGGGTCCGTGGAGGTTCCGCGGGACGCCGGATGAGCGTCAGACCGGGTCGGAACCGGAGTGTGCGGCCGCCTTCGCCCTGCTCGGGTCGACCTTGTCCATGGCCTCGCGGAATCGTGCGTACCCCGCGAGCTCGGATATGTCTCCCTGGGTGCGGTCGCGGGCCGCCCAGCTGCCCCATATCGCCGCTCCGATGGCGGCGAACAGCGGAATCAGCAACCACGCCAGTGATGCCATGGACGTGCCTCCCAGCCCCGTGGAAAAGGTGCCTGTCGTTGTGGCTTCAACGCTCCTGCCCGTGGGGGGGTTACGCAAATCGAGGGCGTGTTGCGCGGCCGAACGGGTGGGACAGTACTCCCCCGCACCGGCACGGCCGCGGCCGGGGGTCAGCAGGCGCCGACCCACTCCTCGGTGCCGTCCGAGAACGTCTGGTGCTTCCAGATCGGCACCTCGTGCTTGAGGTCGTCGATCAGCATCCGGCAGGCCTCGAAGGCCTCGCCGCGGTGCGGGCAGGACACGGCCACGACCACCGCGAGATCGCCGACGGCCAGGTCGCCGACGCGGTGCACGGCCGCCAGGGCCCGTACCGGGTACTTCGCCACCACGCGCTCGGCTGTGCGGCGCATCTCCGCCTCGGCAGTCGGGTGGCAGGAGTAGCCGAGCGAGTCGACGTCCGCACCGCCGTCGTGGTTGCGCACCGTGCCGACGAAGAGCGTCGTCCCTCCCGTCGCGTCGTCGCCGACTGCCTGGAAGACCTCGTCGATCGAGAGCGGGGTCTCGCGGATCGCGAGCAGCCGGATCGGGTCCGGTGCGGCCTGCTCGCCGGGGTGGTCGAAGTGCGGTGCCATGCAGCCATCGTGCACCACCGCCCTCCCGTCGCGGTATAGCCGGTTCGACCGGCTGTACGGGGCAGGGGTGTGGAGCCTCCTACAGGACCGCACCGTCGGGGTGCCGCCGGGGACGGCAGACGGAACCACACCGCCGGGCCGGAGCCGCCGCGGCGGGTGCGCGGGGCCGCGGCGGGGTCCGCGGGGCCGGTCCGGTACCCGGATCCGCGGGGCGCGCAGGCCCGCGGGCGCGGTCAGATCCCGCGCCGCCTGCGGGCCCGGCGGACCACCGCGGCGGCGCCCAGCAGCGCGACCGTCGCCCCCGCGGCGCCCGCGGCGGTGGCGTCCTTGCGCCCCAGCCGGCGGCCCGCGACCGTGTGCCGGCCCGCGACCTCCTGGAGCAGTTCGGCCAGCACCTCCTCGTTGGTCCAGCGCGGCCGCCAGCCCGCCGCGTGCAGCCCGCTGACGCTCACCACCCACGGGTACATGGTGTAGGCGAGGTCGCCCGCGGGGGACGGGGTCAGGCCGATCCGGTGCAGCCGGGCGGCCGCGCCCAGGGCCACCGCCGAGGGGAGTTCCATGCGGCGGATGCCGCTCAGCTCCTCGACCTCGTCCTGCTCCAGCCAGCCCTCGCAGCCCACCGCCAGTTCGCCCTCGACCTTCTCCAGGGCTGCGTACTCCAGGGCGCTGACCAGGTCGTCGACGTGGCAGAACTGCCAGGTCGGGCGGGATCCGGCGACCACGAGCAGGCGCGGGGACTCGAAGTAGCGGGTCAGAGCCGTGTCCGTGCCGCCGACCAGCACGGCAGGGCGGACCACGGTGACGTTCAGGCCCGGGTGCGCGCGCGGCGCCCGGCGGCCCAGCCGCTCGATCTCCAGCAGGTCGCCGACGCCCGTGGCCTCGGCGGTGGCCCGCAGCTCGGAGTCCTCCGACAGCGGGATGTCGTTGTCCGGCAGCGCCCCGTACACCATCGCGGAGGTGCACAGCACGACCCGCCGCACCCCGGCCGCGGCGGCAGCCGTCAGGACGGTCTGGGTCCCCCGCACGTTGTACGCCGTACGGGCCGCCGGGTCGGTCTCCAGATCGAGGTCCAGCGCCAGGTGGACCACCACGTCCGCGCCGCGCAGCTTCTCGGCGATGGCAGGGTCCCGTACGTCCAGGACCTGCCACAGGGCGGCGGCGCAGTCGCCGCGCCGCTCGTCGATCGCGACGACCTCTTTGACCTCGTCCGACGCGGTCAGGCGCTGCACCAGCGCGGCGCCGACCCCGGATGCGGCGCCGGTCACGGCGATCACGGGACCGGGCCGGCGCACGGCCGCCTGGTTACGCGGCTGGCGAACGCCCTCACCGTGCTCAGGGCGGTCCTCGGCGCCGTGCGGCGCTCGGCCGTGCTTATCCGAAAACTGCGGATCCGGGGAACTCACCAGGCGTCTCCAGCGGTTGTCTTCAGTGGGGACGTGTCGTAACGCGTACCCACCAGGTGATGTCCATCCTGCCGCAGCCCAGGAGTCGGCGGAGCATCGAGCCCGGAACCGGGTCCGGTGTCTACGCTGGTTGGTGTTGTGGGACCACTTGCCCGCCGGCACCCGCCGGCGGCCCTACGAGCCGAGGAAACCCGTGAGCGACACCCCATTCGGATTCGGCCTTCCGCCGGAGGAGCCGGAGAGCGGCGACGAGGGCAAGAAGAAGGGCAACCAGGGCGGCCAGGGCGGCCCGAATCCGTTCGGGTTCGCCGGTTTCGGCCTGCCCGGCGGCGCCGGCGGCCAGGGCGGTGCCGACAACCCGTTCGCCGCGATGTTCGGTTCGATGAACCCCGCCGACCTCGGCGCGGCCTTCCAGCAGCTCGGCCAGATGCTCAGCTACGAGGGCGGTCCCGTGAACTGGGACATGGCCAAGGACATCGCCCGCCGGACGGTCTCCCAGGGCACGCCGGACGGCGTGAAGGACACCAGCGTCGGCATCGCCGAGAAGTCCGCGGTGGAGGAGGCCATGCGGCTGGCCGACCACTGGCTGGACGACGTGACCTCGCTGCCCTCGGGAGCCACCACGGCCGTGGCGTGGAGCCGCGCCGAGTGGGTCGAGGCGACCCTCCCGGTGTGGAAGGAGCTCGTCGACCCGGTCGCCGAGCGGGTCGGCGCGGCCATGGGCAGCGTGCTGCCCGAGGAGATGCAGGCCATGGCGGGCCCGCTGCTGGGCATGATGCGCTCCATGGGCGGGGCCATGTTCGGCCAGCAGATCGGCCAGGCCGTGGGCGTGCTCGCCGGCGAGGTCGTCGGCTCCACCGACATCGGGCTGCCGCTGGGCCCGGCGGGCAAGGCGGCGCTGCTGCCGCTGAACATCGGGGGCCTCGGCAAGGACCTCGGCGTGCCGTCGGAGGAGGTGCGGCTGTACCTGGCCCTGCGCGAGGCGGCCCACGCCCGGCTGTTCGCGCACGTGCCGTGGCTGCGCTCGCACCTGTTCGGCGCGGTCGAGGGCTACGCCCGCGGGATCAAGGTCGACACCTCGAAGCTGGAGGACGTGGTCGGCCAGATCGACCCGACCAACCCGGAGCAGCTGCAGGAGGCCCTGCAGGGCGGCATGTTCCAGCCGCAGGACACCCCCGAGCAGAAGGCGGCCCTGGCCCGGCTGGAGACGGCGCTCGCGCTGGTCGAGGGCTGGGTGGACGCCGTCGTGCACGAGGCGGCCAAGCCCCGGCTCGCCTCGGCGGACGCCATGCGCGAGACCATGCGCCGGCGGCGTGCCTCGGGTGGCCCGGCGGAGCAGACCTTCGCGACCCTGATCGGGCTGGAGCTGCGCCCGCGCCGGCTGCGGGACGCCTCCCGGCTGTGGGCCTCGCTGACCGACGCGCGCGGCATGGACGGCCGCGACGGGCTGTGGGCGCACCCCGACATGCTGCCGACCGCCTCCGACCTCGACGACCCGGACGGCTTCGTCCACCGCGAGCAGCTGGACTTCTCCGAGATCGACAAGATGCTCGGCGAGGCGGCGGAGCGGCGTGACCAGGGCGACCAGGGCGGGCAGGCCGACGGCAAGGGCGAGGGGAAGCAGTGAGCCTCCACGAAGACGCGGTCCTCGTCCTGAAGGGGTACGAGGGCCGGGACGAAGAGCAGCGCGCCCTGAGGGACGTCTACCTGGAGCACCTCGCGGCGCATCCGGAAGGGGTCTACAAGCCCTGCCAGGCGGGGCACGTCACCGGCAGCGCGCTCGTGGTCGACCCGGAGCGGGGCCGCGTGCTGCTGACGCTGCACAAGAAGCTCGGCATGTGGCTGCAGATGGGCGGCCACTGCGAACCCGGGGACGCCACGCTCGAGGACGCCGCGCTGCGGGAGGCCGTAGAGGAGTCCGGCATCGGCTCCGGGCTGGCGCTCCTGCCCGGCGGCCCGCTGCGGCTCGACCGGCACCCGATCCCGGCGCCGTGCAACTGGCACCTGGACGTGCAGTACGCGGCGCTGGCCCCGGCGGGCGCGGTGGCGGAGATCAGCGAGGAGTCCGTGGACCTGCGCTGGTTCCCGTACGAGGAGGTGCCGGCGGTGGCCGACACCTCGGTCGTACGGCTGGTGGAGGCGGCGCGGGCGCGGCTGTGACGCCCGTACGGGCGGCTTGAGGGGCGGCTCCCCGCGCGGGGAGCCGCCCCTCTTTGCCTCTCGCCTCCGGCCCTCCGGGATGCCTCGGAAGGCCGGGATGCCCCGGAGTTCCGGGAGGTTCCGGAGTTCCGGGAGGTTCCGGAGTGGGTTCCGGGATCAGTTCCAGACGTTGTTCTGGTTCTGGCCGTGGGCGCCGTGCTGGCCCATGCCGAACTGCGCGGCCGCGCCCTGGCCGATCTGGGCGTTCTGCGGTGGCAGCACCTCGCTCGGCTGCACGAGGGCGAATCCGGTGCCCAGGAAGCTGAGCTCCCAGCCCTCGCCGGTGTTGCCTCGGCGGCGCCAGACGCCGGTGGAGTGGGTCTGGGCCTGCATCTGCACGCGGAGCGAGGTGGACCAGGCGACGATGGCGTCGGCGTCCACGTTGACGTACTTGTCGGGCGTGACCTGAATCATCAGCGGCTGCCCGGAGGTCATGAGGGCGACCTTCCCTCGGCCGGTGATGTTGAGCTGGTACTTGCCGGATCCGGAGATCCCGTACTGGCTGTCCACCGCGATGACCTCGGGGTGCAGGCTGGAGTCCATGGCCAGGACGTAGCTGCTGTCGACGGTGAGGCCCTCGTGGTCGACGTCGACGACGTGCACGTACTGGGCCAGGTTGGCCAGGTAGACCGTGCCCTGCCCGGAGCAGCGCATCAGATCGAGGCCCTCGCCGGTGCGGCTGCGGGCGTCCCGCTGGTTGCCGCTCTGGTACTCGCCGTCGAAGTCGACGATGCCCTGGTAGGCGACCATGGCGCCCTTGCGGGCGAGCACGTCGTCGGATCCGGCCAGGGTGACCCGCAACAGCTGCGGGTTCTGGACGGTGTACCGCTCCTGGGACTGCTGCTCGGCGTAGCCGAAAAGTGAGCTCTGCATGATCTGTCCGCTCCCCCTCAGCCCCGCGTCCGGAGCCGGTCGGTGCTGTCCTCGCTGGGCTGTACGACGACGATGCCCTGGCCGGAGAAGGCCATCTGGTAGGCCTCCCCGCTGCCCCGGCCGATCATCGACGAGGCCTTGAAGCTGCGCTTGCCCTTCACCTTGAGGTTCGGGGACCAGGCGACGAGCGCGTCCGGGTCGACGTACGTCTCGTCGTCGCCGCGGCCGCAGTCCACGACGATCGGGGTGCCCCGGGAGGTGATGGCGACCCAGCCGGTGCCCGCGATCTGCACGTTGAACAGGCCCTGGCCGGCGAACTTGGCCATGCCCTTGACGCGCTCGACGCCCCACTGGAGGTGGGCGTCGAAGGCGAGCAGGTTGGTGCCGTTGACGGAGAGGGCGTCGTTGTCGAGGTTGACCACGACGACGTCCGCGCCGTAGTCGGCGAGGTAGAGCAGTCCGTCGCCGGTGCACTTCATCAGCGGGGCGCCCTCGCCGGTGATCCACTGGGAGGCCATCTGGCGCATGGCCGGCGGGTTGGGCTCGTACTGGATGAAGCCCTCGTACGCCACCATCGACCCGGTGCGGGCGAAGAGGTCCTGGCCGCTCTGCATGGCGACCTTGAGCATGGCGCGGCCGTGGTTCTCCATGCGGGCCGTGACGGGGGTGGGGGCGTAGCCCGCGAGCTGCTGGTTCATTGCGTTCATGACGGGCTCCCTCAGACCTCGTACGGCTGGACGACGATGAAGTTGCCGGGAGCGCCGCGGAACTGGAGGTTCACGCTCTCCCCGCTGTGGCCGGGGTAGGCGTTGCGGCGCACCCGGACCTGGCTGGAAACGATCACCTGGGAGGCCGCCGACCACGCGACGATGGCGTTGGCGTCCGCGAAGGTGGTCGGGGTGACGGGCAGGACGACGGGCGTGCCGTGCGTCTTGACGATCACCGTGCCGGTGCCGTGGAACTGCATGGTGAACAGGGCCCCGCCGGGGATCCCGTGGCCCTCGACGCGGCGGACCTCGTACTGGAGGGACTCGTCGAAGGCGAGGACGTTCTCGGAGGAGACGCAGAGGGCGTCGCCCTGGAGCTCGACGGCGTGCAGGTGCGCGCCGTTCTCGGCGAGGAAGACCTGGCCGCGGCCGCTGCAGCGCATCAGCTGCATCTCCTGGCCGGTGGCGTTGCCGACGATGCGGCCGGCGAAGCCCGCGCCCTTGTAGCTGAAGTCGACCTTGCCCTGGTACAGGACCATGCTGCCCTGGCGGGCGAGGACGGGCTGGCCGCCCATGGCCAGGTCGACACGCATGAGCTGCTGGTTCTGCGAGGTCCAGCGGGCGCCGGTGGGCACCTCCTTGTACGGCTGCAGCGCGGCGCCGAGGCCGGGTCCGGCCGCCGCGGGCACGCCGTGCGGGGCGCCCTGGCCGGGCATCTGGCCGTACGGGGGCGGCTGCTGGCCGGGGACCTGCCCGTAGGAGGGCTGCTGCTGCCCGTAGGGGGCGGGGGTCTGGCCGTACGAGGGCTGCGGCTGCTGGCCGGGGACCTGGCCGTACGAGGGCTGCGGGACCTGGCCGGGGACCTGGCCGTACGAGGGCTGCGGGACCTGGCCGTACGAGGGCTGGCCGGGCTTGTCCCTTATACACATCTGC
>NZ_JACBGN010000230.1 GCF_013401435.1 Streptomyces sp. BR123
GGCGAGCCTTCCGGGCGCCCCGGAGCCCCCCGACCCACCGGACCCCTGGGTCCGGCCGAAGCCGCCGAACCTGCCGAGGCAGCCGAGGTCGTGGAGGTCGACGAGCCGCTGCTCGCCGCCCGCGTGCACCGGCCCTCCGACCTGGTCCGCCTCCTCGTCGGCGTCCTCGGCATCGCCGTCGTGCTCGCCATCGCCGCCTTCGCGCACGGCACCACCGCCGGCCTCGAAGCCGACATCAGCCAGGGCACCGGCGCCGCCCCCGACCTGCTGATCAAGGTCGCCGGCCTGGTGTCGAGCATCGCCGTCCTGCTCGTGCCCGTCGCCTTCGCCATCGAACGGCTGATCAAACGCGACGGGCTGCGCATCGCCGACGGCGTGCTCGCCGCCGTCCTCGCCCACGGGGTGACCCTGGCCACCGACCTGTGGGTCTCCGAGGGCGCCCCCGACTCCATCCAGGACGCCCTCACCCGGGCCGCCGGGGGCGGCGGGGCCCTCACCGACCCGGTGCACGGCTACCTCGCGCCCGTGATCGCGTACATGACCGCAGTGGGGATGACGCGCCGGCCTCGCTGGCGGGTCGCCCTGTGGGTGGTGCTGCTGCTCGACGCGTTCGCGATGCTCGTCAGCGGCTACACCACCCCGTTCTCGATCATCCTGACCGTGCTGATCGGCTGGAGCGTCGCGTACGGGACGCTGTACGCGGTCGGCTCGCCGAACGTCCGCCCGACGGGGCAGCACCTCCTCGCCGGCCTGCGCCACGTCGGATTCCAGCCGGTCAGCGCGGCGCGCGCGGAGATCGCCGACGGCGTCGACGCCTCCGAGGCGAGCGACCGCGGCCGCCGCTACCACGTGACCCTGGAGGACGGCCCGCCGCTCGACGTCACCGTCGTCGACCGCGAACAGCAGGCCCACGGGTTCTTCTACCGGGTGTGGCGCCGGATGACCCTGCGCGGCATCACCACCCGGCGCAGCCTGCAGTCGCTGCGCCAGGCGCTGGAGCAGGAGGCGCTGCTCGCGTACGCGGCCATCGCGGCCGGGGCCAACGCACCGAAGCTGATCGCCACCTCCGAACTCGGGCCGGACGCCGTCATGCTCGTGTACGAGCACCTGGACGGGCGGCCCCTGGATTCCCTCCCCGACGCGGAGATCACCGACCGCCTCGCCCACAACGCCTGGGAGCAGGTGCGGGCCCTGCAGTCGCGGCGGATCGCCCACCGCCGGCTCACGGGCGATGCACTGCTGGTGGATCGTTCCGGCAAGGTGGTCCTCACCGACCTGCGCGGCGGCGAGATCGCGGCCGGCGAGCTGGTCCTGCGGATGGACATCGCCCAGCTGCTGACCACGCTCGGCCTGCGGGTCGGCGCCGAGCGGGCAGTGGCCTCGGCGGTGTCGGTGCTCGGCCCGGACGCGGTGGCGGACTGCCTGCCGCTGCTCCAGCCGATCGCGCTGAGCCGGTCCACCCGGGCGACCCTGCGCAAGCTGGCCCGGGAGCGCGCCGACCGGCAGCGGGAGGCCGTGCTGGAGTCCTCGCGGGCCGCGAAGGCCGCACGGGAGGAGGCGGCCGGGACGAAGGCCGGAACCGCCTCGGCCGCGGACCGCGCCGCGGACCGCAAGGCGGAGAAGAGGGCGCTGGACGACGCCCTGGAAGGGGCCCGCGAGGAGGACCTGCTGAGCCAGATCCGCCGGCAGGTGCTGCTGATCCGGCCGCAGGCCCCGGTGGAGCCGACCCGGCTGGAGCGGATCAGGCCGCGCACGCTGGTGTCGTTCATCGCGGGCGCGTTCGGCGCGTACTTCCTGCTCACGCAGTTGGCCCACGTGGACTTCGCGACGATCGTCGGCCAGGCGGAGTGGGGCTGGGTGGGGGCCGCGCTGGCCTTCTCGGCGCTCTCGTACGTCGCCGCGGCGATGAGCCTGCTGGGCTTCGTGCCGGAGCGGGTGCCCTTCCTGCGGACGGTGGTCGCCCAGGTGGCCGGGTCCTTCGTGAAGCTGGTCGCCCCGGCGGCGGTCGGCGGTGTCGCGCTGAACGCTCGGTTCCTGCAGCGGGCGGGGGTCCGGCCCGGCCTGGCCGTGGCGAGCGTGGGCGCCTCGCAGCTGTTCGGGCTGGCGTGCCACATCCTGCTGCTGCTCGCCTTCGGCTATCTGACGGGCACCGAGAAGACCCCGGAGATGACCCCGTCCCGGACGGTCATCGCGGGCCTGCTGACGGTGGCCGTGCTGGTCCTCGTCGTCACCGCCGTGCCGCTGCTGCGGAAGTTCGTCGTGACCCGGGTGCGGGCGCTGTTCGCCGGTGTGGTGCCGCGCATGCTGGACGTGCTCCAGCGGCCCCAGAAGCTGCTGACGGGCATCGGCGGCATGGTGCTGCTGACCGGCTGCTTCGTGCTGTGCCTGGACGCGTCGATCCGTGCCTTCGGGGGCGGCGAGGCGCTCAGCTACGCGAGCATCGCCGTCGTCTTCCTCGCGGGCAACGCGCTCGGCTCCGCCGCGCCGACGCCGGGCGGCATCGGCGCGGTGGAGACGACGCTGACGCTGGGCCTGATCGCCGCCGGCCTGGACAAGGAGGTCGCCATCTCGGCGGTCCTGCTGTTCCGCCTGATGACGTTCTGGCTGCCCGTCCTCCCCGGCTGGGTGTCCTTCAACTACCTGACCCGCAAGGAAGCGATCTAGCCGGCCCGGGCTGCCCCTGCCCTGCCACCCGGCCACCCGGCCACCCGCCGCTGGTCACCGGTCACCGGTCACCGGTCACCGGTCACCGCCCGAACGGGTCCGTGCGCGGGCGGGGTGCGGGGCAGGGCCGCAGGATGGGGGTATGTCCACGAACGTGCTGCGCCTTGCCGGTGTCGTCGCCCTCGCCGGGGCACTGGTGGCGGTCAGTGCGTGTTCCGGCGGGGAGGAGCGGGCGACGCCCCGGGCCGGGGGGACGATGGGGGCCGCGCCGCTCAAGTGGGGGGAGTGCTCCGCGCCCGATGCCGCGCAGGGCGGCGGTCCGGCGCCGCCGAAGGGCTGGGAGTGCGCCACGCTGCACGTGCCGCTCGACTACGCGAAGCCGGAGGGCGAGACCATTCCGATCGCGCTGATCCGGACCCGGGCCCGGGACGGGGACAAGCGGATCGGGTCGCTCGTGTTCAACTTCGGCGGGCCGGGCGGATCCGGGGTCAGCACCCTGCCCGGCGCCGCCAAGGACTACGGGGCCCTGCGCGAGCGGTACGACCTGGTGAGCTTCGACCCGCGCGGGGTGGGGCGGAGCGTGCCCGTGCTGTGCGAGACCGACCAGCAGCTCGACCGGTACTACGCGCAGGACTCCACCCCCGACACGCCGCAGGAGGAGAAGTCCTTCACGGAGGCGGCCCGGCGCTACCAGGCGGCCTGCAAGGCGCGCTCCGGGAAGGTGCTGCCGTACGTCGGCACCGAGAACGCGGCCCGCGACCTCGACCGGATCCGCCAGGCCCTCGGCGACCAGAAGCTGAACTACTTCGGGATCTCCTACGGCACCGAGCTCGGCGGGGTCTACGCCCACCTCTTCCCGAAGAACGTCGGGCGGGCGGTCTTCGACGCCGTCGTGAACCCGGCCAACGGCTCGGAGGAGGGCGCGCTCGACCAGGCCAAGGGCTTCCAGCTGGCCCTCGACAACTTCGCGCAGGACTGCGTGGACCGCGGCGACGAGTGCCGGCTCCAGGGCAGCACCGTCAAGGAGATCGAGGACACCGTCGTCCGGCTCCAGAAGAGCCTGGCCGACAAGCCGATCCCCGGTATCGGGAACCGGAAGCTCACGGACTCCGCCGCGACGAACGGAATCGCCCAGGCCCTGTACTCCCAGGAGCTGTGGCCGCTGCTGGAGCAGGGGATCGACGAGGCCGAGGGCGGGCAGGGGCAGCTGCTGATGTTCCTGTCCGACGCGCTCAACGGGCGGGACCGCAACGGCCGTTACAGCAACATCGGTGCAGCCAACACGGCGATCAACTGCGCCGACTTCAAGGACCGGTTCGACCTCGCCCAGGCCAAGTCGAGGCTGCCCGAGTTCCGGGCGGCGTCCCCCGTCTTCGGGGACTTCCTCGGCTGGGCCCTGATGAGCTGCACCGGCTGGCCGGTGGCGGGCGCGTGGGAGAACCCGGACGTGTCGGCGCCGGGCGCCGCCCCGATCCTGGTGATCGGCAACACCGGCGACCCTGCGACCCCGTACGAGGGCGCCCGCGAGATGGTCGAGCGGCTCGGCCCCGGGGTCGGTCGCGTGGAACGCGTCGGTGCGGGTGAAGCCGAGGGCGAGGGCGACGGGGAGAGGGAGGAGGAGGGGGCGCCCGGAGTGGTCGGCGACGGGCCTGGCGAGCCGGACGCCGAGGCCGCCGGTGTGGGGCTCGACGTGGCGAAGGACTTGACCGCGCGGGCGCCGCCGGGTTCGCCATCCGACGCGCTTGCCGTCAGCCCGGCCACCACGCCCAGCACCAGCGCCGCACCCGCCGCGATCGTGCCCCGTCGCCCGGGGGCCCAGCCGGAGCCCCGCCCCAGCGAGGTCGTCGCCACCGCCGTGGCCCCGGAGGCCGGGCCGCCCGCGGAGGGGAACAGCAGGGGTGATAACGCGGCCAGCGCCGCCAGCTTGCGCTGGCCGCGCTCCTCCCATTCCGCCCCGTACCCGGCCAGCGCGGCCTGTTCCAGCTCCGCGACGAACGCCTCGGCGTTCTCCGGCCGCTGCTCGGGAGCCTTGGCCATGCCCCGCCGGATCAGGGGGCGGACCGGCTCGGGGGCCGCGTCCTCCGGTACGGGCGCCTCCACGTGCTGGACCGCGAGCTCCGCGAGGTTCTGCCCGGGGAACGGCTTGTGCCCGGTCAGGCACTCGAAGAAGGTGGCCGTCGCCGCGTACACGTCGGCCGCGGGTGTGGCCGGCCGGCCCTGCCACTGCTCGGGCGCCATGTACGCCGGAGTACCGGCGACCCCGGGGGTGGTGTCGCGGCGCACCGCGATCCCGAAGTCCACCAGCTTGGACAGGCCGTCCGCCGTGACCAGCACGTTCTCCGGCTTGTAGTCGCGGTGGACGACGCCCGCCCGGTGCGCCGCCGCCAGCCCGAGCAGTGACCCCTTCAGCACGACGAGCGCGGCCTCGGGATCGGTCTGCCCGGACTGCTTGAGCACGGCCCGCAGCGAGATCCCGTCGACCAGCTCCATCACGATGGCGGCCCCGCCGGGCGCCTCCACGTACTCGTACAGGCGGACCACGTACGGGGCTTCCAGCCCGCCGAGCAGCCGGGCCTCCGCGCGGAACCCGGAGACGAATGCCGGGTCCCGGCGCAGCCGGTCGGCGAGGTACTTCACCGCGACGGGCGTGCCGGTCGCCTCGTGGACGGCGAGGACCACCACTCCGCCGGCACCGGATCCGAGCTCCCGGACGTGCGCGTACCCGGGCACCGTCCAGCCGTCCGTCATCGTCTGCCCCCTGTCCGCCCGCGTCGCCGTGCCCTGAGGCCCGGTCGGGGTGCGATCGGCCACCCCCAGGGACACGGTTTCCGCTGAGGCCGGTTCCCAACCCGGCCGGGGGCCTCAGGCTGCGGCCCGCCCCGCCCGGATCACGGCGTGCAGCCGGTCTGCGGCCGCCCGGCCGAAGGCCGGGTCGTTGATGTGGGTGTCGTAGTCGCGGACGGCGGCGGCGCTGCCCCGCAGCCCCTCCCGCAGTGCCGAGAACAGCGCCCGGTCCGCGGCCGGGTCGTGGTACGGGCCGCCCGGCGCGCCCAGGGTGGACAGGCCCTGCAGCGGGATGCAGACCTCGGCCGGACCGGTTGCCGTGCGGAGCTTGGCCGCGACCCGGCGGCCGAGCTCCGCGCACTCCGCCTCGGTCGTGCGGATGACGGTGATGGACGGGTTGTGCACGCGGACCCGCCGGTACCGCGCCCGCTCGGGAAGGGATTCCAGCGGCCCGAACTTGACCATGTCCAGCGCCCCGAGGCTGACCACCTGGGGTATCCCGGCCCGGCCCGCCGCCGTGAGCCGGTCGGGGCCGGCGGTCAGGATGCCGCCGCACAGGTCGTCGGCGATCTCGCTGAGCGTGAGGTCGAGGACGCCCGAGAACACGCCCTGCCCGGCGAGGGTCTCCAGGGTGCGGCCCCCGGTGCCGCTGACGTGGAAGACCAGGACCTCGTAGCCGAGTTCGGTCAGCCGTTCCCTGGCCGCGTCCACACCGGCCGTGGTGACGCCCGCCATGCTCGCCGCGACCAGCGGGCGCGAGCCGGAGCCCGGCAGGGCCGGGCGGCCCAGCGTCAGGACGGCCTGCTCGTGGGCCCGGGCCATGCCGGCGACGGCCGCCACGGCGTTCGCCAGGATCGGCTCCGAGACGGTGTTGAGCCCCGCTATGTCCACCACGCTGTACATCATCGTGATGTCCGAGGATCCGACGTACGGGGACACGTCTGCGGACGCCATGGAGGAGACCATCACCTTCGGCACGCCCAGCGGCAGTGCGCGCATCGCACGGGTGGCGATGGAGGTGCCTCCGCTGCCGCCGAGGGCGAGCACCGCGTGCAGCCGGCCCTCGGCGTGGAGGCGCAACAGGGTCGCCTCCGCGCCCTTGGCCATCGTCGTCACGGCCGCACCCCGGTCGGCGGCCGCCCGCAGCCCGGCCAGGTCCGCCCCCGCCGCCCGGGCCACCTCGGCGCGCGGCACGTCGGCGGGTACGCGGGGCTCGCCCATGACGCCCGTGTCGACCATGACCACTTCGATGCCGGCGCGCCGCAGCCCCTCGCGCAGCCAGCCGTACTCGACACCCTTGGTGTCCAGGGTTCCCACCAGTACGACGCTCGTCATGAGTGCAATGTCCGCTCGGGCGGGGTTTGCCGGCAAGCCGAGGTCAAGTCAACCTTCCAGTAACGTGAACAGCCTTTCGAGGAAGGTGACTTGAGAGCCGATCAGCTTGACGCGGGCGGCCTCCGGCGCGAACCAGCCCACCCGGTCCAGCTCCGGGAACTCCTGCACCCTGCCCGAATGGGGCGGCCACTCCATCGTGAAGGTCCCGGGCACCATCAGCGCCGGGTCGAGGTCCGCCCGCACGGCCCAGATCACCACCTGCTTGCCGCCGGGCATCCGGGCCTCGCCCAGCGGCAGGTACGGGCCTTCCGGCGGGGGCAGTCCGATCTCCTCGGTGAACTCCCGCCGCGCCGCGGCCAGCGGGGCCTCGTCCTCCTCGTACTCCCCCTTGGGGATGGCCCAGCCGCCGTCGTCCCGGTTCGCCCAGTACGGGCCGCCCATGTGCCCGAGGAGCACCTCGATCCCCGGGCCGGCGGCCGCCGGCCCGGCCGCCTCGCGGAACAGGAGCAGTCCGGCGCTTCGCTTGTTCGTCATGGCCGCATGTATGCCCCGCCGGGCGGGCGGGCAAGGGCGCGCACCTCAGCGGCCGCACCTCAGCGCGCGCACCTCACTGCCCGCACCTCAGTGGTCGTGCGCGCCCTCCCGGTGAACGGGGCCGTGGGCGTCCGCGCAGTGCGCGTCGGCCGGGTCGCCCGCGCGGCCGACCGTGAGGAGGGCCTCCTGCGCGTGGTCCACCTGAAGCGTGGTGTGCGTGATCGCGTACTCCTTCGCCAGCAGCCGTTCCAGGTCCCGGCGCACGGCGTGGCAGTCACCGGCCGGCTCCACGAGCACGTGCGCCGACAGCGCGGCCTGGCCCGAGGTGATGGTCCAGATGTGCAGGTCGTGGACCTCGGTCACCGGAGGGTGCGAGACCAGCCGGTCGCCGACCGCGTCCGGGTCCACGTGCGCGGGGGCGGCCTCCAGGAAGATCCGGCCGGACTCGCGGACCAGCCCGTAGCCCGCCTTCACCATCAGCACCACCACCACGAGCGTGGCGATCGCATCGGCCTGCAGGAAGCCGGTGGTCAGCACGATCAGACCGGAGACGGCCGTGCCGATGAAGGCGAACAGGTCGTTCAGGATGTGCTGGTACGCCCCCTCGACGGCGAGCGAGGAGCGGTTCGCCCTGGAGATGCACCAGGCCGCCGCCACATTCACGACGATGCCCGCGAGCGCCGTGACCAGGACCAGCCCGCCCGCGACCGGCGGCGGATCGATCAGCCGCTGGACCGCCTCGTACGCCAGCCACACCGCGAGCAGCAGCAGGGTGAGTCCGTTGGCCTGGGCGGAAAGGATCTCCGCGCGCTTGAGGCCGAAGGTGTAGCCGCCGCGCGCCGGGCGGGCCGCGAGCCGCATCGCGATCAGCGCGAGGACGATCGAGACCGCGTCCGTCAGCATGTGCGCTGCGTCGGAGATCAGGGCCAGCGACTGCGCGATGATGCCGATGACCACCTCGATCGCCATGAACGCGCCGATCAGGCCGAGCGCGATGGCCAGCCAGCGCCGGTCGGCGTCCGCGGACACGCCGTGGCTGTGCCCGGCATGCCCGTGGCCGTGGCTGTGGTCGTGGCCGGGTGCGGGTGCGTGGTCGCCGTCCCGGCCCCGCCCCGCGTGATCGTGATCGTGGTCGTGCACGCCCATGGCGTCCCCCGTCTGTTCGGTTCCGACGCGTGAAGTGAAGCGCACTGTGAAGCAATGGGCAAAGGTTGCAACGGGGACCGTTGTCATTACCCATAAGGCGGCGCTGACCTGCGGTTATGCCGCCAGGTTCAGGCCGTGTCACAATCGGCCCATGGTCCAGCGCCCCGGTGTGCCGACCGCGCCCGAGCTCGTCCTGGAGACCGACACGGGCTCCACGACGATGCTCCCGGGCCGGACCTACCACGTCGGCCGCGACCCGCTCTGCGACGTCTGCCTGCAGGACGCCCGGGTCTCCTGGCACCACGCGGTCCTGCGCACCGACGGCGACCACTGGACCGTCGAGGACGAGAACAGCACCAACGGCACCTGGGCGGACGGCCACCGCATCCACGAACGGAACATCGGAGCCGGCAGCGAACTGCGCTTCGGCAACGCCCTCGACGGACCCCGCGTCCGCGTCCTCGGCCGCACCCCGCCCGCGGCACCGCCCCAGCCCCCGCCGGCGGTGCACCCTCCGGCGTTCCCGCCGACAGGGCCCCCGCCCCCCGCACAGGCCGCTGCCCGGCGGCCCGACTCCGTCTCCGATCCGTCCCTGACCAGCACCTTCCGCGAACCCGCCGACATCCACCCGCTGCCCCCGCGCACGGTCGTACGCATCGGCCGCGACCAGGACAACGACCTCGTCATCCAGGACCTGGTCGTCTCCCGCCGGCACGCCGAACTCCGCGCCCACGCCGACGGCACCCACGAGATCGCCGACCTCGGCAGCCACAACGGCACCTACCTCAACGGCGCCCGCGTCACCGTCGCCCCCGTCGCCGAGGGTGACATCATCGGCATCGGCCACACCGCGCTCTGCCTCGTCGGCGACCGCCTCCAGGAGTACGTCGACACCGGCGAGGTCTCCCTCGACGTCCAGGACCTCGCCGTCGCCGTCGACCGCGGCCGCAAGACCCTCCTCGACGACGTCTCCTTCCCCGTCGGCGCCCGGTGCCTGCTCGCCGTCGTCGGACCGAGCGGCGCCGGAAAGTCCACCCTCCTCGGCGCCCTCACCGGCCTGCGCCCCGCCGACCGGGGCACCGTCCTCTACGACGGCCGCGACCTCTACCGCGACTACGCCGAACTGCGCAGCCGCATCGGCCTCGTCCCCCAGGACGACATCCTGCACACCCAGCTCACGGTCCGCCGCGCCCTCACCTACGCCGCCGGCCTGCGCTTCCCGCAGGACACCGCCCCGGCGGAACGCCAGGCCCGCGTCGACGAGGTCATCGACGAACTCGGCCTGCGACAGCGCGCCGACCAGCCCATCCACAGCCTCTCCGGGGGCCAGCGCAAACGCGTCTCCGTCGCCCTGGAACTGCTGACCAAGCCCTCGCTGCTCTTCCTCGACGAACCCACCTCCGGCCTCGACCCCGGCATGGACCGCTCCGTGATGCACATGCTGCGCGGCCTCGCCGACGACGGCCGCACCGTCATCGTCGTCACGCACAGCGTGCTCAGCCTCGACGTCTGCGACCGGCTGCTCGTCCTCGCCCCCGGCGGACGCGTCGCCTACTACGGGCCCCCGCAGGACACCCTCGCCTTCTTCGGCTTCGACCAGTGGCCCGAGGCGTTCGAGGCGTTCGAGACGCAGCACGGCCGTGACTGGGCGGGCGAGTACCGGGCCTCCGCCCACCACCGCCGCTACGTGCAGAGCGCCGCCCACCGGCCCGGCGCCGACGGGCACCACACCGCCGAGCTGCCGGCCGGATTCGCCGCCGCCCCGCCCAAGGCCCAGAGCTGGGGCGCCCAGCTGGCCATCCTGATGCGCCGCTACGCTGCCGCGCTCAGCGCCGACCGCACCTTCCTCGTCATCATGATCGCGCTGCCGTTCGTGATGGGCGCCATGGCCCGTGCCCTGGCCGGCAGCTCCCTCACCCGGGAGACCGCGATCAACGCCCTGTTGATCCTCTGCGTCGGCGCAGTCCTCACCGGCGCCGCCAACGCCGTGCGCGAACTCGTCAAGGAGCGCGTCATCTACCGGCGTGAACGGGCCGTCGGCCTGTCCAGATCCGCTTACCTGATGTCCAAGGTGCTGGTGCTCGGAGCCGTCACCGTCGCCCAGGCCGTGGTCCTGACCCTCGTCGCGCTGTACGGCGTCGACACCAACGCCCCCGGCGGGCAGGGGGTCCTGCTGCCGCCGCTCGCCGAGATCACCCTCGCCGTCGCGCTGCTGTCCTTCACCGCGATGATGCTCGGCCTGCTGGTCTCCGCCCTGGTCAGGAAGGAGGAGGTCACCATGCCGCTGCTGGTCCTCCTCGCCATCGTCCAGGTCGTCTTCTGCGGAGCCCTGCTGAGGCTCGACGGCGTCCCCGTGATCGGCCAGCTCGCCTGGCTGGTCCCCTCGCGCTGGGCCCTCGGCGCCATGGCCGGCACCATCGATCTCGGCGCGCTCGTCCCCGGCGACCTCACCGACGACCCGCTCTTCGCCCACAGCACCGGCGTGTGGCTGCTCGACCTCGGCATGCTCGCGGGCCTGTCCGTGCTGTTCGCCGTCCTGGTCGCGCGGCTGCTGCGCCGCCACGAGCCCGCGATCATGCGGAAGTAGCGGCAGGTGCCATGACCAGCCCCACCCCCGAGGACTACGGAGCCGTCGCAGGCTTCCGGCCCACCCATGTCGTGCCCCGGGACGGACTGCCCGCCTGGGAGACACCCGACGTCTCCCGGCCCACCGCGTCCCTGGACGCCTTCCTCCCCGTCCAGTTGCTCTCCCGGCGCGGGGAGTGGGGGGAGATCCTCTGCGCCAACGGCTGGTCCGCCTGGGTGGACGGCCGCCTGCTGGTCTCCGTACCGGAGCCGCCGCCGACCGGTGGACGGCCGACGGCCCGCACCGACGACCCGCGCCCGCTGATCGCGCGCAGCGCGGGCGTCCTGGACCGCTACCGGCGCGTGCTCGAGGAACTGGCCGCGGGGCGGCTGGACGGCGAGGGGTTCCGCAGCGGGACCAAGGGGATGCGGGCCGGGGTGGTGGTCGACGGGGAGTCCGTCTGGCTGTACGACGAGTCCACCGGGCACTGGATGTACGGCGACGGGAGCCGCCTGTCGCCGTACGCGGCCGCCGGTGAACCGAACGCGGAGGCGGGCGTCGGGCAGGCGGGCCCGGGCGGCGGGCAGGCGGGCCCGGGCGGCGGCGACGGCGGGGCCGTGGCGGGCGGTGTACGGGCGGATGCCGCGGCCGGGGCGGCGGGCGGGAC
>NZ_JACBGN010000231.1 GCF_013401435.1 Streptomyces sp. BR123
CACCCCGACCCCGCCGCCCGCCGACGCCGCCGCACTGCGCGAGGCCGTGCGCGGCGTCCTGGACAAGGGCTCGGCCAAGGTGACCGACGAGCTGGTGGACGCCTGCCTCGCCGCGTACCGGGAGGCCGCCGAGGCCGAGGGGCTCCCGCAGGACCCGCTGTCGCTGTGGACGGAGATCTGGGGCGACGCGCTGTTCCGCTACCAGATCGTGCGGCTGTCCGAGCGGCACGCCCGGCACGCCAGGACCCCGCAGTACGTCATGGAGTTCGCCCACCCCGTGCGCGCCCCGCACCACGGCACCCCGCACGAGTCGACCTCGCCGTTCCTGTTCGGCACGTACGCCGACACCGCCGCGATCGCAGCCACCTACCCGGTGCCGCAGACGACCCCCCTGTTCCACGACGGGCCCGTCGAGCGCACCGTGTCCGAGACCTTCATGGACCTGGTCGCCGCCTTCGCCCGCGACGGCGTGCCCGCCGGTCCCGGCCTGCCCGAGTGGCCGGTCTTCGACCCCGGCACGCCGAGCACGCTGGTCCTCGGCGGTGAGCGGATCGCCGAGGTCGCCGGCACGTCGAAGGCCCGGCAGCTGCGGTTCTGGGACGAGTCCGGCTGGGTCCCCCGCACCTGATCTGCCCGCGGCCGCCCTGACGCCTCCCCGCAGGGCGGCCCCAGCCCCCGGTTATCACGAATGAGGTTCTTGCCATGGCAACACTCGAAACACCCGCCGACACCGCCGACACCACCGACAGCACAGCCGCCGGTGCGCCGCCGCGGGCTGCCGCGCAGGCCACCTCGCTGAAGAGCTGGCTCGCCGTCGTCTCCGTCGCGGTCGGCATCTTCACCCTGGTCACCGCCGAGCAGCTGCCGATCGGCCTGCTCACCTCGGTCGGCTCCGCCCTGAGCGTCTCCGAGGGCACCGCCGGCCTGATGGTGACCGTGCCGGGCCTGGTCGCCGCGCTGTCCGCGCCGCTGATCCCGGTGGTCGTCGGGCGGATGGACCGCCGCTTCCTGCTCGTCGGGCTGATGACGGTGATGGCCGCCGCCAACCTGATCACCGTTCTGGCGCCGAACTTCGGGGTGCTCCTCGCCTCGCGCGTGCTCGTCGGCGTCACCATCGGCGGATTCTGGGCCATCGCGGGCGGCCTCGCCTTCCGCCTGGTCCAGCCGGCCGCGGTGCCCCGGGCCACCGCGCTCATCTTCGGCGGTGTCGCCGCCGCCAACGTCCTCGGCGTCCCCACCGGCACGCTGATCGGCGGCCTCGCCGGCTGGCGCACCGCGTTCGCCACGCTCGGCGTGCTCGCCTTCGCCGTCCTCGTCGCCCTGCTGGTGCTGCTGCCGAAGCTGCCCGCCACCAAGCCCGTCAGCGTGGGCGAGCTGATCGGCCAGTTCGGCAACCGCGGCGTGCGCGCCGGCATCATCGCCACCGGCCTGATCGTCACCGGCCACCTGGCCGCGTACACCTACGTCAGCCCCATGCTCCAGCAGGTCTCCGGCATCGACGAGGACCTGATCAGCGTCCTGCTGCTGGGCTTCGGCGTCGCCGGCATCATCGGCAACTTCGTCGCCGGCGCGGCCGTCGCGAAGAACCTGGGCCGCACCATGACGGTGATCATCGTGGCGCTGGCCGCCGCGATGCTGCTGTTCCCGCTGGTCGGCGAGAGCCAGGCCGGCGGCATCGCCCTGCTGGTCCTGTGGGGCCTGGCCTTCGGCGGCGTCTCCGTCAGCCTGCAGACCTGGATGCTGAAGTACGCGCCCGACGCGATGGAGGCGGCCTCCGCGCTGTGGGTGTCGGTCTTCAACCTGTCCATCGCGCTCGGCGCGCTCGTCGGCGGCCTGATCGTCGACAACGTGCAGCTGACCACCGTCGCCTGGATCGGCGGCGCCGTGGTCCTGCTGACCGCCCTCACCCTCCCGAGCCTGCGCGCCCCCGCCAAGGCAGCGCAGTGAACCACCCGTTACAGGAAGGAACTTCCGTGTCCGCCACCGACCTGTCCGCTTTCGGAGCCGAGCTGCGCGGGCCGCTCCTGCTGCCCGGCACCGACGCGTACAAAGAGGAGACGCTCGGCTTCAACCGGATCCTGCCGGAGAACCGGCCCGCCGCGGTGGTCCTCGCCGACGGCACCGCCGACATCATCGCCACCGTGCGCTTCGCCGCCCGGGGCGGCCTCGCCGTCGCGGTCCAGGCGACCGGGCACGGTACGTCGCTGCCCGCCGACGGCGCGATCCTCATCAACACCCGCAACCTGACCGGCGTGCGGATCGACCCGCGCGCCCGCACCGCCCGCATCGAGCCCGGCGCGCAGTGGAGCCGCGTCATCGAGGAGGCGGCGGCCTTCGGCCTGGCACCCCTCAACGGCGCCTCCCCGGGCGTCGGCGTGGTCTCGTACACGCTGGGCGGCGGCCTCGGCCCGCTGGGCCGCTCGTACGGGTTCTCCGCCGACCACGTCAAGAACATCGACCTGGTCACCGCCGACGGCGAGCTGCGCTACGTCTCCCCCGAGGACCACCCCGACCTGTTCTGGGCACTGCGCGGCGGCAAGGGCAACTTCGGCGTCGTCACCTCCATCGAGATCGGCCTCTTCCCCGTCTCCCGGCTGTACGGCGGCGGCCTCTTCCTGCCCGGCGAGCACATCGAGCAGATCCTGCCGACGTGGCGCGACTGGACGCGGACCCTGCCGGACGCGATGCAGTCCTCGATCGCCGTGATGCGCTTCCCCGACATCGACGTGCTGCCGGAGCCGGTCCGCGGCCGCTTCCTCGCGCACATCCGGATCGCGTTCAACGGCTCGAACGAAGAGGGCGAGGAACTCGTCCGCCCGCTGCGGGAAATCGTCGAGCCCGTCCTCGACACCGTCTGCGACATGCCGTACACCCGGGTCGCCGAGATCAACATGGACCCGACCGTCCCCGCCGTGTACTACGAGCGCTCCACGCGCATCCGCGAGCTGGACGACGCCGCCATCGCCACCCTGGTCCCGCTGATCAAGGAGGGCGCGGACGCGGTCCGCCCCGGCGTCGAGCTGCGCCACCTCGGCGGCGCGCTGGGCCGACAGCCCGTGCACCCCAACGCGCTGCCGCACCGCGACACCGCGTACACCCTCTTCGCGGGCGCCCCGGTGTGGCCCGAACACATCCAGGACGTACGGGAGTTCCAGGAACGGCTCATGGAGACGATGGAGCCGTGGCGCATCGGCGGCCCGTTCCTCAGCTTCATCAGCGCCCTGGAGTCCTCCCCCGAGCACCTGCGCTCGGCGTACGACGCGCAGACCTACGCCCGGCTCGTGGCCGTCAAGGACGCCCACGACCCGCAGAACCTGTTCCGGGTGAACCACAACATCCCGCCGACCGGCTGGCGTTCACGATGACGGGCGGCGCCGCGACCGAGGAGAGAAGAGACGACATGTTCAGCGAAGCGATGGTGGACGCCTACCTGGAGCGCATCGGAGCGCGCCGGCCGGAGCAGGCCGACGTCCACGCGCTGCGGCACCTCCAGGAGCGGCACGTGCTGTCCGTGCCGTTCGAGAACATCGACTACCACGTGGAGGGCGCCGAGCTGAGCCTGGAGCGCGACTTCCTCCACGAGAAGATCGTCACCCGGCGGCGCGGCGGCGGCTGCTACGAGCTGAACCCGGCCTTCGGCCACCTGCTGGAGGCGCTCGGCTTCCGGGTGGAGATCCTCCCCGGTGCCGTCTTCCTCGGCGGCGAGTTCGGCGCCCCGCTGTGCCACCTGGCGCTCCGCGTCCACGCGGACGGCCAGGACTGGCTGGTCGACGTGGGCTTCGGCAAGGGCAGCCGGTTCCCGCTGCCCATCGGCACGGACGAGGTGCAGAAGGACCCGCACGGCGACTTCCGCGTGCTGCAGCCGGCGGACGGCGGCCTCCAGGTCGAGCTGGACGGGCACATCCAGTACCGGCTCGACGAGCGGCCGGTGCGGATCGCTGACTTCTACCCGACGCTGTGGTGGTACCGCACGGCGCCGGACTCGGTGTTCCTGCACAACCTCATCGCCTGCCAGCAGAGGGAGGACGGCCGCGTCACCGTCAACGGCCGTGAGCTGACCCGCACCACCGCGGACGGCAAGGAGACCGTGCTGCTGGCCGACGACGCCGCGCTGCGCGCCGCGTACGAGGAGCACTTCGGCATCGTCGTCGACACCATGCCGAAGCAGCCGGACGTCGACCCGGCGGTCCGCATCGTCATGCAGATCGACTGAACCATTTCCTCCCGCATCCGGCCCCCTCCCTCCCTGTGCCGCACCCCGTATTTCCGGGGTGCGGCACAGGCGCTTTTCGGGGCCCCGCACGGCCGGAATGACGACCTGACGGATCGGGAACCGGTCCATACCGCACGGCAATTCGACAGCCCATCATGGGAAATGAAGCCGCTGCGTTCACCGCCGGCCCGGCACCGAAAACCCCCGTTTCCATTCCATTGGAGAGACTCAGATGCGCAAGAGCACCCGTATCAAGGCCGCGGTATTCGCGGGTATCGCCGCGCTGGCCACCGCGACGGCCGTCACGGGTTCGGCGAACGCCGCCGTCGAGGGCGGCAGCGGCTGCCTGACCCTGCCGGGCAGCTGGCGGGTCGTGGACGACAACACCAAGGAGACCTTCCTCGGCAGCTACCACGGCAGCGCCACCGCCTCGTACGGCACGGTGAACTTCTCCTCGCCCAACAACACCACGACCGCCTCGCACGGCGAGTGGAAGCTGACCGGCTGCGGTACCTACTCCGACACCGACACCGCGCTGCTCATCGGCACCGACGGCAAGGCCAACTCCACCATCACCTTCAAGGCCAACATCACCGTCACCGGCCGCACCACCGCGAACTTCGACTTCGCCTACCAGATCCACCAGCTGGACGGCACCCTCGTCACCGGCGGCTCCTCCACCGGCAAGGGCTACCGCATCAACGTCCAGCCCCGCTGACCCACCGCTCCACCCGCCACGTCTCCCTTCCCCCCTGTGGCGCCCGTACGGCTTTCCCGTACGGAAAGGGCGTACGACGAAGCGGGGCCCGCCGCGCGCACACCGGCCGTGTGCGCGCCGCGGGCCCCGCAGCGGTGGTGACGGGCGGCCTCAGGAGGCTTCGGACGGCGCCGGCAGCGCCGCCACGACCACCTTGGCCTCGTCTTCCGTGAGCTCGATCTCGAACTGCTCGTCCAGCAGCTCCCGCACCTCCCCGTCGGCCACGTACCGCACCTCGACGGTGCCGTCGGCCCGGGTCAGCGTGAGCTTGCGGTGGTTGAGGTTGAGCCGCCAGTCCTCCGCGATCCGCTCCAGGAAGACCCGGCCGGTGAACGGCGAGCTGGGGTGGGTGGAGATGAAGTGGTTCGCCACCACGCAGTCGATGTGGTGGTGGGCCTCCGTGGCGTACCAGTACAGGGGGAACCAGCCGTCCTCCCGCTGCAGCGAGAGCACCCACTCCTTGTCGGTGCCCGCCTCGCGCTCCAGCCGGTACACCCAGCCGCCCTGGTCCGCGACGATGCCGTCGCGGACCCGGATCGGCTCCAGCGGGCCCTCGTCGCCGAAGCCGACGTCGGCGAGCCACGTCTCGCCGCCGACGGCCACGTGCAGCATGAGGTGGGTCCGCGGCAGCGGCTTGGGCGCGTCCAGGACGGGCCGGGCGTACAGGCGGGTCACCTCGTAGCCGAGCCGCTCCAGCAGGAGCGCGAAGAGCATGTTGTGCTCGTAGCAGTAGCCGCCCCGCCGCCGGCGCAGCAGCTTGTCCTGCATCACGTCGACGTCGAGGTCGATGCCCCGTCCGAGGAGGATGTCGAGGTTCTCGAACGGAATGGTCAGGGCGTGCGCCCGGTGCAGTCGGCGCAGGGTCTCCGCGTCCGGCTCCAGGCGCCCGGTCACGCCCAGGCGGTCGAGGTACGCCTGGACGTCGAGCCGGTCGGCCTGCCACTGGGCGGGGCTGCCGATGGCGACCATGTTCAGCCCGCCTGCCCGGCCGCGGCGGACTTCTTCTCGCTGTCGAGCATGGCCATGCCCTCGGCGTCGAAGCGGGTGCCGGCGACCTCGTCGGCGGGGACGGCCCGCTCGATCTCGGCGACGTCCTCGGCGGTCAGCTCGATGTCGAGGGCGCCGAGCGCCTCGGTGAGCTGGTCGCGGCGGCGGGAGCCGACGACGGGGACGATGTCGGGGCCCTGGGCCATGGCCCAGGCGATGGCGAGCTGCGAGGTGGTGACGCCCTTGGCCTCGGCCACCTTGCCGAGGGCGGCGACCAGCTGCAGGTTGCGGTCGAGGTTCTCGCCGCTGAACCGCGGGAAGCTGCTGCGGCCGTCGTCCGTGGCGGTGGCCCGCTGGTGGTTCCAGCGGCCCGAGAGCAGGCCGCGGGCGAGGACGCCGTACGCGGTGACCGCCGTGCCGAGCTCGCGCGCCGTCGGCAGGATCTCGTCCTCGATGGAACGGGAGAGCAGGGAGTACTCGATCTGCAGGTCGGCGATCGGGTGGACCGCGGAGGCGCGGCGCAGGGTCTCCGCGCCGATCTCGGACAGGCCGATGTGGCGGACGTAGCCGGCGTCGATCATCTCCTTGATGGCGCCGATGGTCTCCTCGATCGGCACGGCCGGGTCGAGGCGCGCCGGGCGGTACACGTCGACGTGGTCGACGCCGAGCCGCTGGAGGGTCTGCGCCAGGGAGTTCTTGACGGCCTCGGGTCGGTTGTCGACACCGAGGATGCCGCCGGCCGGGTCGCGCAGGACGCCGAACTTGACGCTGAGGGTGAGCTGCTCGCGGTCGTGGCTCTGGAGCACCTCGCGCACCAACAGCTCGTTGTGGCCGCTGCCGTAGAAGTCGCCGGTGTCGAGGAGCGTGATGCCGGCCTCGATGGCGGCGTGTGCGGTGGCGACGCCCTCGGCCCGGTCGGCGGGCCCGTAGAAGTCGGACATGGACATCAGGCCGAGGCCGAGAGCGGAAACCTCGGGGCCGGCCGAACCAAGTGAACGCAGCTGAGTCATATGGCCCAGCATTGGGGAACGTTCTGCGCAGCAGAAAAAATTCCCGGCCGCTCTGTCAGGTTCCGCGCCCCACAAATGGCCGGATATCGACGGAGTCCTGACTTTACATTCGGATCGGCGCGCACAGATCATGGAATGCATGACAGAAACCATGCGTACGGTCCGTCAGGAAACCCTCGGCGGCAATGAAGTCCTCAACCTGACAGATTCCCCGATTCCGGCTCCGGATGCGACGGAAATTCTGGTAAAGACGCAGGCCGCCGGAGTGAATCCGATCGACTGGAAGATCCGCGAATTCGGCCTGTGGCTGACCCCGCCGTTCGGCGTCGGCTGGGACGTCTCCGGCACCGTCGTCGCCGTCTCCCCCGGCGAGAACCGCTTCAAGGTCGGCGACGAGGTGTTCGGCCTCCCGTCCTTCCCGAACGAGGCCGCCGGCTACTCCGAGTACGTCGCCGCCCCCGCCCGCCACTTCGCGCGCAAGCCGCAGGCCCTGGACCACGTCAAGGCGGCCGCCCTGCCGATGGCCGGACTGACGGCCTGGCAGGCCCTCGTGGACGGCGCGGACATCCAGCCGGGCCAGCGCGTGCTGATCCACGCGGCGGCCGGCGGTGTCGGCCACCTCGCCGTGCAGATCGCCAAGGCCCGCGGCGCGTACGTCATCGGCACGGCCAGCGCGGCCAAGCACGAGGTGCTGCGCGAACTCGGCGCCGACGAACTGGTCGACTACACCGCCGAGGACTTCACCGAGGCGGTCAAGGACGTGGACGTCGTCCTCGACCTGATCGGCGGCGACTACGAGGACCGCTCCCTGCGCACCCTGCGCCCCGGCGGCACCTACATCGGCGTGATCAACCCGCTCGCCCTCCCGGAGATCCAGGCGAAGGCGGAGGCCCTCGGCCTGCGCGGCATCACGGTCAACGTGGCGCCCGACCACGCCGTCCTGGAGGAGCTGGCCGCTCTCGCCGAGGCCGGGAAGATCCGCCCGCTGATCGCCGGGACCTTCCCGCTGCAGGACGTCCGCAAGGCCCACGAGCTGAGCGAGTCCAAGCACGCCACCGGCAAGATCGTCCTCACGGTCTGAGGAGCCGCCGGGCCAGGCCCCCGGGAAGCGGGTACGGGCGCTCGGGCGGCAGCAGACGCTGCGCCCGGGCGCCGTGGCCTGCCCGGACCAGGGCTGCGGCCTTGCGGGCCGGGCCGGTCAGGTCGTCGAGGCCGACCACCCACTCCTCCGCGAAGGTCCGGATCAGCCCGCGGCCGATCCCCACCTGAATGCTGTAGTGGTTCAGCGCCGCGCCGCGCAGGGAGCGCTCCGGGTCCCACTGCACATGGACCGCGGCGGTGGCGACGTCCGCCGGGTCGGCGGTCGTCAACACCGCCCGCGACAGGGCCTCTTCCCACCCGTCGCGGGTGATCCGCACGGCCAGCACGCGCTCCTGCCCGGGCTTGGCGGCCCAGTTGCTGCGGTGCATCAGCCACAGGAACGACGGCTTGATCCAGGTCATGCGGCCGAAGGAGAACGGCGGCACGAACCGGCCGGCACCCAGGGCCGGTTCGGCGACGGCGGGCCCGTAGGCCTGGTAGACGGTGACCGTCCGGTCGTCGTAGCGGGCGCGGATCTCGTGCAGCGGCGGCATCTGCCGCACACTGCCAGCCGGCCGAAGGCGCACGCGAACCGTTTTCCGCCGCGGTGGCGCGGTCAGTCGGCGGCTGTGCCGGTCTCGAAGTCGTAGGCGCCGTGCAGCCATGCCACCTTGTCGTACATGTCGTCGTCCGACAGGGAGGCGAGCATCGCGTTGCGCTCGACACGGGCCTCGCCTGCCGCGTGGTACAGCTGCCGCCCCATCTCGCGGGCCACCAGCTGCACCTGTGCGGTGCGCTCGCGGCGGGCCGCGCCGTACTTCTCCAGCCGCTGCTCGTAGTCGGCCGGGCAGCCGTCCAGCAGCCCGCTCAGCAGCACCGCGTCCTCCACGGCCTGGCAGGCGCCCTGGGCGGCGTACTGGAGCATCGGGTGCGCGGCGTCGCCGAGGAGGGCGACTCGGCCCTCGGTCCAGCGGTCGACCGGATCGCGGTCGCACAGCACCCAGGCCTTCCAGTCGCGTCCCAGCTCCAGCAGCCGGCGCGCGGCACCCGACAGCTCCGGGAAGGAGTTCACGACGTGCTCGTGGCTGGCGGGGACGCCGGCCACGGCCTCGGTGGCGCCGTCGTCGCGGGTCGCGGCCAGGTTGAAGTGCTCGCCGCCGGCGATCGGGTAGTGGACGAAGTGCCACTTCGGGCCGGCCCACAGGGTGACGGTGTTCCACCGCAGCTCCTCGGGCACCTCCGACATCGGGATGACCGACCGGTAGATGGTGTGGCCGGACACCCGCGGGGAGCCGTCGCCGACCAGCTGCCGCCGGATCGCCGAGTGCAGGCCGTCGGCGCCGATCAGTGCGTCGCCGGTGATGCGGCGGCCGTCGGCGAGGAGCGCCGTGGCCTCGCCCGCCTTCTGCTCGTAGCCGACGACGTGGTGGCGGCCCCGGAGCTCGACACCGGGGTGCCGTCGGGCGGCCTCCAGCAGGGGCAGGTACAGGTCGACGCGGTGGACGACGGCGTACGGGTTGCCGAACCGGACCCGGTAGTTCTCCTTGACCGGCATCGCGGCGACCTTCTCGCCGGTGGTGCCGTCCATGAACCGCAGCTCGTCGATGAAGACGGCCCGGTCGCGGACCTCCTGCCCCACCCCGAGCAGGTCGAGGGCGTGGAAGGCGTTCGGGCCGAGCTGGATGCCGGCGCCGACCTCGGTGAAGACGTCCCGGCGTTCCAGCACGGTGACCCGGTGTCCGCGCTTCGCGAGCCCGAGCGCCGCGGCAAGGCCACCGATGCCACCGCCGGCGATGAGTATGTCGGCCATGGGGGTGTCTCACATCCCTTTCGTTGTCAGTGACGGTTGCTGCCCGGGCGGGCGGGGAAGAGCCGCGCCAGTTCGGCGTGGAAGCCGGGGAAGGTCTTGGCGACGCAGGACGGGTCGTCGAGGGTGGTGCCGGGGACGCGCAGGGCCAGCACGGAGAACGCCATCGCGATCCGGTGGTCCCGGCGGCAGGCGATCCGGGCGGCCGCGGGCCGGCCGGGGTGGACGGTGATCCGGTCCGGGCCGGACTCGGCGCGGATCCCGAGGGCGTGCAGGTTCTCCTCGACCGCGGCGATCCGGTCGGACTCCTTCAGCCGCGCGTGGCCGATGCCGTACACGGTGATCGGGGCGTCGGCGAGGGGGGCGACGGCCGCGAGGGTCATGAAGGTGTCGGAGATGTCGCCCATGTCGACGTCGAAGCCGCCGCGCAGCACGCCGTCGGCGGGGCCGGTGACGGTGGTCTCCCGTTCGCCGACCTCGACGCGGGCCCCGGCCCGGCGCAGCACCTCGACGAAGCCGAGGTCGCCCTGGACGCTGGAGCGGCCGAGGCCGGGCACGCTGACGGTGGTGCCGGTGACGGCGGCCGCCGCGAAGACGTACGAGGCGGTGGAGGCGTCGGGTTCGATGTCGAGGTCGGCGGCCCGGTAGCCGCCGGGCAGCACCTGGATGGCGCCGCCGTCGAACTCGTCCACGTACGCCCCGAAGTGGCGCATCAGGTCCTGGGTCATCGTGATGTACGGGCGGCTGACCAGGCCCTGGCCGCGTACGGTCAGCGGCTCGCGCATCAGCGGTCCGGCCATCAGCAGCCCCGTGAGGTACTGGCTGCTCAGGCTGGCGTCGACGGTCAGTTCCCCGCCCCGCAGGCCGTCGGCGTCGACGGTCATCGGCAGTCCGCCGGCCGGCTCGGTGACGCCGGCGCGGACGCCCAGCCGGCGCAGCGCGTCGGCGAGCGGCCGCAGCGGCCGGGCGCGCAGCTGGCCGGTGCCGTCGAAGGCGAAGCGGCCCCGGCCGGTCGCCGCGAACGGGGGCAGGAAGCGGGCCGCGGTGCCGGCGTCCTCGCACCACACCGGGGCGCCGACGACGGGCGCGACGGGCGGGCGGCCGGTGCCGGTGACCTTCCAGGCGGCGTCGCCAGGCTCGGCCTCGATGTGCACGCCGAGGCCGGTCAGGGCCGCGCGGAAGGCGAGGGTGTCGTCGCTGACCAGCGGGGCCCGCAGCAGCGAGACTCCGTCGGCGGCGGCGGCCAGCAGCAGGGCCCGGTTGGTGATGCTCTTGGAGCCCGGGATCCGGGCGGTCGGTACGGCGTTCAGGGCGGTCACTCGTGCTCCCGGTGTCGGTGTCCGGCGCGGGCCAGGACGGCCCGGGCGGTGGCGGCCACCCGCTCGGCGGTGAAGCCGTGCTGCCGGAGCAGGGCGGTGTACGGGGTGCCGGTCCCGGACCGGCCGAGGCCCACGGGGATCCCGGCGTCGCCGAGGAGCTCGTACCAGCCGAGGGCCGCGCCGGCCGTCACGGAGACCCGGGCGCGGACCCGGACCGGCAGCACCTGCTCGCGATAGGCGGCGGGCTGCTGCCGGAAGCGTTCGAGGCGGGGCATCGCCACCACCCGGGCGGCGATGCCGTCGCGCTGGAGGATGGCCCGGGCGTCGAGGGCGACCTCCGCCTCGCCGGCACCGGCGATCAGCACCAGGTCGGGCTCCCCGCCCTCGGCCTCGGCCAGGACGTAGCCGCCCCGGCGGGACCGGCCCGGATCGCCGGACTCGTACACCGCGGCGCCCCGGCCGGTGCCGGGGCTGGGCGTGGGGACTGAGGTGGGGACGGGGCTGGGG
>NZ_JACBGN010000232.1 GCF_013401435.1 Streptomyces sp. BR123
CGGCCGCACCGGGGCCTCGTACGGCCGAATCCGCGGCCGCTTGCGGCTGCCGGGCCGGGAGGTCGGGGGGAGGATGGAGGCACCCGGGGGTCGGAGCCCGGAGCACCACGAGCGGACCCGGCGCACCGCTCCCTCGGCGGCGGACGGGAAGGAGCGGTCGGCATGAACACGTCGGACGATCTCCCGGCCGGCCCCGGACCCCGGGCGGGGGAGGGTCCCGGGCCCCGTTCCGTCTCCGGTGCCGCCCCCGAACCCGTCGGCCCCTCCAGCGGGCGCGGCCTGCTGGACGTGCTCGGCGTCGCCGCGGTGGTCCTCGACGAGGAGGGGAGGATCAAGCTGTGGAGCCCACAGGCCGAGGACCTGTTCGGCTACACCGCGCAGGAGGCCCTGGGACGGCCCGCGGCGCGGCTGCTCGTCGACGAGGAGCACCTGGGCGTCGTCCTGGCCCTCTTCCAGAAGGTCATGGGCACCGGGAAGCCGTGGGCCGGGGTGTTCCCGGTCCTGCACAAGGACGGCACCACCCGTCTGGCCGAGTTCCGCAACATGCGCCTGGAGGACCAGCGCGGCCGGCACTACGCCCTCGGGATCGCCTCCGACCAGGCCACCCTGCGCCGCCTGGAGCGCGACCTCGCCCTGTCGCTGCGGCTCGTCGCCCAGTCCCCGATCGGCCTGGCCGTCCTGGACACGGACCTGCGCTTCGTCCTGGTCAACCCGGCACTCGAACGGATCAACGGCCTGCCGGCCGCACAGCACCTGGGCCTGCGGATCCACGAGGTCCTGCCCCACATCGACTCCGCGGTCATCGACGCGGCCATGGCCGAGGTGCTGAGCAGCGGCGTGCCCCTGCTGGACCAGTTCACCACCGGGCGCACCCCTGCCGACCCCGACCAGGACCATGCCTGGTCGGTCTCCTTCTACCGGCTCGACGACCCGGGCGGGCGGCCCATCGGCATCGCCGCCTCGATCGTCGACGTCACCGAGCAGTACGAGACCTCCAAGGCCGTGGCCCAGGCCAGGCAGCGGCTCGCCCTGATCGCCGACGCCTCCGTGCGCATCGGCACCACCCTCGACCTCGGCGTCACCGCCCGCGAGCTGGGCGACATCGCCGTGCCGCAGCTCGCGGACGTGGCCACCGTCGACGTCATCGACGAGGTCATCACCGGTGACCACCCGCCCGGCATCGCGGACGGCGGGACCGTCCGGTTCCGGGCCCTGGCCGTCCGGGCGGACCGGCCCACTCCCGCCACCCGCGCCGCGGACCCGGTGGGCTCGCTCGCGCGCTACGACGCCACCCGCGTGGTCACACAGTGCGTACGGACCGGCCGCCCGGTCCTGCTGGCACACGCGGAGAGACAGGACCTCGACCGCATCGCCCGCGACGCCGAGGCCGCCGAACTGCTCGCCGAGGCCGGGCTGCACTCCTACCTCGCCGTACCGCTCATCGCCCGCGGCGAGGTCATCGGCGCCCTCGGCCTCCAGCGCACCTCGAACCCGCTGCCGTTCGACGAGGACGACGTCCTGCTCGCCGGGGAGCTGGCCGCCCGGGCGGCCGTCTGCATCGACAACGCCCGCTGGTACCAGAAGCAGCGCCACACCGCCCTGACGCTCCAGCGCCACCTGCTGCCACACCACCCGACGCCCTCGCCCGGCCTGGAGATCGCCTACCGCTACCAGCCCGCCGGGAGCTCCGCCGAGGTCGGCGGGGACTGGTTCGACGTCGTCCCGCTGCCCGACGACAAGACCGCCCTCGTCGTGGGCGACGTCATGGGCAGCGGCATCAACGCGGCCGCGGCCATGGGGCAGTTGCGGACCGCCGCCCGCACGCTGGCCGAGCTCGACCTCGACCCCGCCGCCGTCCTGACCCGCCTGGACCACACGGCCACCGGCGTCGGCCACACCATGGCCACCTGCGTCATCGCCGTCTACGACCCGCACCGCGGCACGTGCCGCATCGCCACCGCCGGCCACCTGCCGCCCGTACGGACCGGCCCGGGCCGCCCGCCCGAGCTCCTCGACCTGCCGACGGGCGCGCCCCTCGGGGTCGGCGGCGTGCCCTTCGAGGCCACCGCCCTCGACCTGGCCGTGGGCGACGAACTGGTCCTGTACACCGATGGGCTCGTCGAGACCCGCGACCAGGACATCGACACCCGGCTGCAGGCCCTCACCGTGCTCCTCGACGACCCGGAGCGCCCCCTGGAGGAGACCTGCGACCTGCTGCTGGGCAGACTGCGCCGGCCGGACGACCGCGACGACGTCGCCCTGCTGATCGCGCGCGCCCGACCGCTGCGGTAGTACGGGCTGCGGCCCTCCGCCTTGCGGTGCACCGCACCGGACGCCGCGAGCCGGCAAACCCTTCCGGCCGGAGCACCGGGAACGGCAGTCGGGACGGCGCGCACACAGGCACAGCACGGCGCGCGGGGGGCGCGCAGGACGGCGCACGAGGAAGGTCGCGCCGGGGCACCGTACCAGCCCTCCGGGGTGTTGTTCGGATGTTTGTCCATTCGTGATGGTCCTTCCAAACGGACGCCACAACTGGCACTAGCGTCCCTTGCCACCCGGGGAGCGCGGGTGCACGACGGCAAGACTGCCGCGGCCTACCGCCCCTGCCGCCCCTCCCGGCCCCTCGCAGCAAGGAGGCACAGTGCTCTCAATCCGCCGGTCGGCCGTCGGCAGCCTGTCGGTCGCTTCGAAACACGTGCTGGGCACGACCGCCGTCATCGGCGCCCTCGCCTTCACGCTGATCGCGTTGCTCATCCCCGTGCAGAGCTTCGGCGGCAAGTCCGCTGCGGCCAACACGTCCGCCGGGGGCGACGACGACGGCCTCGGCACCCTGAGCACGGCCTTCGGGCCGCTCACGGCCCAGGATCGGGACTTCGTCCGCAAGGTGCGGCTCGCCGGGCTGTGGGAACTGCCCGCAGGGCGGGACGCGGTCCAGCGCGGCAAACGCCCCACGGTCCGCACCGCCGGCGAGCACCTCATCGAGGGCCACACCGAACTGGACCGCCGCTCCATTGAAGTGGCCCAGGCCCTCGGCATGGAGCTGCCCAACCAGCCCAGCGCCCAGCAGCAGGAGTGGCTGGCCCAGCTCGCCGCGGCCCAGGGCCCCCAGTACGAGCAGCTGTTCGCGCAGTTGCTGCGCCGGGCGCACGGCAAGGTGTTCGCGGTGGTGGCCCAAGTGCGCGCACAGACCCGCAACTCGATGGTGAGGCAGCTGGCCAATGACGCCAACACCACCGTCCTGGACCACATCACCGTGCTGGAGGCCACCGGCCTCGTCGATTTCGACGGGCTCGCGGACGCCCCGCCCGCGGGGTCCGGCAAGGCTCCGGGCTCCGGCTCCGGTGTCGCCCCCGTGCCCCTCCCCGCCTCCTCCACCCTTTCCCGACCGACGAAGTGAAGTGATCGCATGAGTCAAAAGGGCCACAAACGCCGTCTGCGGACGTCGCACAAGGTCCTCGTCGTGATGTCCGCCCTGGTCCTGGGCGGCGGCGGGGTCGTGTTCGCATCGCAGGGCGCCTTCGCCGGACAGGACGGCAGCGCACCGGTGACCGCCACGATCGACTGTCCCGACGTGGGCGACAAGCTGAACAACGTGCCCGACCAGGCCAGGGGAGAGGTCGACAAGAACCTCGCGCAGCTCGACACCCAGGTCGCCAACGCGTACGCGCAACTCTCCTCGGGCCGCGCCAAGGGCGACGCCCTGCTCAGCGGGCTGAAGCAGCAGCGCAGCGGCACCATCTCCGCCATCGGCAACGCGCTCGGCAAGGCGGGCGCCCGCCAGCAGGGGCTGGAGGGCCTCAGCGGCTGCAAGATGACGAAGACCGCGGCCGCCGGCCCGAAGGACAACCCGGCTGCCCAACAGGGCGCCGCCGCGCAGGGCGGCGGTGCCCAGCAGGCCAAGGGCGGCCCGGCCAAGAGCGACTTCGTCTCCATCGGCTCGGTCAAACCGAACGTCAACAAGCCTGCGGCCCGTGGGGGCGCGTCCAAGGGGTCCTTCTCGGTGAACTGCGGTCGCAACGAGAACGGCCACTTCAACCCCGACAACGTCATCGTCGCGCCGGGCGTCAGCAACGGCGCCCACCACATGCACGACTACGTCGGCAACCTGACCACCGACGCCTTCTCCACCAACAACAGCCTCGCGGCCTCCGGGACCACCTGCACCAACGGCGACCAGTCCACCTACTACTGGCCGGTGCTGCGAGTGCAAGACGGCCGGGCCGAACGCGACGCCAAGGCGCCCGGCGGCGGACAGGACCTCAACGTCGGCACCATCCTGAAGCCCAAGCAGGTCACGATCGAGTTCAAGGGCAGCCCGGTCTCCAAGGTCGAGGCCATGCCCCGCTTCATGCGGATCATCACCGGTGACGCCAAGGCCCTCACCAACGGCAACGGCAACGCCAACGCCTCGTGGAGCTGCACCGGCTTCGAGAACCGCCAGCTGAAGGACAAGTACCCGGTGTGCCCCAAGGGCAGCGACGTGGTCCGGACGTTCAACTTCCAGAGCTGCTGGGACGGGAAGAACATCGACAGCGCCAACCACCGCACCCACGTGGACTTCGCGAAGAAGGACGGCACCTGCAAGCCCGGCTTCAAGGCCATTCCGCAGCTGGTGCAGCGCATCGTCTACAGCGTGCAGCCCGGTCAGCGCATCGCCGTGGACAGTTTCCCCGAGCAGTTGCACAAGCCGGCGACCGACCACGGCGACTTCATCAACGTGATGTCGGACGGCCTGATGAGGCGCGCGGTGGGCTGCATCAACGACGGGCGTGCCTGCCGCTGATCCCCCGGTCCCTCGGCGGCGGCGCTCGCCACCTCCCACCTCCACGGCGTCGCCCCGAGAGCGGTGCCGGCCCGAAGACGACTTCGGGCCGGCACCGCATATCTGCATATCTGCATATCTGCTTGTGCCGCCGCCCGCAGGGGCCCGAGGGGTCCCGGAACACGATCCAGGAGTGCCCGCCATGTCCGGCTCCCGTCGTCCCACGGCCCGTCCGCACCGCGCGGAGGGGCCCGTTTCCGTGTCCGGCCGTCAATCCGCAGCCGGATCCGGATCGCCGCCGCGATTAGCGCCCCGGGCCGGATCCGACTCGGGACCCGCCCCCGAATCCGGCACCCGATCCGAGGCCGGGCCCGAGCCCGGTTCCGAGCCCGGTTCCGGACCCGGCGGACCCGCGGCCGGGCGGCGCGAGCCCTCCGACGGGGACCTGATCCGGCGGCTCCGGCAGGCGTACGCCTCCGGGACGGGCGCCCCCGAGGTCTGCGAGCTCCTCCACCGGCGGCACGGCGCGGCCGCCTTCGCCTGCGCCCGCCGCTGCTGCCGCGCCCCGCAGGACGCCGAGGACCTCGCCTCCGAGGCCTTCCTCCGCACCCTCCAGGCCGTCCGCTCCGGCGCCGGACCGCGCAACCACTGGCGCCCGTACCTGCTGGCAGTGGTCCGCCACACGGCCATCGAGTGGCGGGCGGGGGCCGGGCGTACCGTCCTGACGCCCGACGTCGAGCCGTGGTGCCCGCCGGGGCCGGGCGGGGACGACCCGCAGCGCCGGCTGCTGGAGCACGAGGACCGCAGGCTCGTCGCCCGCTCCTTCCACACGCTGCCCGAGCGGTGGAGGGCCGTGCTGTGGCACACCCTCGTCGAGGACGAGTGCCCGCACCCCGTCCCCCTGCTGCTGGGCATCACCCCGAGCGCCGTGACCTCGCTGGCCTTCCGGGCCCGCGAAGGGCTGCGCGAGGCGTACCTGAGGGCCCACTTCGACTCCGCCGCCGACGACCGCTGCCGCCGCTTCGGCAGTGTGCTCGGGGCGGCCGTCCGGCGCCGCGGTACACCCCGCGGCCGGGCCCTGGCCCGCCACCTGGCGGGTTGCCCGTCCTGTGCGCGGGCGTACGCCGAACTCCTCGACCTCAATGCAGCGTTGTGCTCCGCGGCCCCGCCGGTGCCCGCCGGCCGCTGAACGCACCGCGGCCCCGGTCCCCTCGCGCCGTGTGGCGGTGAGGGGACCGGGGCCGAAGGGGGTGTGTTGCCGGACCGGGCCGGGCACGGGACGCGGTGGAGGAGGCTCCGCCCCGTACACGGCGGTGGTCGCTACAGGCCGTTGACGCGGGCCATGCGGCCCACGCCCAGGGGACGGAAATCGGTCGCGGCGGCGCGGGCCTTGCGTCCCACCCGCGAGTACTGGCGCCGTACCTGGGCCATCAGGCGGCGGCTGCGCAGGGCCATCTCCAGTTCGAAACGGGTCCGGGGGTCGCGCAGCCCGGGGCCGAAGAGCTTCTCCAACTGGCGCATGCGGTAGCGCACCGTCTGCGGGTGCACGCTCAGCGCCTTCGCGGCCTCGGGTGCTCCGCCGCCCTCCAGCCACGCGAGCAGGGTCACTTCGAGCCGTTCGCTCTGGCGGGGTGTCAGGTCCGCCAGCGGTCGCAGCCAGCGCGCGGCCAGTGCGTGCGCCAGCGGCTCGTCCTGCAGGAGCAGCAGGGTGGAGAGGTGGTCGTCGACGAAGAGGGGCCGCCCGTCCGTGCCGGGGCGGTTCGGGGTGAGCGCCAGCAGCCGCAGCGCCCAGCGCAGGGAATGGGCGGTGTCGCGGGGGGCGACCGGGTGGCCCACGGCGGCGAACCGGCCGCGCAGCAGAGCCTCCAGAGCGGTGCGGGCGTCCGGGTCCTCCGGGCTGGGGACCAGCAGGCACGGCTGGCCTCCGACCATGCCGGCGAGGGCGTCGTCCAGGGCGGCCGCGAGCTGCTGGGTCTCGCCCGGCGTGGCCAGGGCGATGGCGCGGATCTCCGGGGGCAGCGGCCAGCCGGCCATGCGGGCCAGCTCCGACAGGGCGATTTCAGCCATGGGCATGTCAGATGTGAGGGCGGAGAACAGCTCCCTCCGCGCCCGTTCGGAGGAGGGGCTGCCGGTGCCGTCGGACGACACCACCGTCAGCGGGGCCGCGAGCCTCCTGCGGCCCTGCTGCGGAATCCGGCCGCGGATCTCGCCCAGCACGCGCTCGTCCGGATCCGGCTCCCGGCCCGGGGCCGGGAACCGGTCCTCGTCCGGGTCCTCGTGGTCGCCTTCCGCGACGGGGCCGTCCGCGTCCATGTCCGGATGTACGGCCGCGGCGTCGTACGCACCCGCACCGCCGGCCGCTCCGGGCCGGTGGTCGGGGGCGGCGCCGTGCTCCGCCCGCGGGCCCTGATCCTGTGTCATCGGCTCGCGGTATCCGAGGGCGGTGAGCAGGGCCGCCTCGAACTGCGCTCTGACCACCTCGTCGTCGAGGTCATCGACCAGTGCCGCGAAGCCGGGGATCCCGTCCCTCAGCTCCTCCACCATCCCGGAGGCCAGCGCGGGCAGTTCCCTGCGCAGGACCCGGGTCCATTCGCCGCGGGGGCGGGCCCAGATACGGTTCAGCAGTTCGCACATTGTTACCTCGTTCATGCCGGGGTACGGCCTGCCCCATGGGGGTGTGAGCAGGCCCGTCGAGCTGCTCCACTCCCTCTCGGCGCCTGTGCCGACAGGGGAGTCGAGCTCCTCGTACACCCTCCAGGAGAGGGTCAACCACTTGCGGTCCCGCGGCTTTGCCTCGATTTTGCCGACGGGGAGGTGTGGTGGCGGACGTGGGGTCAATCCCGGTCCCCACCACACCGCTGGAACGGAATCTTCCGGGGCTGATCGGCAGGACGATGCCAGACGCACAAGAACTTGTCACGATTCGATAAAACCTGTGGAGGCGTTGCAAAGGTCCACGATGCTTCTGCACTCCGGCCCCCGCTCCCGGCCGGCGCGGTCCTCATCTCCGGCCCGCCGCGGAGCAGTTCCGTCGACCACCCCGGGCGCCGAGTGCAATGTGGAGTGCCTCGGGCCCAGGTGTATGGGAGAACCCGATGCCCTTGTCCCAGACCCGCGCGCCCCGCTCCCACCGGGCCCGCAGCACCAGACGCCGTGCCGACGCGGCCGCGGCCGTCGGCCGGCGGGCCCTGCGCCGGCCGCTCATGCTGTCCGCAGCCGGAGGTCTGCACCCCGCCGCCCTGGCCGCCGTCGCCCTTGCCGCCCTGCTCCTCCTGGGCGTGGCCGCCCGGGCGGGCGCGCTCACCAACCTGTGGGACTTCCTCGACTTTGGGGCGGGCGTCCTCTCGCTCGTCTCCCTCACCTCCGCCGTCCTGTGGGGCCTCGCCGCCACAGACCGCCTCCTGTTCACCTCCGGCCTGCGGATCGTCGCCCAAGGGGTGCACCGCGGGCTCGCCGTCTCGGGCCTCGGCTTCCTCGCCCTGCACATCTGGATCAAGATCGCCGAGTCGCGGACCGGCGTCGTCAACGCCCTCATCCCCTTCACCGATGAGGACCAGCCGGTCCTGATCGGACTCGGCAGCCTGGCCGGATACCTCTTCATCAGCGTCGCCGTGTCCGGCGCGGTCCGCAGCGCGTTCGCCACCAAAGGGCGCTCCCTGTGGTGGCGGGCCCTGCACGTCGGCGCCTACCCGGCCTGGGGCGCCTCGCTGGTGCACGGCCTCCAGTCCGGCCGCGTCGCGGCCGGCTGGGTCACCGTCGCGTACGGGATGTGCATCGTCGGGGTCGCCGGGGTGCTGCTCGTACGGCTCCGCAGGAGGCTGCAGGCGGAGCGCGACCGGCCGGCCGCCGCACAGCAGCAGTCCGCGGCCCGGGGCACCGGACCGGACCAGACGCGCTCGACCGACCGGTTCCTGCGGCGGCCCGCGGAATGGGCCGCCGAGCGCCTGACCGCACGGATCGCCCGGCAGACGGACGACAGCGCCGGCCCCCGGCCCGGCCCGCTCGCCGACCCGCCCGCGCCGACGTACCCCGGCTCCTACGCCGACCCGGTCCAGGACCCGCTGCTCACCGCCGCCACCGTGCGGGGCGTGCCCTCGCAGCGGCCGCCCCTGTCGCCCGTTCCCGCGAACCCGCCGTACGGCGCGGGCGCGGCGTTCGTCACCAGCCGGCTCGACGTCTCCACCGACCGGCCCGGCGGCCGGTCCGCGGGTGGCGCGCGGAGGCGGTCGTGACGAAGACCCCGGCCCTCGGCTGCGTGGGCCAGCCCCGGGTGCTGGCAGGGCTCGACGCCCTGCCGCGCCTGGACCGGGAAGACCACCTCGCCGTACACGGGCCCGTGCCCTCGTACAGGCCCGAGGAACTCGTGGAGCTCGCCGAGGACATCGACCTGCGCGGCCGCGGGGGAGCGGGGTTCCCCTTCGCGCGCAAGCTGCGCGCCGTCATGCGCACCGCCCGTTCGCGCGACGGGCGCACCGCCCTCGTCATCAACGGCAGCGAGGGCGAGCCGAGCTGCCTCAAGGACAAGGCCATCCTGCTCAACTCCCCGCACCTGGTCATCGACGGAGCCCTGCTCGCCGCCTCGGCGATCAACGCCGAGGACGTCGTCTTCGGCGTGACCCGGGACGACGTCGAGCGGTCGCTGCGCACCGCCATCGCCGAACGGGGGGCCGGAGGCCTGGTGCGGGTCGCCATGCTGCCCGAGCGCTTCGTCACCGGCGAGGGCACCTCCATGATCAACGGCATCGAGGGCGGGCCCACGGTCCCGTCCGGGCAGAAGGTGCGGACCAGCGACCGGGGCCTCGGCGGCGTGCCGACCCTGCTGTCCAACACCGAGACCTACGCCCAGCTCGCCATCGCCGCCCGGATGGGCGCCGCCGGCTACCGCACGGCCGGCCTCCCGACCGAACCGGGCACGACCCTGCTCACGGTCGCCGGCTCGACCGTCCTCGAAGTCCCGCTCGGGACCTCACTGGCGTACGTCCTGGAGCTGTGCGGCACCTCACCGGGCCAGGGCGTCCTGATCGGCGGCTACCACGGCCGGTGGCTGACCGCCCAGGCGGCCCGCAACGTGCTGCTCTCCCGGCAGTCCCTGGCCACGGTCAAGGCCGTGCTCGGGGCGGGGGCGGTGCTGCCGCTGCCGGAGGACACCTGCCCGGCGGGGGAGATCGCCCGGGTGGCCCGCTGGATGGCCGACGAAACCGCAGGCCAGTGCGGGCCGTGCTTCCGGGGGCTGCCCTCGCTCGCCACCGCCCTGGAGGACGTGGCCACCGGGGGAGGCCGCGCCGCCTTGGACGCGATCGAGCTGCGCATGCAGGCGGTACGCAAGCGCGGTGCCTGCAGCCATCCGGACGGCACCGCGAACTTCGTCGCCTCCGCGCTCGCCACCTTCCCCGACGAACTGCGCGACCATGCCCTCGGCAGCGGCTGCGGACGCCGTGTCGTCGGATGCCTGGCGCTGCCCGAGGACGACGAGAGCCCCGAACAGCTCGTCGTGGACTGGACCCTGTGCAGGGGCCACGGCCTGTGCGTGGACCTCCTGCCGGAGGTCGTGCGCCTGGACGTCGACGGCTACCCGGACAAGGCCGTCATGCCGCTCCCCGGACGGCTCCGGCCCAAGGCCGCGCGCGCGGTGCGCCGCTGCCCCGCGCTCGCGCTGCGCATTCAGGAATGAGCCCGCCGCAACCGGCCGACCACCGACCGGAGTTCAGCGATTAGCAGGATCCGATAAATTCCCGGGCATTTCAAATATGAGACCTCCGCAGGGTTTATGAATTACTCAGCAAGGCAACGCCCCCGGGATCAACCCGAAGGAGTGACCGTGAACAAGATTCGCCGCGTGACGACTGCCGGATCGGTGGCCGCAGTTATTTTGCTGGCGGCCGGCTGCGGCAGCGGCGGGAACACCGCCGGCGGCAGCGCGAATTCCGTACAGCCCGCGGGCGCCGGAAAGGCCCTCGCGGACGCGTACGGCTCGGGAAACGGGACGGGCGGGTACGGGGCGAACCCGGGTCAGCTGACCGGCTCGGGCGCCGGGGCGGATGCCGCCGCCGGCAAGGGCGGCGGGCCGGCGGGCCAGCTCGCCGTACGGGAGATCGCGAACGTCGGCAGCGTGGTCACCGACAGCGCCGGCGTCACCCTCTACCGATTCGACAAGGACACCCCGCAGCCCCCCAAGTCCAACTGCGACGGGGACTGCGCCACCGCCTGGCCGCCGGTCCCCGCCGACGACGCGTCGGCCTCGGCCGGCATCGAGGCGGGCCTCCTCGGCGCGGTCACCCGCACCGACGGCACCAAGCAGCTCACCCTCGCGGGCTGGCCGGTCTACCGGTACGCCAAGGACACGAAGGCAGGTGAGGCGAACGGCGAAGGCGTCGGCGGCACATGGCACGCACTGGCGCCGGACGGCAAGAAGGCAGTCGACAAGAAGCAGAAGGCAGGAGGCAATTCCGGAATGGAGGCGGGCTCGGGAACAGGATCCGGATACGGGTCCGGTTCCGGGTCCGGCGACCAGTCGGCAAAGACAGGAACGGAGCTCTCCGTGGCAGCAAACGAAAAACTCGGCAAGATTCTCGTGGACGGGCAGTGGCGCACCCTCTACCGCTTCGACAAGGACAGTGCGTGGCCCATGAAGATCGGATGCGTCGGCTCCTGCACGGACACCTGGAAGCCGGCCGCGCCCGTGGACAAGACGAAGACCACGGGCATACGGCCCGAGCTCATCGGCACGGTGAAGCGGCCGGACGGAAGCGAGCAGCTGACGATCGACTGCTGGCCCGTCTACACCTTCACCGGGGACACCGAGCCCGGTCAGACGAACGGCCACAAGAAGCAGAACCTATGGTTCGCGGTCACCGAGACCGGCAAGAAGGCCGCCTGACGGCCCCCGCCGACCCCCCACCC
>NZ_JACBGN010000233.1 GCF_013401435.1 Streptomyces sp. BR123
GGGCGGGGGTGGTGGCCTCGGTGCTGGGGGTGCTCATTCGGTGACCGTTCCTCGGAGGTAGCCGGCAGCGTGGCGTGCGCGCTCCAGCACATCGTCCAGGTCGTCGCCGTAGGTGTTGACGTGGCCGACCTTGCGGCCGTGTTTCACGTCCTTGCCGTACATGTGGATCTTGACCTGCGGGTCGCGGGCCATGCAGTGCAGGTACGCCGCGTACATGTCCGGGTAGTCGCCGCCGAGGACGTTGGCCATGACCGTCCAGCGGGCGCGGGGGCGCGGGTCACCGAGGGGGAGGTCCAGGACCGCGCGGACGTGGTTGGCGAACTGGGAGGTGACGGCGCCGTCCTGGGTCCAGTGGCCGCTGTTGTGCGGGCGCATGGCCAGTTCGTTGACGAGGATGCGGCCGTCGGTGGTCTCGAAGAGCTCCACGGCCAGGTGGCCGGTCACGCCGAGTTCCCTGGCGATGCGCAGGGCGAGGGTCTGGGCCTCGCCCGCGAGCGCCTCGGAGAGGTTCGGGGCCGGGGCGATCACGGTGTCGCAGACGCCGTCGACCTGGATGGACTCCACGACGGGGTAGGCGACGGCCTGGCCGTGCGGGGAGCGGACGATGTTCGCCGCGAGCTCGCGGACGTAGTCGACCTTCTCCTCGGCGAGGACGGGGACGCCGGCCTTGAAGGGGGCCTCCGCGTCCTCGGGGGTGTGGACGAACCACACGCCCTTGCCGTCGTAGCCGCCGCGCACGGTCTTGAGGATGACGGGGAAGCCGCCGACCTCCTCCGCGAAGGCCGCCGCGTCCGCCGGGTCGGCGACGATGCGGTGCCTGGGGGTGGGGGCGCCGATCTCGTCGAGCCTGGCGCGCATCACCCCCTTGTCCTGGGCGTGCACCAGCGCGTCGGGGCCCGGCCGGACGGGGATGCCGTCCGCTTCCAGGGCCCGCAGGTGCTCGGTGGGCACGTGCTCGTGGTCGAAGGTGATCACGTCGCAGCCGCGGGCGAAGGCGCGCAGCGTCTCCAGGTCGCGGTAGTCGCCGATGACGACGTCGCTCACGACCTGGGCCGCCGAGTCCTGCGGGGTGTCACTGAGGATCTTGAACTTGATGCCGAGGGGGATGCCCGCCTCGTGGGTCATGCGGGCGAGCTGACCGCCGCCGACCATGCCGACTACCGGGAACGTCACCCCTCCAGACTATCGGCCGGTTCTCCGCCGTCCGGACGCGGGGCCGTCCCGCACTCGTAGCAACATCCTGTGCGCCCAGCGTCGCACCGCTGGAGGAACCCACAGTGCCGGAAGGCACAGACGACCCGATGGGGTGACACTTAGCATGGGTGGGCCGACCGAGAAGCGAGTGACGCTCCCGCGCGGGGGCGGCGACGGACAGGACCGACCATTAGATGAGCACGCCGGAGCAGGGATCCGCTCTCGAACGCGTACGCGGGCTCGCGCGTGAGATCGCCAAGTTCGGGGCCGTCGGAGGCTCGGGCGTACTGGTCAACCTGGGGGTCTTCAACCTGATCCGGCACACGACGGACCTGCAGGTGGTGCGGGCGAGCGTGATAGCCACCGCCGTGGCGATCCTCACCAACTACATGGGCTTCCGGTATTTCACCTATCGCGACCGCGCCCATGCGGGGAAGTCGCGCGAACTCCCGCTGTTCCTGGCGTTCAGCCTGATCGGGCTCGTGATCGAGAACGGTGTGCTGTACGCCGCGACGTACGGGCTCGGCTGGGACGGCCGGCTCGCGACGAACCTGTTCAAGTTCATCGGCATCGGCACCGCCACCGTCTTCCGGTTCTGGTCGTACCGGACCTGGGTCTTCCGGGCCCTCCCGGCGCACGCACCCGAAGCCGGCCGCAGCCGGACCGCCACCGCGGCCGAACCGGCGCCGGAGCCCGCGGGCAAGTGATGCCGGGAGCGGGATTCCCGGCGGGACCCCTGGTGGGAGCCTCGGCAGCCCGGGCCCCCGCCGCGGTCACCGGACCGTCTTCTCCGGCTCCTTGCACTCCGGCTCCGTCCGGCTCAGGAACAGCGCGAACACCGGCGGCTGCGCCTGGAGGAGTTCCAGCCGGCCCCCGTCGGCCTCCGCGAGGTCCCGCGCCACCGCCAGGCCGATGCCCGTGGAGTTGCGGCCGCTGATGGCCCGCTCGAAGATCCTGTTGCCGAGGTCGGGCGGGACGCCCGGCCCCTCGTCCGTGACTTCCAGCACCGCCTGGTTCCCGACGACCCGGGTCCGCAGGGCGACCGTGCCACCGCCGTGCATGAGGGCGTTCTCCACGAGCGTCGCCAGGACCTGCGCGACCGCGCCGGGCGTGCCGACCGCCCGTACGCCCGTCTTCCCGGAGCGCACGATGGCCCGGCCGGCGCTGCGGTAGGCCGGCCGCCACTCCTCCACCTGCTGTTTGACGACCTCGTCCAGGTCGAAGGGGACGGCCGAGCCGGTCCGCGGGTCGCGCGAGTTCGTCAGCAGCCGCTGCACCACGTCCGTGAGCCGCTCCACCTGGGTGAGAGCGATGGTCGCCTCCTCGCGGACGGTCTCCAGGTCGTCGGTGACCGTGATCTCCTCCAACCGCATCGACAGCGCGGTGAGAGGGGTGCGCAGCTGGTGGGAGGCGTCCGCGGCGAGCCGCCGCTCGGCGGTGAGCATCCGGCCGATCCGCTCGGCGCTGGAGTCCAGGACGTCGGCGACGCGGTCCAGCTCGGGGACCCCGTACCGGCGGTGTCGCGGCCGGGGGTCGCCCGATCCCAGGCGTTCGGCGGTCTCGGCGAGGTCGGTGAGCGGGGACGCCAGCCGGTTGGCCTGGCGCACGGCGAGCAGGACGGCGGCGACGACGGCCAGCAGGGCGACGGCACCGACCACCGCCAGCGTCCGCACGACCTCCTGGGTGACCGTGGCCCGGGACTCCTCGACGACCACGACCTCGCCCTGCTCGCCCCTGGCGGTGCCGCGGATGACGTCGTCGGGGATGCGCGTCCCGACCTCGACGGCCGGCTGTCCGGGGACGGTGATCCGGGCGTACCGGCCGGGGTCGAGCTGCTCGGCGAGCGCCTCGGAGTCGATGGGGCGGCGCTCCAGGACGTTCGCCTCGACGATGCCCACCAGGCGCAGCGCCTCGGACTCGATGCGGTCCTGGGCGCTGCTGGTGATCGTGCGGGTCTCCACGATGACGAGGGAGACCCCGAAGACGGCGATCACGACGAGCACCACGGCGAGCGTGGAGTTGATCAGTCGGCGGCGCATGGCTGGGGGCGGTCGCTCAGCTCTTCTCGAAGCGGAAGCCGACGCCGCGGACGGTGGCGATGTAGCGCGGGTTCGCGGCGTCGTCTCCCAGCTTCTTGCGGAGCCAGGAGATGTGCATGTCGAGGGTCTTGGTGGAGGACCACCAGGTGGTGTCCCAGACCTCGCGCATCAGCTGGTCGCGGGTGACGACGCGGCCGGCGTCGCGGACCAGGACGCGCAGCAGGTCGAACTCCTTGGCCGTGAGCTGGAGCTCCTCCTCCCCCATCCAGGCGCGGTGCGACTCGACGTCGATGCGCACGCCGTGGGTGGCGGGCGGCTGGGCCGTCTCGTTGGCGCCGCGCCGGAGCAGGGCCCGGACGCGGGCCAGCAGTTCGGCGAGGCGGAAGGGCTTGGTCACGTAGTCGTCGGCTCCGGCGTCCAGGCCGACCACGGTGTCGACCTCGTCCGCGCGGGCGGTGAGTACGAGGATGGGGAAGCTGTGGCCCTCGGCGCGCAGCCGGCGGGCGACCTCCAGGCCGTCCATTCCCGGCAGGCCCAGATCCAGGACGACGAGGTCCACGCCGCCCTGCAGTCCCGCGTCCAGGGCCGTGGGGCCGTCCTCCCGGACCTCGACCTCGTACCCCTCCCGGCGCAGGGCGCGGGCCAGCGGCTCGGAAATGGATGCGTCGTCCTCGGCGAGCAGTACACGCGTCATGTGGGTGATGGTAGTCCGCGGCGGCGATCCGCAGGGGCGGGCCCGCACACCCCTTTCCAACTGGACTTATGCGGGGAGGCCGTCTTCGAAAATGCCGAAACGGTTCCCGATCTTCCTGTGATCCATCTCTCAAGTCCTTTCATATGCTGCACGGTCGTGTCGTATGGTGGCGAGACGCCTGATGCACTACCTCCGGGACCTTTGCGCCGAAATCCGAGCCAAAGGTCTCAATTCTGTCCGGATTGATCAGGGGGTCTTGACGACTTCCCCGATCGCCTTCGGTGACAGTGGATGACCTGTGGGCCGGGCCCCGCGCGCGAACGGTGCGTGCGAGGGCGTGGATCCCGGTTGCGGAAGTTCCCTCGCCCTCGCCCTCCGCGGCGGATGCGAGACCCCGGGGCGTGGGGACCGGAACACCGTCGCCGGTTCCGGCCACCCCCCACCGGGCGCCGACCGGCTCACGAAGCCAGGCGTCCCGAGCAAGCAAGGATCGACATGGCTTCCAGCCTGACGCAGGCCTCGCCGAGCGCAGCTCACGAGAGGACCTTCCTCGGCCACCCCATCGGCCTGGCCACGCTGTTCATGACCGAGATGTGGGAGCGCTTCTCCTACTACGGCATGCGTGCGCTCCTCGTCCTGTACCTGGTCTCCGGCGGTGTGGACGCCGCGACCGGCAGCCAGGGCGGAGGCCTCGGTTTCACGGCGGCGACGGCCACGGCGATCTACTCCGTGTACGTGGCCATGGTCTACCTCATGGCCATGCCCGGCGGCTGGTTCGGCGACCGCGTCTGGGGCGCCCGCAAGACGGTGGCCATCGCCGGTTCCGTGATCATGGCGGGCCACGTGTCGCTCGCCCTGCCGGGCCAGATCGCGTTCTTCACCGGCCTGCTGCTGGTCGCGGTCGGCTCCGGTCTGCTGAAGGCCAACATCTCCACGATGGTCGGCCACCTGTACAAGGGTGCGGACGACCCGCGCCGTGACAGTGGCTTCACGATCTTCTACATCGGCATCAACGCGGGTGCCCTCCTCGCGCCGGTCGGCATCGGCATGGTCGGCGAGCTCGTCAACTGGCACCTCGGCTTCCTGCTCGCCGCCGTCGGCATGGGCCTGGGCCTGGGCATGTTCCTCGCGTTCGGCCGCACCCTGAACCCGAAGAGCAGCCTCGTCCCGAACCCGCTGACCCCGGCCGAGCGCAAGGCCGTGATCCTCAAGGCCGTTGCCGTCCTGGCCGTCGTCGCCGTCTTCTACGGCGCCGTCGTCGCGGCGGACATGTTCACGATCAAGTGGGCGCTGTACCCGATCACGATCGCCGGTCTGGTCATCCCGGTCGCCGTCCTCGCGCGCATCAAGCGCGACAAGGACCTGTCCGCCGGCGAGCAGACCAAGATGAGCGCCTACATCTGGTTCTTCGTGGCCGCCGCCGTGTTCTGGATGATCTTCGACCAGGGTGGTTCGACCCTCTCGCTGTTCGGTGACAAGAACTCCGAGCGCAGCCTGTTCGGCTGGGAAGTGCCGACGGTCCTGTTCCAGTCGCTGAACCCGCTCTTCGTGGTGGCCCTGGCCCCGATCTTCGCCGCCGCGTGGGTGGCCCTGGCCCGCCGCAACCGCGAGCCCAGCACCATCGTGAAGTTCTCGGTGGCCCTGGTCATCGTCGGCGCCTCGTTCTTCGTGTTCGCCGTGCCGCTGAGCCAGGTCGCGGGCAGCGACGAGAAGGCCACCATGTGGTGGCTGGTGCTCATCTTCCTGATGCACACCCTCGCCGAGCTGTGCCTGTCCCCGGTCGGCCTGTCGGTCACGACCAAGATGGCTCCGCAGAAGTACGCCTCCCAGATGATGGGCGTGTGGTTCCTCGCCGTCACCGCCGGTGACTGCGTCACCGGTCTGCTCGGCCTCGCCGAGGTGAAGCTGGACGGCGTCGGCGTGATCGTCTTCCAGGCGGCCGCCGCGACGCTCGCCGGTCTCGCGCTCTACGTGTACCGCAAGAAGGTCAACGCGCTCATGGACGACGTGAACTGACGCGTCCCCGCCCGTCGGCCGGAACGGCCCGGCACACCGGAAGGTGTGCCGGGCCGTTCGCGTTGCGGCGGGGCGGTGTCAGCGGCCGCTGCGGAGGCGGCGCCAGGGGGTGAAGGCGAAGACGGCGGCGCCGAGGAGGATCACCGTGCCGGCGACCAGGGCCAGGGCCCGGATGCCGCCCTCGTCCCCGGCGCCGGTGTCGGCGAGGCCGCCGGAGGTGCCGGAGCCGGAGGATCCGGAGCCCGCGGTGCCGGAGCCGCCGGTGGTCGGGGAGCCCGAGCCGCCGGGCTGGGCCGTGGTGTCCAGTTCTAGGGAGACGCCGCTGCTGACCGCCCTGCACGGCACGTTGATCGGTGTGGAGCCCGGGGTCATCGTGACGTCGATGGTCAGCTGGTCCGGGCTCAGCGTCACCTTGCCGGTCCCGCCCGGCTTGTAGGTGCCGGTCATGTCGCTCAGGCTGACCGGGGCCTTGTCCGGGATGGGTTCCGCGTTGGCCGGGCCGGTGACCTTGACCGTGCCGCTGTCGGCGCCGCCCAGCTTGATGTTCATGGACGGCTTGAGGGCGCCGGCAGGGAGGGCCATGGGGCTGGCCATGGCGCCCTTCGCGGTCCTGACCGTGAGGTCGAAGCCGCCGCCGTTCTTCCTGGCGTTGATGGTGACCGGGGTCTTGATGCCGCCCGGGACGACCGCGCCGCAGTCGAAGGCGACCTCGACGGGCTTGCCCGGGAAGTCGGTCTGGCCTCCTCCGCCGCCTCCGCTGCCCCCGGTGCTGCTGCCGCTGCCGCCGGTCGTGCTGCCGCCCGTACCGCCGCCGGTGGTGGTGGAGCCGCCGCTGGTCGATCCGCTGGTCGATCCGCCGCTCGTGCTGCCGCCGCTCGTCGTGGAGCCGCCGCCGTCGGTGACCTTGACGGTGGCGGCGACGCCGGCCGCCTCCTTGGGCGAGCAGTGCGTGACGAAGCCGCTGAAGTCGACGTCGTACCTGCCGGGGGTGATCGTCACGTCCCCCGCCTTGGTCAGCTTGACCTTCCCCTTCATGTCGGACATGACCATGGGGGCGTTCTTCGGGATGGGCGGGTTCTTCCGTTCTCCCTCCAGCTTCACCTCCGCGCCGAGCGCACCGCCGAGCTTCACCCAGCCGGTCGGCTTGACGGTGTCCTTGCCCAGGTCCATCAGATCGGTGTTGTTCGAGGCGGGCTTGACGGTCTTCCACACCACCTCGACCTCGTCGCCGACCTTCGCCGTGGCCGGCGCCGTGATCGACACCGTGTTCGTGCCCTGGACCGGGCCGCCGCCTCCCGCCGGCGGTATGCACTCCACCTTGTACGAGACCTCGGCCGCCTGGGCGGGGCCGGCCGCCAGCAGCATGCCCGCGCCGCCGAACAGCAGCGCGACCGCGGCCGCACTCACCCTCCGTTGGGTCTTCACGTGTGTCCTTTCGTCGTCGGACGGTGCTCAGACGGTGCGGACGCCTGTGGTGCGGTGAACCACGGCAGGGCCGCCGTGGTGGTCGTGTCGGCAGGGGCGGCGGTCGGGTCGGCCGGTGGCCGGTACGGGCGGACCCGGCCCACGACGGCCATCCCCGCGCGGAACAGCCCGGCCGGGACCACCAGCAGGAGCAGGCCCCGGAACAGCAGCACCCCGTACGGCCGGGACACTCGCCACGGCTGCGTGGCCATGACCGTGTCGCCGTACTTGAGGGAGACCGTGTGGTCGCCGTGGGCGCCGGCGGCAAGGGTGACGGCGAGCCGGACCTCGGCCTTGCCGCCCGGCGGGATGGCGCCCTTCCAGCGGACCTCCTCCCACAGCGGGGCGAGCACGCCGCGCGCGGTGCCCAGCTGGAAGACGGGGTCCTTGACGGGAGCGGGCCCGAGGTTCCCGACGGTGACGGTGAAGGTACGGCCGGGCGGGGCCCCGAACCAGGTCAGGATCCCGTCCCCGCCGGCCAGCCGGACCCCGCTCAGCATGGCCAGGCGCGGGCTGCCCGGCTCAGCGGGCAGCTCGGCCACCGGATGGCCGGTGATCTTCAGGGGGGCGGCGACGGTGGCCCGGTCCCCGCCCACCGAGGTGACGTTCACGACGCAGGGGCAGGGCTTGGGCGGTGCGACGACGGCGAGCCGGGCCGTGAACCGGCCGTCGTCGCCGGTCGAGACCGCGGCGCCGTCGGCGTTGGCGCAGCTGTTGGTGCCGCCGATCATGTTCTGGCCGCAGAGCAGCAGCATCACGAGGGTCTTGGCGCGCCAGCCGGTGCCGGTGACGGTGATCTCGGTGCCCTGCGCGGCCTCCTGGAGCGAGAGGACGACGGCGGGCTCGTCCCCGGCGGCCGCCGCCGGGGTCGCGGAGGCGCCGGGAGCGGTCGGTGCGAGGAGGCACAGCAGCAGCGCCGCCCCTGCCGCGAGCCGGGCCCCGATCGTGCCGATCACGTGGTTGCTCCCGTCAGCTCGTGGTCAGGGTCCGCCGTGCGGCCGGCCGCCCGTGCGGGCTCGCCCGGCGCGGGCGGTCCGCGCCGGGCCCGCCGCCTGCGGCTGCGTACGAGGGGCAGCGCGGCGAGGGCCGCCCCGCCGAGGGCGAGCAGCACCGCGCCCGACCGGGCGGCGGTCCCCCACGGCACGAGCCGGGCGGAGGCGCGGGCGCTCGCCGGGGCGGCGCCGGGGGCGGTGACGGTCAGCGTGAGGTCGACGTCGTCGAGGCGGGGCGCGCCGGGCCACGGCTCGGACAGCCGGACCCGTTGTCCGGGCAGCAGCTCCACCGGCAGGGCGCGGTGCGGGCGGCCGGGTACCGCGCCGAACAGCCCCTCGGCCCGTAGGGACAGGCCGGGGGCGAGGGGCACGTTGCCGCGGTTGACCAGGGTGTAGCCGACCTCGGCCCGGGTGCCCCGGCCGCGTACGGAGACGTCCTCGACGGTCAGCGCGGCCAGGGCCGGGCCGCCGACGCGCAGGTGGACCCGTACTCCGGCCTCGCGGCCGGCGGCCTCGGCGGCGACGACGGCGGCCGGGTGGTCCCCGGGCAGGGCGGCGGGGGGCAGGGTGACGGTGAAGGGGACGACCGCGCGGGTGCGGGCCGGGATCCTCACGGTGGCCGCCGTGCCGAAGCTGATCCAGGAGCCGCCGCCGGCCGGGTCTGCGGCGGGACGCACGGTGAAGCCGCCGTCGGCCGTGTCCTGGGCGTCGGCGCCGCGCAGGGTGAGGGTGCGCTCCCGGCCGGAGGGGTTGTCCAGGGCGAGGCGGTCCTCCAGGACGGTGCCGGGCACGCCCGCGAGGTAGAAGGCCGGGCGGGCGCTGCCGGCGCCGCCCGCGGCGGGGGCGGCCGTCCAGTCGGGCTCGTCGGCGTAGGCCGCCGGGGCCGTCGCGGCGGCGTACAGCACCGTGGCCGCGAGGATCAGCGGTGCGAGCAGGACGCGGCGGCGGGCGGGGAGCACGGGCATGGCCGGGGTGCTCCGTTCAGGTGCGGGCCTGGCGGCTGCGCCGGGTCAGCCAGAGCAGTCCGGCGGCGCCGGACAGCACCACGGTGCCGCCGAGGGTGCCGAGCGCGGTGACGGAATCGGCGGGACCGGTCTGCGGGAGCGAGTCGACTCCGGAGCCCCCGGAGCCCCCGGCGCCCGCGGACCCGGGCCCGGATCCCGTCCCCGGCCCGGCGGCGGCCGTCACGTCCAGCTCCAGGGAGGGCTTCGGACTGTTGCCGGGGGTGCAGGTGGTGGTGGTCCCCATGGCCTTGATGGTGAGCACGCCCGCGGTGAAGGCGACCTTGCCGGTCTTCTTCGGGGTGTAGGTGCCCGAGAGGTCGGTGATCTTGATCGGGGTTTCGGGGGGAATGGCCTCGGAGTTGGCCGGGCCCGAGACCGGTACGGATCCCTGGTCCGCGCCGCCGAGCACGATGACCGCGCTCGGGTTCATCGCCCCCTTGCCGAGCTCGATGGGGCTGGACGAGACGCCCTTCTGGAAGGACATCGTCAGCTTGTAGCCGTCGCCCTGCTTGACGGCCTTGATGTCGATGGGCGAGACGGCGGACTTGTCCCCGATGGGGGTCTTGCAGTCGTAGGCGACGTCGACGACATCGGCGTGCGCGGCGGGGGCCGCGGCCAGCAGGGCCGCCGATCCCGCCAGCGCGGCGGCCAGCGCGAGCGCGGTGGAGCGTATCCGGTCGGGCACCTTCGTCTTCCCCTCGGCCGCAAGTTACTGACGAAACATCAGATCGGGGCCACAAGGTACGCCCGGGGCCTTGCAAGGGGAAGACGAAGGACGCGCGGATCGGGAGCGACGGATCAGGCGGCGCGGACCCCCCGCTGCCAGACCGCCGACACCAGCGGCACGCCGGGCCGGTAGGCCAGGTGCACGTGGCTCGGGGCGTCCAGCAGCGCCAGGTCGGCACGGGCGCCGGCGGCGAGCACGCCGATGTCGGTGCGGCGCAGCGCGCGGGCACCGCCGGCGGTGGCGGCCCAGACGGCCTCGTCGGGCGTCATGCGCATGTCCCGGACGGCGAGCGCGATGCAGAACGGCATCGAGCTCGTGTAGGAGGATCCGGGGTTGCAGTCGGTGGACAGCGCCACCGTCGCACCCGCGTCCAGCAGCCGGCGGGCGTCGGGCCACCGGGCGCGGGTGGAGAACTCGGCGCCCGGCAGCAGGGTGGCGACGGTGGTGTCCGCGGCCTGGGCGAGGGCGTCGACGTCGGCGTCGGTGAGGTGGGTGCAGTGGTCGGCGGAGGCCGCGCCCAGCTCGACCGCGAGCTGCACGCCGGGGCCGTAGGAGAGCTGGTTGGCGTGGACGCGCGGGATCAGGCCGGCGGCCGCCCCCGCGGTCAGGATCGCCCGGGCCTGGTCCCCGTCGAAGGCGCCCTTCTCGCAGAACACGTCGACCCAGCGGGCGTACGGGGCGCAGGCCTGGAGCATCTCGCCGGTGACGAGGTCGACGTACGCGGCCGGGTCCTCGGCGTAGTCCGGGGAGACGATGTGCGCGCCGAGGTAGGTGACCTCCTCGGTGTGCGCGGCCGCGATCCGCAGGGCGCGGGCCTCGTCGGCGACGGTGAGGCCGTAGCCGGACTTCGTCTCGAACGTGGTCGTGCCCTGGCGGCGGGCCTCGTCGAGGTGGCGCACCAGATTGGCCTCCAGCTCCGCGTCGGAGGCGGCGCGGGTGGCGGCGACGGTGGTGCGGATGCCGCCGGCGGAGTAGCTGCGGCCGGACATGCGGGCGTTGAACTCGGCGGTGCGGTCGCCGGCGAAGACGAGGTGGGAGTGGGAGTCGACGAAGCCGGGGATGACGGCTCGGCCCTGCGCGTCGAAGGCGGCGTCGGCGGACGGGGCCTTGGCCGCCTCACCGACCCAGGCGATGCGGTCGCCCTCGATGACGACCGCTGCGTCCTCGACCAGGCCGAGGGGGCCCTCGCCCAGCGCAGGGTCGTTGGTGACCAGGCTGCCGATGTTTGTGATGAGGGTGGTGGTCATGGGTTCCTCTCAGAGGTGTCTCCCCGCCCCGCCCCTTCCCGCTGTACCGGACAAGCGGCTCCGCCGCGTGGCGGGGCTCCGCCCCCGGACCCGTACCGTGCGCTGCGCGCCCGGCGCGCTCGAACGCCGCGGGCTGGATTCATCCAGCCTCGCCGGCGTTCGAGGCGCGGGGTCCGGGGGCGCGGGGCCCCGGTTCGGGA
>NZ_JACBGN010000234.1 GCF_013401435.1 Streptomyces sp. BR123
GCCACCCCCGGCACCCGCCGGGCCGCGCCCCGTCGGCGCCGGTCCCGGGGCCCGGGCCGCCGCGGCCGCCGGGCCGCCGGTGCGGTTCCGGTCCTCCCGCCCCGACCTGCTGCTCTGCGGGGCCCTGCTCCTGCTGATCGTGTTCGTACAGGGCTGGAACATCACCCACTTCCCCGCCCTGAGCGACGACGAGGGCACCTACCTCGCCCAGGCGTGGGCCGTCCAGCAGGGCGAGGGACTCGCCCACTACACGTACTGGTACGACCATCCGCCGCTCGGCTGGATCCAGATCGCCGCCCTGACCTGGCTGCCGTCCCTCCTCGTGCCCGAATGGATGACCGTGGCGCCGATGCGCCTGTCGATGGTCGCCGTCTCCGCCGCGAGCTCCGTGTTCCTCTACGTCCTCGCGCGCCGGCTGTGGCTGCCGCGTTGGGCCGCCGGCCTGGCGATGGCCCTGTTCGGGCTCTCGCCGCTCTCGGTCGTGCTCCAGCGGGAGATCTTCCTCGACAACCTCGCCGTGATGTGGATGCTGCTGGCCTTCTGCCTGGCCGCGTCCCCGCGGCGGCACCTGTGGCACCACTTCGCGTCCGGTCTTGCGGCCGCGACCGCCGTGCTGACCAAGGAGACGATGCTGGTGGTGCTGCCGGCGCTGCTGGTGACGATGTGGCGGCACAGCCACCCCGACACCCGCAAGTTCGCCGTCACCGGCGCCGTCACCGCCTGCGCACTGATCGGCCTGTCGTACCCGCTGTACGCGCTCCTCAACGACGAGCTGCTGCCCGGCCCCGGGCACGTCTCCCTCATCGACGGCATCACCTACCAGATGAGCCGGCCGGGCTCAGGCTTCCTCCTCACCCCCGGCTCCGGCTCGAACGGCGTCCTGCGCTCCTGGCTCTACTACGACACCGTCCTGCCGCTCGGCGGGCTGGCCGGCGCGCTCCTGCTGCTCGCCACCGTCTCCCGGTCCGTCACCGCCCGCGCGCTCGCGGGCCCGGCCCTGGCCGCCGCCATCCTCGCGGCCGTCGCGCTGCGGCCCGACGGCTACCTGCCGGCGATGTACGTCATCCAGGCGCTGCCGTTCCTCGCCCTCGTCCTCGCCGGGGGCGCGGCCAGCGTCACCCACGCCGTGCTGCGGCGCCGCCGCGCGGCCGGGGAGCGCCGGGTGCTCACGTACGGGCGCCGGGCGCTGGTCGGCGTGCTCGCCGTCGCGGCCGCCGCGTACGTCCTGCCGCGCTGGTACGAGGGCAACCGCACCGCGCTCACGGCCGACGCCAACGGCCCCTACCGGCAGGCGGCCGCCTGGCTCGGCCGCGAGGTCGCCGACCCGGCACACACCCGGGTCCTGCTCGACGACGCGCTCTGGCTGGACGCCGTCCACCACGGCTTCGAGCCGGGGCTCGGCGCCATCTGGTTCTACAAGGCCGACCTCGACCCGGCCGTCACGCAGACCCTGCCCCGCGGCTGGCGGGACATCGACTACGTGGTCTCCTCGCCCACGGTCCGCCGGGACGCCCGGGACCTGCCCCGGGTCAGGGCGGCGCTGGAGCATTCGACGGTGGTGGCCGTCTTCGGCTCCGGCGAGGACCGCATCGAGATCCGCCGGACGGAGTCCGCCGGCCACCCGGACGGGAGCTGAGGCCGGCATGGGCGAAGAACTCCGCACCCCGCACGCCCCGCACGCTGCCCCGCACGCCCCGGTCCTGACGGACGCGGCCGAGGAGCCCGCCCGCGGCGGCGTCACCCTGATCATCCCCACGTTCAACGAGGCGGGGAACATCACCGAGCTGCTGGACCGGCTCACCGCATCCCTCACCGTCGCCCTCCCCGCCGGCACGCCCTGCAGCGTGCTGTTCGTGGACGACTCCACGGACGACACCCCGGAGGTCATCGAGAAGGCCGCCCCGGGCTGCCCGTTCCCCGTGGCCGTCCTGCACCGCGAGACCGCGGACGGCGGCCTCGGCGGGGCCGTGGTGGAGGGGATCAAGCGGGCGGCCGGGGATTGGGTCGTCGTCATGGACGCGGACCTCCAGCACCCGCCCCACCTGGTGCCCGAGCTGGTCGGCGAGGGCGAGCGGACCGGCGCCGACCTCGTCGTCGCCTCCCGCTACCTCCCCAGCGGGAGCCGTGCCGGACTCGCCGGGGGCTACCGGGTCGCGGTCTCACGCGGGGCGACCTGGCTCGCCAAGGCGCTCTTCCCGCGCGCCCTGCGCGGCATCAGCGATCCGATGAGCGGCTTCTTCGCCATCCGCCGCTCGGTCGTGACCGCCGAGGCCCTCCGGCCCTCGGGCTACAAGATCCTGCTGGAGCTGGCCGTGCGCTGCCGCCCGGCGAGGACCGCCGAGGTGCCGTTCGTCTTCCAGGACCGCCACGCCGGCGAGTCCAAGTCCACCGCCCGCGAAGGGATGCGCTTCCTCACCCACCTCGCCGCCCTGCGGTCCGCGACCCCGCTGGCCCGGATGGTCGGCTTCGGGCTGGTCGGTCTCTCCGGCTTCGTCCCGAACCTGATCGCGCTGTGGCTGCTCACCCGCGCCGGGATGCACTACCTGCCGGCCGAGATCGCCGCCAACCAGGCGGGGGTGCTGTGGAACTTCGCCCTCATCGAGGGGCTGCTCTTCCGCGACCGCCGCCGGCACCGCCACTGGGCGGACCGCCTCGGCCGGTTCGCCCTGCTCGCCAATGCCGACCTTCTCCTGCGCCTGCCGCTGATCGCCCTGTTCGTCGCCCGGCTCGGGCTGCCGGTGCTGCCGGCCACCGCCCTCGCCCTCGTCACCACCTTCGTCCTGCGGTTCGCGGCCACCGAGGCCCTCGTCTACCTGCCGCGCAGACCGCACCGCGGGCCGCGCAAGGCCCGTACGCCGCAGGCCTGAACGCCGCGGCCCCGTACCCCGTGGCCTCGTACGCCGTGGCCCCGCACGCCGCGCACCGCACCCACCACCACCAAGAGCTGACCGAGCCGCACAGAAGGGAACCCCCATGCCGGCGAACATCCGACGGCGGGCCGGGCGGCGGGCCGCCCTGGCCGCCGTCGGGGCGATGACCGCCGGCCTGCTGCTCACCGCACCGCAGCAGGCCGCGGCCGGACCGCCCAATCTGCTCACCAACCCCGGTTTCGAGACCGCCGGCGCGCCCGGCGCCGACATGCCGTCCTGCTGGGAGAAGTCCGGCTGGGGCGACAACGACTTCACGTTCGCCACCGTCGCCGACGCCCACAGCGGCACCAAGGCGATGCGGGTCTCGCTGACCCGCCGGGTGACCGGCGACCGCAAGGCCCTGGTCACCGAGACCGCCACCTGCGCCCCGACCGTCGTACCGGGCCGCCAGTACGACCTGTCGGCCTGGTACAAGTCGGACACCCCGGACGTGTCGGTGACCGTCTTCCGCCATGACACCACCGCCGGCTGGCAGTACTGGACCGACCTGCAGAACCCGCCGGTGAGTGCCGGCTGGTCGCGTACGCAGGTGCGCACCCCGGCCGTCCCGCCGAACACCGACAAGATCAGCTGGGGGCTGTCGATCTACGGGACGGGCTCCGTCACCTCCGACGACCACGCCATGGAGGAGGTCGGCGCGCCACCGCCGCAGCCGTCCTGCTCCGGCACCCCGGAGGAGTGCGCAAAGGGCAAGTGGGAGGTGATCCCGGCGAAGAACCCGGTCCGCTCGATGCACGCCGTCGTGCTCCACAACGGCAAGGTGCTGCTGATCGCGGGCTCCGGCAACGACATCTCGCAGTTCAACGCGGGCACCTTCACCTCGGCCGTGTACGACCCGGCGAACGGCAGCTTCAGGACGATCCCGACGCCCGTCGACATGTTCTGCGCGGGCCACGTGCAGCTGTCGGACGGCCGCGTCCTCGTCATGAGCGGCAACAAGGGCTACCCGTCCGTCGACGGCAAGATCGGCTACCAGGGGCTGAGGGACAGTTACGTCTTCGACCCGGCGACCGAGTCGTACACCCGGACCAACGACATGAACGGCGGCCACTGGTACCCGTCGGCGACGATCCTCGGCAACGGCGACGTGATCTCCTTCGGCGGCCTGAAGGAGGACTCGACGGGCAACGTGACCGCCGAGAGGTTCTCCGCGGCGCAGAACAAGTGGCTGCCGATGAACGAGGTCAACCAGACCTGGTCGTACTGGGGCCTGTACCCGTCGATGATCCTCATGCAGGACGGGCGGCTGTTCTACTCGGGCAGCCACACCTTCGGCAACGGCACCCCGGGCACCGGCGCCTCGATCTACGACTACGACGCCAACACGATCACGGACGTGCCCGGCCTGCGCAACAAGGACGAGCGCGACGAGTCGGCGAGCGTGCTGCTGCCGCCCGCCCAGGACCAGCGCGTGCTGACCGTCGGCGGCGGCAACAACGAGCGGAACCCGGCGGCGAACCGGCTGACCGACCTGATCGACCTCAAGGCGCCGAACCCCGTGTACACGCCGGGCCCGGACCTTCCTCAGGGCCTGGTCGACACCGGCCAGGGCAAGCGCCCGCAGACCGGGGCCGAGGGCAAGATGTACGTCTCGGCCGTGCTGCTGCCGGACGGCAAGGTGCTGGAGACCGGCGGCGGCCTGCACGACCGGGCCGACCCGGTGTACGAGGCCTCGTTCTTCGACCCGGTGACCAACACCTACCAGGCGGGGCTGCCGGCCGACCCGGTGCCGCGGACGTACCACTCGGCGGCCTTCCTGATGCCCGACGGCCGGGTGATGGCGGTCGGCGACAACCCGGGCAACGGCACGTACAACCACAACGTGTCGGTCTACAGCCCGCCGTACCTGTTCAAGGGTCCGCGCCCGCGGCTCACCTCGGTCATCGACCGGCAGTGGACGTACGGGGACACGCAGCGGATCACCGTGGACCGGCCGATCGCCAAGGCGGAGCTGATCCGCCCGGCCGCGGTCACCCACTCCTCCGACCCCAACCAGCGGTTCGTGGACCTGCCGCTGAGCGTGGTCAACGACACCACCGTCGACCTCAACGTCACCAGCAACCCGAACCTGGCGCCGCCCGGCTGGTACATGCTCTTCGGGGTCGATGCGAACGGCGTCCCGTCGGTGGCGACCTGGGTGCACCTGGGCGGCCCGTCGGCCCTCGCGGCCGCGGACGAGGCCCCGTCGCCACACGTCCACGACTTCGCCGACGCGCCGCAGGCCGCGCCGAAGCAGAACCCGGGCAAGCGGGACTCGGTCCCGGTGCCGCCGAGCGTCGCCGGCTGCGACCGGCACTACGGCACCGTCAACCAGTGCGTCCCGACCCGCTTCCCGGAGGGGGTGCAGGAGACCGCGCAGGCGCGCTGCGCCTGGCTGGAATCCCACCGGTACCCGAAGCGGATGAAGGTCCACGGCAGCGACCCGCTGCGCCTGGACCCGGACGGCGACGGCCGGGCCTGCTGAGCGCTCCGCAGGAAGTGAGCGCTCCGCAGGAAGTGTGGGCGCTCCGCGGGAAGTGTGGGCGCTCCACAGGAAGCTCCGCGACGGGCCGGCGATCGTCTGCCGGCCCGTCGCGGCCGGTGCCGACCCGTAGCGGCCGGTCGCGCCGTTCCCCGCGCCCCTTCAGGGGCGGTGGTCCCGGTGCCCCACCCGCCCGGAGGGCGGGCCGTCCGCTCAGTGCCGGTAGGCGGCGAGCGAGATGCCGACGTAGTGCGCGACGAACGCCGCGAGCGTCAGCGAGTGGAAGACCTCGTGGAAGCCGAAGAAGCGCGGGGAGGGGTTGGGGCGCTTGATGCCGTAGATGACCCCTCCCGCGCTGTACAGCAGCCCGCCGACGACGACCAGCACCAGGACGGCGATGCCGCCGGTGCGCAGGAAGTCGGGCAGGAAGAAGACGGCGGCCCAGCCCATCGCGATGTAGCAGGGGGTGTAGAGCCAGCGCGGGGCGCCGACCCAGAAGACCCGGAAGGCGATCCCGGCGGCGGCCGCGAGCCAGACCGCCCACAGCAGCGTCCGTCCGGTGGAGGGCGGGAGGAGGATCACGGTGAGCGGGGTATACGTCCCTGCGATGATCAGAAAAATGTTGGCGTGGTCGAGGCGGCGCAGGATCGCCTCGCCCCGCGGGCCCCAGGTGCCGCGGTGGTACACGGCGCTGATGCCGAACAGCAGGCAGGCCGTCAGGATGTAGACCCCGCAGGCGATCCGCGCCTCGGCCGAGTCCGTGAAGGCCATGAGCGCCAGGCCCGCGACGACCACGGCGGGAAACATTCCGGCGTGCAGCCAGCCGCGCATGAGCGGCTTGGCCTCCGGTGCTGCTGTGGCGGCCGGCCCGGCGGCGGCCTCCGGCGCGACTGCGGCGTCAGAAGTCATGGTCATCATGCTACCTACGGGTCCGTAGGTTTTCGGCAGTCTGCTTTACGGAAGATTGACGGGAGTGGCGATGCTCACGTGAGAGGCCCTCTGGACATATGCGCACATGCACCGGATGATCAGATGAGTGCGGTCGGCACCGGATGAGCAGAGCGCGAAGCGTCCGGGTCGCAGCCCCCACGGGGCATACACCAAACAAACCCCTCAACAAGGAGCAATCGTGGCGCGCGACAACGCGGCTCCCACTTCCGTACCGACGAACCACAAGGACCTGATCGCCTGGGTCGACGAGATCGCGGCGATCACCGAGCCCGACAGTGTCGTCTGGTGCGACGGTTCCGAGGCCGAGTACGAGCGCCTGTGCGGGGAGCTCGTCGCCAAGGGCACCTTCAAGAAGCTCGACGAGTCGAAGCGCCCGAACTCGTACTACGCCGCCTCCGACCCGTCCGACGTCGCGCGCGTCGAGGACCGGACCTTCATCTGCTCCGAGAAGGAAGAGGACGCCGGCCCGACCAACCACTGGATGGCCCCTGCGGAGATGAAGGACATCTTCGCGGGAGAGAAGGGCATCTTCCGCGGCTCCATGAAGGGCCGGACGATGTACGTCGTCCCGTTCTGCATGGGCCCCCTGGGCTCCGAGCTGTCCGCGATCGGCGTCGAGATCACCGACTCCGCCTACGTCGCGGTCGCCATGCGCACCATGACCCGCATGGGCAAGGCCGTCCTCGACGAGCTCGGCACCGACGGGTTCTTCGTCAAGGCCGTCCACACCCTCGGCGCTCCGCTCGCCGAGGGCGAGGCCGACGTGCCGTGGCCCTGCAACACCACCAAGTACATCTCGCACTTCCCGGAGACCCGCGAGATCTGGTCCTTCGGCTCGGGCTACGGCGGCAACGCCCTGCTCGGCAAGAAGTGCTACGCCCTGCGCATCGCGTCGGTCATGGCGCGCGACGAGGGCTGGCTGGCCGAGCACATGCTGATCCTCAAGCTCACCCCGCCGGCCGGCGAGGGCGAGCCCAAGTACGTTGCCGCAGCGTTCCCGTCGGCCTGCGGCAAGACGAACCTGGCCATGCTGGAGCCGACCGTTCCCGGCTGGACGGTCGAGACGATCGGCGACGACATCGCCTGGATGCGCTTCGGTGAGGACGGCCGCCTCTACGCGATCAACCCCGAGGCCGGCTTCTTCGGTGTCGCCCCCGGCACCGGTGCGCACACCAACGCCAACGCCATGAAGACGATGTACGCCAACACCGTCTTCACCAACGTCGCGCTGACCCCGGACGGCGGCGACGTCTGGTGGGAGGGCATGACCGAGGAGCCCCCGGCCGAGCTGATCGACTGGAAGGGCAACCCCTGGACCCCGGCGTCCGAGACCCCGGCCGCCCACCCGAACGCCCGCTTCGCCGTCCCGGCCGCCCAGTGCCCGACGATCGCCCCCGAGTGGGAGGACCCCAAGGGCGTCCCGATCTCCGCGATCCTCTTCGGCGGCCGCCGCGCCTCCGCCGTCCCGCTGGTCACCGAGTCCTTCGACTGGAACCACGGCGTCTTCATCGGCTCGAACATCGCCTCCGAGAAGACCGCCGCCGCCGAGGGCAAGGTCGGCGAACTGCGCCGCGACCCGTTCGCCATGCTGCCGTTCTGCGGCTACAACATGGGCGACTACATGGCCCACTGGATCAAGGTCGGCGCCTCCGCGGACCCCGCGAAGCTCCCGAAGATCTACTACGTGAACTGGTTCCGCAAGAACGACGCGGGCAAGTTCGTGTGGCCGGGCTTCGGCGAGAACAGCCGCGTCCTGAAGTGGATCGTCGGCCGCCTCGACGGCACCGCCGAGGGCGTCGAGACCCCGATCGGCATCCTGCCGACCAAGGCCTCCCTCGACCTCGAAGGCCTCGACATCGCCGACGAGGACCTCGACTTCCTCCTGACCGTCGACAAGGAGGTCTGGCGCGAGGAGGCCGCCCTCGTCCCCGAGCACCTCAACACCTACGGCACGCACACGCCGAAGGAGCTGTGGGACCAGTACCACGCCCTGGTCGAGCGCCTGGGCTGACGAAAAACCGCTCTGTCCGGCATGACCGCCCTGTCCGACAGGGCCGCCCTGCCGGACAGGGCCCGAAGATGTGGGAGCCCCCGACCAAGCGGTTTCCCACCGTAGTGGGAGCCCCCGACCAAGCGGTTCCCACCGCAGCCACGGCCTGCCTGTCAGGAGCGTCCGCGCTCCTCCGGGCAGGCCGTGTGCGTTTGCTTTGTCGGCTGCGGCGGGCCGCCTCCGTCTCGCGGGCGGCGGGCCGCCTCCGTCTCGTGCAGGTCCGCCGTCACCCGCTGCCGCCGCCACCGGAAGCCCGCATTCCGCGAGGAGTCGGGTGAACACCGGCTGACCAGGCCGTCCCGGTTCGAAATGCCGTATGAATCCGCCGGTGCTGGCAGCGGGGGCGGTCGGCCGTCAGGATCGGGGCATGGCCGTGAGCGTGAGCGGTAGCGCGTTGAAGTGGCAGGGATGGGCAGTCGGCCTGTCGGCGGTGGCCGCCCTGCTGGTGTTCGCCCCGCTGGGCCTGTACGTGTGGGCCGGCGACGGCTCGGGCGGTGCGCCGCCGCCCCGGGCCGCGACGGCGGACGTCCGGGTCACCGGGTGCAGGGTCGACGCGGCGAGCCGGCGGGTGGTGGCGGCCGTGGAAGCGGCGGGCCGACCCGGGGGCGTCGGCGCGTACGTCGTCACGGTCGAGTTCCGGGAGCAGGCCGAGCCGGTGCCGGGCGGGCGTGCGGCGCAGGCGCTGGTGAAGGTGCCCGGGGTGGCCCCCGGGGCGGTGGAGCGCGGGGAGGCGGTCGGGCCGGTGTGGCAGGCGGCGGCGGTGCCGTGGTGCGGGGTGGCCGCGGCGGAGTTCACACGTGCGGAGCCCACGCCGGCAGCGCCCGCGCCGGGGCCGTGAGAGAGCGTGAGGGCATCCACGCGGAGTCTGTCAGGATCGGACTCAGTTTTAGAATGAATCCAATGTAGGATGGTCTCCTGACCGCAGGAGGCCACCTCATGTACGAGCCGATCCGGACCAAGCCGGCCGTCCACCGTGTGGGCGGCCACCCCGCCGGCAGCCACGGCAGCTACCCGCACAGCACTCGGGCCGAAGCACTGGACCACCAGCTCGCCGGCCACCTCTCCGCCCTGCTCACCGTCACCGACCAGCTGGGCCTCGACGGCGAGGGGGCCCGGATCGCCGCCCAGGTCGCGCGCCTGCGCGGCAGCGAGCCCGTCCGTGCGCCCCGGGCGCTGGAGGCGGACCCGGCCGCCCTCCACCGGCGCGCCCACGACCTCGCCGGCCGGGCGCTCGTCGTGGCCGCGTCCCGTGCCGACACCACCGTCGCGATCCTCGCCGCCGAGCGGATGGACGCGCACGCCGCCGCCCTCGACCCGGACCCGGCTTCCCGGGACCTGGCCGGGCGCCGCTGACCGGCCCCGGCCCGGGGTCGCGCAGGCTCCGGGCCGGGTGCCACGTGGGGCGCGCGGGGGGCGGTGATTGCGGCTGGTCGCTCCTGCGGGTTGCGGCTGGTCGCACCCGTGGATTCCGGCCGGTCGCACCCGTGGGTCGCGGCCGGCCCCACTTGTCGGTTGCTGCTGCTCGCAGCCGACGGTTACGGCTGGCCGTAACCGTCCAGGAAGTTGCCGATCCGCGTCACCGCGTCCGCGAGGTCCGTCGCGTTCGGCAGGGTCACGATGCGGAAGTGGTCCGGCTCGTTCCAGTTGAAGCCCGTACCGTGCACCACCATGATCTTCTCGGCCCGCAGCAGGTCCAGGACCATCTGCCGGTCGTCCTTGATCTTGTAGACGGCCGGGTCGAGCCTCGGGAACAGGTACAGCGCGCCCTTCGGCTTCACGCAGGTGATGCCCGGGATCTGGGTGAGCAGGTCGTACGCGGTGTCCCGCTGCTCCAGCAGCCGCCCGCCCGGCAGCACCAGGTCCTCGATGGACTGCCGCCCGCCCAGCGCCGTGGCCACGGCGTGCTGCGAGGGCATGTTCGCGCACAGGCGCATGTTGGCCAGGATCGTCAGGCCCTCGATGTAGGACGCCGCGTGCTTCTTCGGGCCGCAGACCGCCATCCAGCCGGAGCGGTAGCCGGCGACGCGGTAGTTCTTGGAGAGCCCGTTGAAGGTGAGGGTCAGCAGGTCCGGGGCGATCGCGGCGGTGTTCGTGTGCGTGGCGCCGTCGTACAGGATCCGGTCGTAGATCTCGTCGGAGCAGACGATCAGGTTGTGGCGGCGCGCGATGTCGGTGAGGCCCCGCAGCATCTCGTCGTCGTAGACGGCGCCGGTCGGGTTGTTCGGGTTGATGATGACCATCGCGCGGGTGCGGTCGGTGACCTTGCGCTCGATGTCGGCCAGGTCCGGCATCCAGTCGGACTGCTCGTCGCAGCGGTAGTGCACGGCGGTACCGCCGGCCAGCGACACGGCGGCCGTCCACAGCGGGTAGTCCGGGGCGGGGACGAGGACCTCGTCGCCGTCGTCGAGCAGCGCCTGCATCGCCATCTGGATCAGCTCGGAGGCGCCGTTGCCGAGGTAGATGTCCTCGACGTCCAGCTCGATGCCCTTGGTCTGGTAGTGCTGCATGACCGCGCGCCGCGCGGAGAGCAGCCCCTTCGCGTCCCCGTAGCCGTGGGCGCTGCCCAGGTTGCGGAGCATGTCCTCAAGGATCTCCGGCGGGCAGTCGAAGCCGAAGGCCGCGGGGTTGCCGGTGTTGAGCTTGAGGATGCGATGACCTGCTGCTTCGAGCCGCATCGCCTCTTCGAGGACGGGGCCGCGGATCTCGTAGCAGACATTGGCGAGCTTCGTTGACTGGATCACCTGCATAACAGGAGCTTAAGGGGCCGGGGGGTGGGCGGCGGCGGAATTCGTGCTGCAGGATGGCGGTTGAAATGTCTGCTTTCCGTAACAGGTGGGTAGGGGTGCGGTCCGCCCTTGGAAACGCGGGCCGGGGTCCGGCTTTGCTTGCGGAATCCGCGGGTCGCTGTGGGTGGGCGCGGCGCGTGTTGCGCTCGTCACTTACTGCGGCGTGGGCGCGGGGTGGGTG
>NZ_JACBGN010000235.1 GCF_013401435.1 Streptomyces sp. BR123
GGGTGGGGGGTCGTAGAATGCGGGGATTGTGTCTGAGTCCCTTACGCCCCAGCCCAGCCTTCCGGAAGCCGCGCCGGAGGCGTCCTCCTACGTGCCGCCCAAGTGGCGCACCGAGCCGCGGTTCCCGGACGGGCCCGCGCCCGACCCGGCCGGCTCGCACCACGAGCGGCGGATCCGCAGCTTCCAGCCGCGCCGCAGCCGGGTCACGGTCGGGCAGGGCGCTGCCCTGCAGCGGCTCTGGGGCACCTGGGGACTGGACATCGACGGCCGGGACACGATCGATCTCGATCGACTCTTCGACGGGCTGCCCGTCGTCCTGGAGATCGGCTTCGGGATGGGCGAGGCGACCGCGCAGATGGCCGCCGCCGACCCGGACACCGGCATCCTCGCCGTGGACGTGCACACCCCCGGTCAGGGGAACCTGCTCGCCCTCGCCGAGCGCAACGGGCTGACCAACGTCCGCGTCGCGAACGGCGATGCGATCATCCTGCTCCGCGAAATGCTGCCGCCCGCCTGCCTGCAGGGGATCCGCGTCTACTTCCCGGACCCGTGGCCCAAGGCCCGCCATCACAAGCGCCGCCTGATCCAGCCCGAGTTCCTCGACCTGGCCGCGACCCGGATGGCGCCCGGCGCGGTGCTCCACTGCGCGACCGACTGGGAGAACTACGCCGAGCAGATGCTCGAAGTGCTCACCGCGCACCCGGAGTTCGAGAACACCCAGCCCGACGGCGGCTACGCGCCCCGGCCGGACTTCCGGCCGCTCACCCGCTTCGAGGGCCAGGGCCTCGACAAGGGGCACGTCGTACACGACCTGCTCTTCCGGCGCGTGGAGAAAGTCTGACCTTCCCGAAGGTCACTCCTCGTGTCCGAGCGGGTCGTTAGAGTCATCATGTGATCCGAGTCGGTGTCCGTGCGTGCGTGTTCGCCGTGCTGGGCGCATCGGGGCTGACGATCCTCGAACTCGTTCGGGAGCAGACCGGAACCCCCGGGTTCCTCGTCGGCCTCGGCCTGGCCGTGCTGCCGGTGCCGCTGCTCATGGCGGCCTTCCGGTGGCTGGGCCGGGCCGCGCCCCGTCCCTGGGTGCAGCTGCTGTTCTGCTGCGGCTGGGGGGCCTGTACCGCGGCCCTGATCGCCATACTGGCCAACGACTTCGCCGCGGAGTGGATCTCCGCGGCGACCGCGGACGCCGACGACGCCGACCGGCTCGGTTCGGTGGTGATCGCGCCGGTGGTGGAGGAGAGCGCCAAGGCGGCGGCGCTGCTCCTCGTGTTCTCGTTTCGAAGAAGGCAGTTCACGGGCCCGGCGGACGGGTTCGTGGTCGCCGGGTTCACCGCGACCGGGTTCGCGTTCACCGAGAACGTCCTGTACCTCGGCAACGCGTTCACGGAGGACCTGCGGAGCGGGGTCGGGGCGCTCGACTCGGTGACGGCGGCGACCTTCTTCGTCCGGATCGTGCTCTCGCCGTTCGCGCACCCTCTGTTCACGGTGCTGACCGGCCTGGGGTTCGGTGCCGCTGCCGCGGTCCCCTCCGGCCACCCGCGGGCGCGGCTGCTGCGGGCCGGGCCGCCCCTGCTCGGCCTGGCACTGGCCATGGGCATGCACGCGTTGTGGAACTGCTCCTCGCGGCTCGGCGAGAACGGCTTCTACTGGGTGTACGGCTGCGTGATGGTCCCGGTGTTCGGAGGGCTGCTGGGACTGGCGGTGCAGATAAGGCACCGCCGGCTGCAGGCGGTCGCCGGGGAGCTCGCCGTGTACGCGGCCGCGGGCTGGCTGGCCCCGGCCGAGGTGCCGGCGCTCGTCTCGATGCCGGCCCGTTCGCTGGCCCGGGCGCTGGCGCGGCGCAGCGGGGGCCGCGCCGCGGGACGGGCGGTGGCCCGGTACGAGGCGGACGCGGCCGCGCTCGCCCTGCTGCGGCACGGGGCCCGGAGCGGCCCGGCCGGGGACCCGGAGTTCGCGGGCCGGGAGCAGGAGCTGCTGCACCAGTTGTGGCTGCGCCGGGCGACGGCCGGTCCGGCGCTGGCCCGGGCGGCGGCCCTGGAGGACCTGCTGCCGCGGCGGCCGGCCCCGGGCGGCGCGTGCGGGTTCGTACCGGCGGCCCGCAGCGGCGTCTTCGGCGGTCCGGTTACGGCGTCAGGCCCTTGGACCGGAGCCACGACAGCGGGTCCACCGTGGAGCCGCCCTTGCGCACTTCCAGGTGGAGATGGGGTCCGGTGACGTTGCCGGTGGCGCCGACCCGGCCGATGGTGTCGCCGGCGCCGACCTCACCGGAGGTGACGGACATCGAGGACAGGTGGCAGTACCAGACCTCCGTGCCGTCCGCGAGCTGCAGGACGATCCGGTAGCCGTACGCGCCCGACCAGCCGGCCGAGATGATCTTCCCGGCGGCGACGGCCTTGACGGGCGTACCGGTGGGGGCGGCGAAGTCGAGGCCGGTGTGGTAGCCGGACGACCACATGGAGCCGGCAACGCCGTAGTGCGAGGTGATCGTGTAGGAGGAGGTCGGCAGGGAGTAGCTGCCGGCCGCCGCCTTGGCGGCCTGCTCCTGCTCGGCCTTGGCCTCGGCGGCCTCCTTGGCGGCCTTCTCGGCGGCTTCCTTGGCCTGCTGCTCGGCGGCGAGGCGGGCTTCCTCGGCGGCCTTCTCGGCTTCTTCCCGCTTGGTCTTGGCCTCCGCGGCGGCCGCTTCGCGCGCCGCCTGCTCGGCCTGGACGCGGGTCTGGACGTCGACGGCCTCCTGCTGGGCCTCGGCCTGCTGGAGGATGCGGGTGCGCAGGATCTCACCGGCGTCGGCCTGGCCCTGCGACTGCGCGCCGGAGGCGGCCTTCGCGCCCCTGCCGTCCGCCTCGGCCCGGCGGGAGTCCTTGCCGGAGTCGTCGTCGGACAGGCCGGGCAGCGAGGGTATGGATATGGGGACCTGGGGGCGGTTCTGGGCCGTGGCGATACCGCCGGCGCCGACCGCGGCGATGATGCCGACCCCGAGCACGGTGGAGCTGCGGGCGAGTCCCCCGCCGCCCTTGGCGTTCCGGTGCTTGCCGCGGATGGGGCGCACCGAGTCCTCGGTGGGGTTCCACTCGCCCCAGGCGCCGGCGGACGGCGGCTCCTGGTTCTCGACGCCTTCACGGGCAGGCAAGTTGGAGGCCACCGGGGCACACTCCTCAGGGACACGCACGCGCAGGGCACCGCCTCTTGCGACGGCTGGGACGACCGCGCTGCGTTATCGAACGGTAATAGACAGACGGGAATGATTCCAAGCCGTCACGAATGATCGTTTCGGCCAACCGGCGCCACAGTGGCCACATTTGACCCGCATTAATCCCACTGAGGTGGGTCAACTCGGGCAAATTGCTGCGTGATTACGCACCTCTTCAGCCACATCAGTATCTTGACGGGCCGTCACAGACCTCGCAGAGAGCGCCACTTCACTCACGCAGCGTGATGAACGCGGGGACGACGAAGGCCCGGTTCCATAAGAACCGGGCCTTCGTACTGAGTAGCGGGGACAGGATTTGAACCTGCGACCTCTGGGTTATGAGCCCAGCGAGCTACCGAGCTGCTCCACCCCGCGTCGGTGAACACAACCTTACGCCATCCAGGCGGGGGCTCATGCCCATTTACGGCGCCGAACCCCGCTCCGCCGACATATCCGCAGGTCAGCGGCGCGCAACGTGGCCAAAGAGAACGGGCGCGCAGGCTTCCTCTCCCACCCCTTCCTGCCCGGGCCGCCCGTCGCCGGCCGGCCGGCCGGCCGCGAACTGCGGGGACTGCCGTTCCGCAAGTGCAGCGAGGAGGTCCCCGCCGAGAACGCCGACCGGCGGGCGCAGATCGCTCCGAGCAGGCCGACCGCGCCCCGACGCCCCTTTCCCGCCGGGCACACCCGAACAGGCGCGCAGGCGCCACGCTCGCAGCGTTGAAGCCCTTCCGGGAGGTCACCGGGCCGGCGGACCTGCCGGCGCATCCGGGCGGCCGTGCGCGGCCCTGAACGGTGCCGGTGCAGGACACCGGGCCAACGCCCCCAAAACAGCGAAGCGCCCCACCCGAAGCCATCGGATGGGGCGCTGAAGCGCAGGTCAGAGGATGGTTTCCTCGTCCCTGCGAGCCGTAGGCCATGTCGGACTCGAACCGACAACCAACGGATTAAAAGTCCGCTGCTCTGCCAATTGAGCTAATGGCCCTCGCGTGCTCACCCCAGAGCATAGCCGGAGAGCACCGGCCAGCCGATCGAGTATCGACCGACCGGCCCCGTCATCCTCCCGGATCCGTGCCCCACCCGGCCGGAACCGGGCCGCCCGGACAGGCGAAAGGGCCCGCCCGACACGAGGTTCGGGCGGGCCCTTTCGGCCTGTCAGGTCACCGGAGGCGCAAGGTCAGCCGTTGCGCTTCCAGCGGGGCTTGTCGTCGCGGCGGGTACCGAAGGAGCCGGACGGGCGGTGGTCGTCACGACGGCCGTACGGGCGGTCGCCGGCGCCGGAGCGGAAACCGCCGGAGGGGCGGTCGTCGCGGCGGAAGCCGCCACGGTCACCGCGGTTGTCGTCACGGCGGTCATCCCGACGGAAGCCACCGCGGTCACCGCGGTCGTCGCGGTTGAACGACGGACGCTCCTCGCGGCGGAAGCCGCCACGGTCACCGCGGTTGTCGTCCCGACGGAAGCCACCACGGTCGCCCCGGTCGTCCCGGCGGTCGTCGCGGTTGAACGACGGACGGTCCTCGCGGCGGAAGCCGCCACGGTCACCGCGGTTGTCGTCACGGCGGTCATCCCGACGGAAGCCACCACGGTCACCGCGGTCACCGCGGTCGTCGCGGTTGAACGACGGACGCTCCTCGCGACGGAAGCCGCCACGGTTGTCGTCCCGGCGGAAGCCACCACGGTCGCCCCGGTCGTCCCGGCGGTCGTCGCGGTTGAACGACGGACGGTCCTCGCGGCGGAAGCCGCCACGGTCACCGCGGTTGTCGTCCCGACGGAAGCCACCACGGTCGCCCCGGTCGTCCCGGCGGTCGCCACGGTCGTCACGGCGCTCCTCGCGGCGGGCCTGGCGCTCCTCGGCGGCCGCGGCAGCGGCGACGTGGGCGGCGACCTCGGCCGCGGCGGCCTCGGAGGCCTCGGAGACGGCGGTGTCCGGGTCCTCGCCGCGCTCGCGGGCGGAGCGGGCGACCAGGCGGTCGGCCTCCTCGCGGAGTTCGGCGGCGCGGCGCGTCATGCGCTCCAGGCGGCGGGTCAGCTCGGCGACCTCGCGCTCGGCCTGCTTGGCGGCGTTGTTCGCGGAGTCGGCCTGGACCTCGGTCAGCGAACGGGCGCCGGTGATCTCGGCGACCTCCGGGTCGAAGGCGCCGGCGCCCTGGACGATGTGGCGCGAGGCCTCGACGCCCGCGTCTTCCATCAGGCGGAAGATCTGGCGGCGCTGGTGGGGGAGCGCCAGGGAGACCACGACACCGGACTTGCCGGCGCGGGCGGTGCGGCCCGAGCGGTGCAGGTAGTCCTTGTGGTCGCCGGCCGGGTCCACGTTGAGGACCAGGTCGATGCCGTCGACGTGGATGCCGCGGGCGGCGACGTCGGTGGCGACGAGTGCGTTGACGTGGCCGTCCTTGAAGTCCGCGAGGACGCGGGTACGGGCGCCCTGCGTCATGCCGCCGTGCAGCGCGTCCGCCTTCACGCCGGCCTCGACGAGCTGCTCGGCGATGCGGTCGGCGCCCAGCTGGGTGCGGACGAAGATGATGGTGCGGCCCTTGCGGGCGGCGATGGCGGCGGTGACCGGCGCCTTGTCCTTCGGCTTCACGACGAGGACGTGGTGCGTCATGGTCGTGACGTTGCCCTGGGCGCTGTCGACCTCGTGGCTGACCGGGTCGGACAGGTAGCGGTCGACCAGGGTCGCGATCTCGTTCTCCATGGTGGCGGAGAAGAGCATGCGCTGGCCGCCGGCCGGGACCTGGTCGAGCAGCTCGGTGACCTCGGGCAGGAAGCCCAGGTCGGACATCTGGTCGGCCTCGTCGAGGACCGAGACCTGGACGTCCTCCAGGGAGCAGGCGCCGCGGTTGATGATGTCGCGCAGTCGGCCGGGGGTGGCGACGAGGATGTCGACACCGCGCTCCAGGGCGTAGATCTGGTTGCCCATGGAGGTGCCGCCGCAGACGACCTTCATCTTCAGGCCGAGGACGTCGCCGTACGGCTGGAGGGCGTCGGCGACCTGCATGGCGAGCTCGCGGGTCGGGGTGAGGATGACCGCGCGGGGCTTCTTCTTCTCGGTGTAGCCACCGGCGAGGCGCGCCAGGGTGGGCAGGCCGAAGGAGAGGGTCTTGCCGGAGCCGGTGCGTCCGCGGCCGAGGATGTCCTTGCCGGCCAGGGCGTCCGGGATGGTCGCGGCCTGGATCGGGAACGGGTTGGTGACACCGTTCTGCGCGAGCTTGCGCACGACGCCCTCGGGCAGGCCGAGGTCCGCGAAGGTGACCTGCGGCTCGGAGTCGGCGGCGTCGTCGTCGGAGTCGTCCTCGACGTCGGCCACGTCGGCCTCAAGGGCCTCGATGATCTCGTCGGCCTCGGCGGCCTCCATGGCCTCGGTCACGACAAGGGCCTCGACGGCGTCGACGATCTCGTTCGAGTCGTTCTCGGGCATGACGGCACGGTCAGAACTGGAAATGGACATGCGAAATGCGAAACCTTCCGGAGTCTCGGCACGCGCCCAAACTCCGTGAATCGCAAATCGACCGCCTCGATGCGGTCAGCCACGGCTAGGGAGAGTACGCGCCACACGGCGCGCTTCGGATCGGCGCCGGGCAATGGGATCAAACGATCTATAACCATACGCACCCTTCCGGGGGTATGGCAAGTCGCTCCTGCCCGATCGGTCCTGACCTGCGGCGATTCGGATCGCCTGCCGCCCGCCGGGCCCGGGCGCCCCGCGCTACACGGTGGTGGAGACGCTGGGCTCAGGCTGCGGCGGCACCGTCGGGGTGGGCGGCGTGGGGGAGGACACGGGCGGCTGCGGAGTCGGCGACTGGGCCGGAGGACTGGCGGGCGAATCGCCGGAACCACTGTTTCCGCCTCCTCCGGACGGCGGCCGCTGGGGCCCCTGGCCCCCGGCCCCGCCGCCCGGCCCGGCCGACGGCGAGGGCGCACCCGCCCGCCCTGCGGGCGCGCCCGGGCTGGGTGAGGCCCCGGTCGCGCCGGAGGCCTTGCCCTCCTCGGCGGCCTTGCCTTCGGAGGCCGCCACACCGGCCTTCGCCCCGTGGCCGGTGCCGTGGACCCCGGCGCTCCGCCCGGCACCGGCGCCCCCGCCGGCCTCGGCCGCGGACTTGCGGTCCACCGGGGAGGACGGACCGGGCGCGGCGGCGTCCGCGCCGACGCTCATGCAGCCCGCGGTGGCCGCGACCGCGAAAGCGGTGACGGCCAGTCGGAGGGAAGCGGACAACTGGCGCACGGGGCACCTCCGGGTGGGCAGTCGGTCCGCGGAGCAGCGGGTCAATATGCCCAACTCCCTTTGCGCCATAAGAGACACGCCCTTGGGGACACCGGCTGTCCGCAATCCGCCACCCGTCCGGGCGAACCCCGGCAACCCCGAAGGACCCCGGCGAACCCCGGAGGACTCCGGCGGACGCGGCGGGCCGGGCCGCGCGCTCAGGCGAACAACTGCCGTGCCACCTGCGACCCGAGCACCACCGCGCCCAGTCCTGCCAGCACCGACGCCGCCACGTTCGCCCCCGCCAGGAACCGACGGCCCGTCTCGGCCAGCCGCAGCGTCTCGTACGAGAACGTCGAGTAGGTGCCCAGCGCCCCGCACAACCCGGTCCCCAGGAGCAGGCTCCACCGCGAGGACGCCGCGCCGGCCAGCGCCGCCCCCGCCAGCACCCCGAGCAGCAGGCACGCGGCCGCGTTCACCACGAACGTCCCCCAGGGGAACACCGCGTCGTGCCGCGCCTGCACCGCACGGTCCGTCAGGTACCGCAGCGGCGCCCCGACGGCCCCGCCCGCCACCACCAGCAGCCAGTTCACCCGCGCCCCCGCTCCCGCGTCCGTGTCCGGGCGCGCGTCCGTACCGCCAGCCGCATCGCCGACGCCCCGGCCCAGACCGCTCCCAGCGCCGCGGCCACCGTGAGCCCGGCGTACGCCAGCGCACGCTCCGCCTCGCCCTCGTCCAGCAGCCGCGCGAAGCCCGCCGCGTACGTGGAGAAGGTGGTGAACCCGCCCAGCACCCCCACCCCGACGAAGGGCCGCAGCAGCGGGTGCGGGGAGGTGCGTCCGCCCTCACCGATCAGCGCCATCAGGACGCCGATCAGCAGGCATCCGGCCGCGTTGGTCCAGAACACGGCCCACGGGAACGCCCCCGGCCCGGCCGGCCACAGGAGTTCCACCCCGTAGCGCGCCGCCGACCCGAGAGCCCCGCCGGCCGCGACGGCCGCCAGCACGGGACCCTGCGGCTCGGCGCGCTGTGCGGGGACGTGCAGGTCGACGTCCGGGTCGATCGCCTCCGCCCCCTCGACGGGGCGGGTCACCCGTAACCCAGGGCGTGCAGCCGGGCGTCGTCGATCCCGAAGTGGTGGGCGATCTCGTGGACCACGGTGATCTCCGTCTCGGCGATCACGTCCTCGCGGTCCTCGCACATCCGCAGGGTGGGGTTCCGGTAGATGGTGATCCGGTCGGGCAGCACCCCGGCGTACCACTCGCCGCGGTCCGTCAGCGGGGTCCCCTCGTACAGGCCCAGCAGCTCCGGGTCGTCCGCGGGGGGCTCGTCCTCGACGAAGACCGCGACGTTGTCCATCAGCCGCGTCAGCTCCGGCGGGATGCGGTCCAGCGCCTCGGAAACAAGCTCCTCGAACTCCTCGCGTGTCATCTCCAGCACCCGGTCATTCTCCCCCCGGCCGGGGCGCCTCCCACGTGTGGGGGAGAAACCGTTTTGGCGATACCTCCCCGCATCCCATATGCTTCTCACGTCCCCGACGCGCTGGAAAGCGCCCCGGCGGGCCTTTAGCCCTCATCGTCTAGTGGCCCAGGACGCCGCCCTTTCAAGGCGGTAGCACGGGTTCGAATCCCGTTGGGGGTACGCATTACCGTGTGCAAGACTTGTTCTCGCACACTGCATGGTCCTGTGGAGCAGTTGGTTAGCTCGCCACCCTGTCAAGGTGGAGGTCGCGGGTTCAAGTCCCGTCAGGATCGCTGAGGCCGGAAACGGTCTCGTGGCTGGGTAGCTCAGTTGGTACGAGCGATCGCCTGAAAAGCGATAGGTCGCCGGTTCGACCCCGGCCCCAGCCACAACAGGAAGGCCCCGTCCGATGGACGGGGCCTTCCGCGTTACTCCGGCACCTCCTCCTCCGCCCGGGCGCCGCGGCGCGTGCGCACCAGGGCGGCCACCGCCGCCCCGGCGGCCATCAGACCCAGCAGCGCCCAGTCCGGCACCGCGTCCGCGACCGCCCGGACCCGCTGCTCCACCGCGTACGAGTCCTCCACGTCCAGCAGCCCGGGCAGCGCGCTCGCCCCGTCGTACGCCAGGAACAGCACGCCCAGGACGATGAAGAACAGTCCGGACAGCAGCGAGGTCGTGTGCAGCTCCAGCCGGCCCGCCCGGACGGTGCGCCCGCGCAGCCAGCGCCGCCGCCCCAGGTCGAACCGCTCCCACAGCAGCGCCAGCACGAACAGCGGTACGGCCATCCCCAGCGCGTACACGGCCAGCAGCAGGCCCCCGTACACCGGGCTGCCGCCGACCGCCGCCACCGTCAGGACGCTGCCCAGGATCGGGCCGGCGCAGAACCCGGCCAGCCCGTAGACCGCGCCCAGCGCGTACACCGACACGGCCGTCGCCGGCCGGATCCGCCCGGCCAGCTCCGAGAGCCGCCGCGAGGCGAAGCCCAGCCCCAGGATCTGCGCCAGCCCCAGCACGATGATCAGCGAACCGCCGGCCAGCACCAGCCCCTCGCGGTGGCCGTGGAAGAACCGCCCGGCGGTCGAGGACGCAGCGCCCAGCGGAACGAGAGTGGTCGCCAGGCCGGCGTAGAAGATCCCGGTCCGGGCGAGCAGCCGCGACGGGGAGGCGATCGAGTACGCGAAGAACGCCGGCAGCAGCAGCGCGCTGCAGGGGCTGAGCAGCGCCAGCAACCCGCCGAGCAGGGCCGCCAGGTAGCCGATGTCCGTCACCGGCCCGACCCCGCACCGGCCCCGGTGGTCCCGGCGCCCGCCGCGGACCGGGCCTTCGCAGCGGCCTGGTCGATCGCGGCGGCGAAGGCCCCGTACGGCTGGGCGCCCGCGATCGGCCTACCGCCCACCAGGAAGGACGGGGTGGAGCTGACGCCGAGGCCGTAGCCCTCCTCCCGGTCCTTCGCCAGGGCGGCCGCGGCGGCCTCCCCGGCCATGTCCTGCCGGAACCGCTCCAGGTCCGGGACCCCCGCCTCCCGGGCCAGCTCCAGCAGCCGCTCCTCGCCGAAGCCCTTCTCCTTGGCCCCCGGGGCGTACGCGGCCTCGTGGAACTGCCGGAACCGGTCCTGCTGACCCGCGGCCCAGGCCGCCTTGGCCGCGGCCTCGGACTCGGCGCCGAAGATCGGGAAGTTGCGCCACTCGATGCGCAGGGTGCCGTTCTCGACGTACTTCCTGATCAGCTCGGGCTCGGTGTCACGGGCGAACTTCCCGCAGTAACCGCACTTGAAGTCGGAGTACTCGATGAGCACGACGGGGGCGTCGGCACGGCCGAGGGCCAGCTTGTCGCCCGCGTCGCGCCGGGCGAGCCCGGCCAGGCCGGCGGCGGGATCGGCGCCGGCGGTCGGCTGCTGCGAGGCGGAGGAGGTGCGCGCGGGGTCCTTGTCCAGGGTGGTGGCCTGCCAGGACACCAGCCCCATGAGCCCGGCGGCGACCGCGACGGCGCCGCAGACCAGCAGGGCCTTGCGGGAGGAACCGGAACGGGAGGAAGAACCGTTGCGGGGAGAGGAAGAGGAAGAGGAAGAGGAAGCGGGCATGCGGCTGCTCCAGAGCTGTGCGAAGAAGAGGGAAGCGGGCGGCGGACCGGCGGGCGGCCAGCCCTCCTACACCCGCATCACGGACAGCTCCGCAGGCCCCGCTGCCGGCCGGTCGGGCCCGCGCGCCCCGCAGGGCGGCCCGGGTACGAAGCAGGGGGCCGCGCTGCCGGGCAGGGCGGAGCGCGTGCAGGCGGCGAGGGCGTGGTCGAGGTGCATGCCTGCCCGGGCCGGTACGGCCGGGGCCCGGTCGGGTGCGGAGGGCCCCGGCCCGCACCGCGGACCCCGACGCTCCCCGCCCTCCGCGGTGGAAGCCGCAGGCGCTCCAGCGACAGGGCCGACGGCCCGGCCCGGGGCATCCGAGGCGGCGGCAGAGGCCGCGGAAGCAGCAGAAGCCTCAGAGACAGGGGCGGCAGGGGCGGCAGGGG